>CAZGHZ010000140.1:0-8078 GCA_964525655.1 uncultured Occallatibacter sp.
TCGGCGGTGAGCGCGAGAATCAGGTCGCGGCGGGGCTTGTAGCCCTCCTTGTGCAGCCGCAGCATCGTGAAAACCAGCGCGGCGTCGGAGTTCTTCATGTCCTGTGTGCCTCGGCCGTAGACGTAGCCGTCCTTTTCGACAAACTCAAAGGGATCGGTGTGCCAGTCAGAGCGCAGGGCCTCGACCACGTCCATGTGGCAGAGAAACAGGACTGGCTTTTCGCTGGTGGGAGCTGCGGCGCGCAGGCGGACCACCAGATTTTGCTTGCGAGGATCGGGACCCAGCAGATGCACATCCTCGGCCGGGAAACCTGCGTCGAGAAACCTCTTCTGCATGGCGTCAGTTGCAGTAGTCACGTTGCCCTTGGCGGTGTCAGTGGTGTTGATCTCGATCAACTGCTTGAAGATCTCGCGCGCCAGGGCGCGATCTTTCGCCGAAGCTGTTGGCAGAGCGTTCTGGGCAAAAGCTACAGAGCCAATGCAGGCGGCAAGGGCGAGAACGCGAAGGACGGAGGAGAATGCGATTCGGCTCATTGGAGCATTGTACGGCGGCCACGCAGGCGCTCAGCCTTGCCGACCGAGTAGAATCGGTTTGTTGTGGTTCGGCCACTCCTTTTGAGGTGCAGAATGAAGTTCAGATTGCTCGCCGCCGCTTTTCTCGCCGTCTTCACCATCGCCGCCGCCGCTCAAATGCCCGATCCTCCGATCAAGCGACCGAAGATCACCGGCATCTCGCACCTCGGCGTCTACACCTCGAACGCAGCGGCTGCCGACCACTTCTATCGCGAGATCCTCGGCGCAGCGAAGATGCCCGACCCGCAGAATCCCAAGGGCGTGCGCTACGCCTTCAACGCGACTCAGTTTATCGAGGTGCTGCCGCTGCCGGCTGGCGTCGGCATCAACCGGCTCGATCATGTCGGCTATAACACCGACAACGCCGAGGGCCTGCGCAGGTTTCTGGCTTCCAAGGCATACAAGACTCCGGCCGCGGTCTCAAAGGGAGCCGATGGCAGCATCTGGTTCACGGTCGTCGATCCGGAGGGCAACAAGGTGGAATTCGTCGAGCCGCCTCACCTGCCGAAGGCAGTCGAGACTCCTAACGTGATCGGAACCCACATCATCCACGCCGGCATCATGGTGCATAATCGCGCCGTCGAAGACACCTTCTACCGCGATCTGCTCGGCTTCCGGCCCTACTGGTTTGGCGGCATGGTCGACGACAGGGTCGACTGGGTGAGCCAGCAGACCCCCGACAGCCACGACTGGCTGGAGTACATGCTCAACGCCAAGCCGGATATTTCTGCCCACGATCTCGGCGTGCTCAATCATTTTTCGATCGGCGTTCCATCGGTGGAGATGGCCTTCAAGACTCTCAAAGACAGTGGCCGCCTGGTTGGAGTGGAGGCGCAGGAACACACGCAGATGGGCCGCGACGGCAAGGGCCAGTTCAACCTCTGGGATCCGGATGCGGTTCGCGTGGAACTGATGAACTTCCACGCCACGGAGAAGCCCTGCTGCTCTGGATTTACGGCGGAAGATCCGGCGGAGTAGGGCCGCTACGGCGGTCGCAAATCGTAAGGGCGTTATGAACTCGATCAGACTGATCGTAGTTGCAATGTTAGCCGCCGACTGCGTTTGTCCAGCGCAGACGGCCAATACTGTGATCTGGTCGCCACCAACGGTTGGCTGGTGGGACGACATGCCTCGACCGACTGTCGCGAAGGAGATGATTGCGACGTTAAGCGTGGCTAGTGCGCCAATCGTTCTCGAACAGACGAACCTGAAAGATGCCCAAGAGCGCTTCGGTGGAACATTTGGGAGCAGTGGCAATGCCGGCGATGCTCTCAGATGGCTGTGTCTTTACGGAAGCGACAAAGGCGGGGCTTGGATACTCTGGCTGACCAGCGGCGAGATTGACGGGCCAGCCATCGGCGGTTTCCAGTGGAGAAGCTTGTCTACCAACGATAGACCGGATCACCGTTGCAGTCGGCTTCCAAAAAACATGGGCGGAATCAAGCTGCCAATTCAGCTTCACCTTGGAATGACTGAGGCCGAGGTGCAAAAGCTCCTGGGGCCGCCCACCGTTGCGCGGGACAAGACGCTCTTCTACTGTCATGAGCACAGACTCGTCATCCGCAATGAGGACTTTACGGTATCGAACGGCGTGGCAATTGTCTTGCGTAAAGGCGTAGTCTGGGCGATTGAAGTCGCAAGAACCACCGGAAACTGATCGGGCTTCCAGGACGATTGCATGAACTTTGATCCAGCACGTCAACGGGACTCGCTCCGGCCCTCCGGGGCGGAATTATCTTCCTTCTCTGCATTCCCAGGGCTTTGCCCTGGGCTATTCTCACAGCCTCCCCTGGGAGGCACACCGAAACCCGCTGTTCTCTGGGCTTGCCACAACCAGTTCGCAACAAGAAGGGTTCTTTCGATTACCCTGACCAGGCTTCTGACCTTGCAACTTGGACTCAGTTCTCGCGCTAAAATCAAAGACAAGATGCCTGCCGCCACGCTCTCTTCCGAAGTTCTGGCCAAGTATGAGCCCGTCATCGGACTCGAAGTCCACGTGCAACTGCTCACCGCCACCAAGGCATTCTGCGGTTGCGCCAACCACTTCGGTTCGGCTCCCAACACCAACGTCTGCCCGGTGTGCCTTGGGCTGCCCGGCTCCCTGCCCGTGCTGAACGCGAAGGCCGTCGAGTTTGCGACGCTGGCCTCGCTGGCCATCAACTGCGAGGTGCGCGAGCGTTCCATCTTTGCGCGCAAGAACTACTTCTATCCCGACCTGCCCAAGGGCTACCAGATCTCTCAATTCGACAAGCCCATCGCCGAGCATGGCTGGATCGATGTGCCCACAGCGGACGGCAGCACGAAGCGCATCGGCATCACCCGCCTGCACATGGAAGAGGACGCCGGCAAAAGCCTTCACGATGGCTTTGCCGACTCCGGCACGCGCACCTATCTCGACCTCAACCGCTGCGGAACGCCGCTGGCTGAAATCGTCTCCGACCCCGACATCCGCACGCCGGATGAGGCATTCGAATACCTCACGCGATTGAAGGAAATCCTGCTTTACTGCGGCGTCTCAGACTGCAACATGGAGGAAGGCTCGCTGCGCTGCGATGCCAACGTCAGCGTGCGGCTAAGGGGCGCTGAGAAGTTCGGGACCAAGGTCGAAGTGAAGAACGTCAACAGCTTCCGCTTCGTGCGTTTGGCTCTCGAATACGAGATCGAGCGGCAGATTGAAGTGGTTGAATCCGGCGGGCGCATCACGCAGGAGAGCCGCCTTTGGAATGCCGGCGAGGGCCGGACCTATTCGATGAGATCAAAGGAGCAGGCTCACGATTACCGCTATTTTCCCGAGCCGGATCTGCCGACGCTTGTGCTGACCCGCGAATATATCGAATGCAAGAGTGCGGAGTTGCCGGAGCTGCCCGAGGCGCGCCGTGCCCGCATGGTCGCCGAGTACGAGATCACCATCAAGGACGCCTACACGCTGACCGCCGAGCGCGAATTTGCCGACCGCTTCGAAGCGGCGGCCAGAACCGCCAAAAATCCCCGACGCGTGGCAAACGTGCTGCTCAACGAAGTTGGCGGTCGTTTGAAGACTCTGGACCTTGAGCAGGAGCAGTCGCCCGTCTCGATGGCCGGCATCGTCGAGGCCGCCGATCTGCTCGACGAGGGCAAGATCAGCTCCAAGCAGCTCAAGCAACTCTTCGACCTGTGCTTTGAAAAAGGCGAGGATTTTCCGGCGGTCTACGAGAGGGAGAAGCCCCGGCAGATCACTGACGCCTCTGCCATCGAAGCCATGATCGACGAGGTCATCGCCGGCAATCCCAAACAGGTAGAGCAGTATCGCGCCGGCAAAAAGACGATGGCGGGGTTCTTTGTGGGCCAGGTGATGAAGGCGTCGAAGGGCCAGGCCAATCCGGCCCTGCTCAACGAACTGGTGACGAAGAAGCTGGACGGATGACGCAGCGACCGTTTGAGCCCGCGGCCTGGAACTTTTCGGAACGACATTTCGTAGGTTGAATAGAGCTTCTCCTCTAAGCTCAGCCGGAGGCACTTCCGATGACGATGCGCAAAACCGGCGCACTATTCTCAATCTTCCTCGTGGGCGCGGTTCCTCTCGTTTTATCGGGCTGTAAGTGTTTAACGACAGTGCATGCTCAGAGCAGAGCGAATACCGGAGATTCCGGCACCGTGAGCATTCACAAGATGGGCGGCGAGATCGAAGTGAAAGATGCCCCGCACGGAGCCACTCTCAATACAATGGGCGGCGACATCCACATCGGGAGCGTGAGCGAGTTCGCCAAAGTGAATACAATGGGCGGCAACGTTATGATCGATCACGCCAATGGCCCCGTCGATGCAGCCACGATGGGTGGAAGCATCACCGTTAAGGACGCAACTGGCCACATCCATGCGAGCACCATGGCCGGAGATATTACGGCTCGCATGGTTGGTTCTTCCTCCGGCGGGCGCGACGTACACCTATCTTCGAAGTCGGGCACAATTACACTGATCGTGCCAAAGGACTTCTCAATGGAGGTTCGAATACAGCTCGCTTTCACCAAAAACGCAGGCAGGACGTTTGACGTCATCGACCACATTGGCCTTACTAAGCGCGAGAGTGCCGACTGGGACACATCGTCGAGCACTCCGCGCAAGTACATTTACGCCGAGGGCCAGGTTGGCAGCGGCCAGAATCATGTGGAGATCGACACGATCAACGGTGACGTAATACTCAAGCAGGAGTAACCCTGATCCGCTGATTGAGCAGCCTTTACTTCATCTTGAGCTCGACCTCAAACTCCGGGCGGGTGTCCCAGGAGCTGACGGTTTTGACGGCGGTCTTTTTCCCGTCCTTCTCGGCCCAGAGATCGTAATCCTGAGACCTGCTGATCTGGGCAAACCGGAAGCGGCCCTTCTCGCTCGTCGTATAACTGCGAATGGATTTGGACTTCAGGTCCTTTAGAAAGACCGTGGCGCTGGCCACTGGAGCGGAGTTCGAATCCACTACGGCTCCCATCACCACGCGCTGGCCCAGGTTTTGCGCTTGAGCGCAGACCGGACCCAAACCAAATCCGGTCTGGGGAGTCCGCGACGCAGGGACTATCAAACCGAATGACATGAGGGCAAAAGCCACTCCGGCCGCCAAACTCGTGCGACTCAACCTCACTCTTACTCCTCTTCTTCGTCGAGCAGATCCTCGTCGTCATCCAGGTCGTCGCCCGCCCTCACCAATTCAAGCGGCTCAACGCCCACCACCTCGTACTCGGTTCCGCATTCGTCGCAGGCGACCACATCGCCCTCGGACACTTCGTCCATTTCGATGTCCAGATCGTTCTCACATTCAGGGCAGCTCGGCACGGCGGCCTCCTCTCTTACGCGTTTCAAATTGCAGTATGCGACTCTCCTCAGTGCATCTCCGCTATTCTTGAGTGGAAACCGGCTTGAGGTCAAGGGGCAAAGGCCAAAACCTCAACCGAAACTCCCAACTGGAAGAATACGCCATGAATCTCTCCCAGGCGGTCTTGCTTTGCGGAATGGCGCTGACGCCAACTATCGGCCGGTCGTAGACTGATTTCCAGCTCAATGGCATCGCCTTCGACTCCGGCAACGCCGATCCGACCATCCTTGGCGCCATTGAGACCATTCAACCCGCTCGCCTTGAACAGACGATAAAGACCCTGGCTAGGTTAGGCACTCGGAGCATACTTTCCAGCCTTCCGCCTAATTCAGCAGCCGGTTTGCCTCCCAGCCGGGGCATTAACCCCGCAGGTCACCGCTGCCTGACCGTCGTCCCGTAGAGGAACTTAGGAGTGATCGGGAGTTCCGGACTGCTCCGAAGACCTGCGGACTGTTTGCTGGCCGGGCTCGCCCGATGACATTTCCCCGCTCCACGATTTACTCTGAGACTCACGATGCCAAGGTCTGGCTCCTTTTCGCTTGCCTTCCCCGAGTTCCGCGGCGCAACTCGCCGACTGGTCCTTTGGAATCTTATTGCCTACTTTGTCTTGCTGATCGCGCGCCTGGCGTTTCCTGTTGGGTCAACAAGGGCCTTGTTTCTGCTCGCCTTTGTGCCGGAGGCCTTCCTCCACCATGGTTACCTGTGGCAGCCCCTGACCTACAGCCTGATCCAAGGCGATCTGCTTTCGACCCTGTTGAATCTGCTCTCGCTGTGGTTCATCGCCGGATTCCTTGAGAACTTTCACAGCGAAAGCTGGGTTCTCGGACTCTACATCATATCCGTGCTCGGAACCGCTGTAGCCGCAACTGCACTTTATCTGTGCGGCCAAACGTTGGGCTATTCGTTCTCCGGCAGCCTGCTCGCTGGCTGTTTCGGCGGCGTCTTCGGCATGCTGGCAGTGATCGGGGTCTTCTACGGCGACGTTGAGTTTTTGCTCTTCTTCCTGCCTATCGGCATCAAAGCCCGCTACCTAGTGGCGATCTTTGCCCTCATCTCATTTGCCATGCTCTTCGGTAATCAGCGCATGTACGCCTTTGCGGAGTTGGGAGGCGCCCTGGCCGGCCTCGCCTACGTCCGTCTGGCCCCGCGCCGCGGCCTTGCCATCCGTCTCAGCGAGGGATGGTATGGCCTGCGCAACGGCTACTACCGCTGGAAGCGCCGCCGCGCCGCCCGCAAGTTCGAGGTCTACATGCGCTCCCAGGGCCGGAACGTGCGTCTCGACAGCAAAGGCCGACAGATCGACGACGACCCCAACGACAAGAGCCGCTGGAACTGATTCCGCCTGAGCCGGACGCCGAGAGACCGACGGATCCAGTGCCAATGTACAATCGTTGAGCGGCGGGCGGGTAGTTTATCCTGCTGTTTACGCATATGAATGAAGAGATTCCCAATCTGACGGCATTTGATGAGGCCGCGCTCGACCAGGCCTTTGCGCAGCTCGAGCGACAGGCGCGCGAAGCAGCGGCTGCGCTCAACGGCGAAGCGGCAGTCGAGGTTTTTCGCCTGCAATGGGTGGGCCAAAAGCAAGGACGGCTGAAAGAGGTCTCGGGCCGCTGGCTCAAAGCTGCGCCCCCCGAGGCCAAGAAAGCGCTGGGGCTGCGCTTCAACGCGCTCAAGGCTGTTGTGGAGGATCTACTGGACGAGGCGCTCGGCTCTGGCCCGAGCGACGCAACGCTGGCCCGCGAGGCCATCGACGTTACACTCCCCGGCACACAGCGACTCACCGGGGCCGAGCATCTCATTACCAGGACGACGAACGAAATCGTCAGTGTCTTTGCGGCGCTGGGCTATTCGGTGGGCGTGGGGCCGGAGGTCGAGACCGACTTCTATAACTTCGAGTGCATGAATTTTCCGCCGGGGCATCCGGCGCGGGACACGCAGGATACGCTCGTCATTGCCAATCAGGACCGGCGCCCGCAGCGCGACCGGCTCCTGCTGCGCACCCATACGTCTCCAGTCCAGATGCGGACCATGGAAATGCAGCCCCCCCCGGTGCGGATCGTGATTCCTGGCAAGGTTCACAGAAATGAAGCAGACGACGCGACCCACTCGTCGACCTTTCATCAAGTCGAAGGACTGTGCGTGGACACCGACATCACATTCAGCGACCTGAAGGGGACGCTCGATTACGCGATGAAGGCGCTCTTCGGCTCGGCGGTCAAGACGCGTTTTTTTCCGTCGTTCTTTCCGTTCACCGAGCCGAGCGCCGACTTGCAGATCAGTTGCATCTTCTGCGGTGGCAAGAGCTGCCGGAAGTGCAAGAACTCTGGTTGGATCGAATTGCTAGGCTGCGGCATGGTCGACCCGGCGGTCTTCGCCTTTGCGGCGGAGAAGCAGCCCGCTTACGACCCGAAGAAGATCTCCGGCTTCGCTTTCGGCATGGGTTCAGAACGCATCGCCATGATGAAGTACGGCATCAGCGAGATTGGGCAATTTTATACCGGGGATATGCGGTTTTTGGGGCAGTTTGTTTAGCGAGTTGGCGCGCTACACGCGATGGCAGGTTGGCAGGTCGGCAATATGAGCAGGACCCGGCATTACCGTGATTTGATTGCATGGCAGAAGTCCATGGAACTGGCGCGGATGATTTATGAGCGGACGGA
>CAZGHZ010000141.1:0-7834 GCA_964525655.1 uncultured Occallatibacter sp.
TCGCTGCCGACGCCAAGGCCCGCCACGAAGCTCTCGTCGAGCTCGTCGCCGAAGGCAAAGACGAGCTGATGGAAGAGTATTTCGAGAAGGGCACCATCCCCGAAGATCACCTCGTCGCCGCGCTGCACGAAGCCATCCGCGAAGACCGCATCTTCCCCGTGCTTTTTTCGAGCGGCCTCTCCAACATGGCCCTCGACCATCTTCTCGACTTCATCAAGGCCTACACGCCTTCGCCCGTCGAGCGGGCGCCCATCGCCGTCCGCGCTCCCGGTGAGATCGTCAAGCCCGTCGAAGGCGAGCCCGAGCCTGTCAAGCTCAAACGCAAGCTCGCCGATAGCGAGCCGCTCTCTCTGATGGTCTTCAAGACCATGACTGACCCCTTCGCTGGCCGCATCACCTTTTTCAAAGTCATCGGCGGCGTCATCAAAAACGACGCCACCATTGAAAACTACACGCGCCGCGGCCAAGAGCGCTTTTCGCATCTCAGCGTCATGCAGGGCCGCAAGGCCGTCGAGGTTCCCGAGTTGCACGCCGGCGACATCGGCGCAGTGGCCAAGCTCCGCGACACGCTCACCGGCGACACCCTCGGAGTCAAGGGTTCAGATATCCAGATCGATCTGCATCCCCTCCCCGAGCCGGCCATGACCTACGCCATTGAGCCCAAGTCCCGCGCCGACGAAGACAAGCTCGCCCCGGCCATTCACAAGCTCATGGAAGAGGATCTGCTCATTCGCTTTTTCCGCGATCCGCAGACCAACGAATTCCTCATCGCCGGCGCAGGCCAGCCTCACATCGAGGCCATCGTCAGCCGCCTCAAAAAGCGCTACCACGCTGAAGTCACCCTCAAGTCGCCCAAGGTGCCCTACCTCGAGACCATTCGCGCCAAGGCCGAGGCCCAGGGCCGCCACAAGAAGCAGTCCGGCGGCCACGGCCAGTTCGGCGACTGCAAGATCCGCATGGAGCCATTGCCCCGCGGCGCCGGCTTCGAATTTGGCAACGAAGTCTTCGGCGGCGCCATTCCTCGCAACTTCATTCCCGCCATCGAGAAAGGCATCGTTGAGTCGGCCGTCCGCGGCTTCCTAGCCGGCTACCCTGTCGTCGACTTCAAGGCCACCGTCTTCGATGGCAGCTATCACGACGTCGACTCCAACGAAATGTCCTTCAAGACCGCCGGCCGCCTCGCCTTCAAGAAAGCAATGGAACTCTGCAAGCCCTGCCTCCTCGAGCCCATCATGAAGGTCGAAATCGAAGCTCCCGACGAGTTTGCCGGGACCTTGATGGGCGACCTGAACTCGCGCCGTGGCCGCGTCGGCGGCATGGACTCCAAGGGCCGGACAACGATCATCAACGCCCAGGTTCCCATGTCCGAAATGCTGACTTATGGAACCCAGCTAACTTCCATGACTCAAGGCAAGGGCAGTTATAGGATGGAAGTCGACCACTACGACATAGTCCCGCAGTTAGTGGCAGAGAAGATCCTGGCCAACGCCAAACGCCCCATCGACGAAGAAGAAGAGTAGGCAACTGGCAGGTGACCCGCTCATCAGCCCTGAAGAATCTCCGTGGAAAGCTGTGCCCCGTTCATCGCGGCTCTATCGCGATGAACGGGTCTTCGGGCGGGCGGCCCACATCTCGATTCTGAGATGTGGGAGACTAGGAACCCAACCCGCGCCAATACACCAAACTCCTAAAACGCACTCTGCCCCGCCACGGAGTCTTGCAGATAATTACCCTCCGATGGCGCACACTTCAAGATGGACGTAAATACCTTCATCGCACGGAGAACCCATGCGCAACATCACCGTATCCGTCAGCGACGAAACCTACCGCCAGGCCCGCGTCTGGGCCGCCCAGCGCGATACTTCCGTCTCCGCCGTCGTGCAATACCTCCTGCAAACTCTACCTGGTGTCACCCGCGCCGTCCGCGCATTTCCCGTCCGTAACCATAATGCTGTCAATACTTTTCCACTCCCCAATCCAGTACCCGAAGCCAATTCTCCCGACCCGCAAAGACCATCCTCGATTTTGACCCGTGAAACTGTGGAGCCCTGCCCAACCGATTCAAAATAAATTACTTCCAATCCAAGTTCGCACGGAAGCGCAGACTCTCCCTTTCTGTGGAACTGTGACGAGTCTCATACAATACTCAAAATAAAAGGTTTATAGATAGGGCCAGCACAGGAGCACTGTAACCCTATCGCTTTGCGCAGTTGAACGCGCTCAAGCGCCTTCCAACTCCCTCAAGACCACCGCGATTCCCAGCGCCGCCAGCACGCAGATCAGCGCAAAAAGGAAGGCGCTCGAATAGCCCCAGATGCCGATCACCGCTCCGGCCAGCGGCCCGGTCAGGAAGAAACTGACGTCGGCAAAGGCCGTGTAGACTCCCAGCGCCGCGCCGCGATTGTTGACCGTGACTCGCTTGACCGCCTCAACCCCGATCGCAGGAAAGACCAGCGAAAAGCCAAAGCCTGTCATCGCTGCGGCTGCGAGAGCCATCGAAGACGATGAGGCGCGCCAGAGCATTAGCAGGCCGAGCGATTCGACGGTCAGGCAGGCCATGGCCACTGGGTATCCGCCGAAGCGGTTGATGGTCTGAATGAAGAGCAGGCGAGCCGCGATAAAAGCCAACCCAAAGGCGGTGAGACAGAGGGCGGCGCCAGTCCAGTGGCGGCTCAGGTAGAAGAGCGTGACAAAGGTAGCCAGTGAACTGTAGCCGATGCCGCCCAGTGCCAGAGCCATGCCGTGCGGAGCAACGCGGAATGCCACATCGCGGAAGGGGAGATGTTCGCCGGGGTTCACTTTGACGGGCTGCTTGCGGCTGGCCAGCGCCAAGCTCAAGCCGCCGACGAGCAGGATCAGCAGGCCGATCGACCCAAGGCCCCACTGTTGATCGAGCACCACGCCCAGCGGAGCGCCCAGCGCCATTCCACCATAAGTGCTGATGCCATTGAAGCTGATGACCTTGGCTGTGCTGGCCTGTCCGGCGCTGGTGATGCCCCACAGCGTCGAGCCGGTCGAACCGAGGCTCTCGCCCACACCAAGCACCAGTCGGCTCGCGAAGAGAACGGCGATGCAGAGCCAAGGAATCGTGTGCAGGACGGCCGCAACGATCAACAGCACGCCGCTGAAGGCGCAGCAACCCATCCCCCAGAGCACTGAGACTTTGGCTCCTGCGCGGTCTGAGATGCGTCCTGCCCACGGGCGGCTGGCAAGCGTAGCAATGTACTGGATGCTGATCACCAGGCCCGCCAGCGCCGCGCTATAGCCCATCCGAAGATGCACATAAGGCGGCAACACGGCAAGCGGCAGCCCTACCGACAGGTAGACGATGAAGGTGAAATAGGTGAAGCTGACAATGTGCCACGTGCTGCCGATCGACGCGGAAGAAGCCGGGAGTGAGGCGCTGGCCTGGGACGATGATGACATTCGATAGAGGGCGGCCAGCGGAGTTGTGCGGCCATCTCAAGTATAGCGGAGGCCTCAAGCCTCCGAGGCGTTGGCCCAGATCTCAGAATCGAGACCTGAGACTATCGGAGGTGCGGTTGAAATCGACAGGCCTTAGACTGAAGCTTATGGCGGCCACATTCCACGTGGAGAACTTCGGTTGCAGAGCAGCCCGCGCGGATGGCGAGGCGATGAGTGACCGTCTGAGCTCAGCCGGGCTGGACGGCCAAAGCCCCGCGGCTGCCGATGTGGTGGTGGTCAATACATGCAGCGTCACGGCCGAGGCCGACCGTGCCGGGCGGGCTTTTATCCGCCGTGCGCACCGGCTCAATCCACAGGCTCGCATCGTAGTCACCGGCTGCTATGCGCAGCGTGCGCCAGAAGAACTGGCAGGTATGGAAGGCGTTGCAGCAGTGGTGGGCAACAGCCACAAGGCGCTTGCTCCGGCGATTATTCTTAGCCTATTGGGGCGCGCGCTAACACAAGCGGGCAGCGGGCTGGTTCAAATAGGGGAGGCGCAAGCCGCATCCGCCCCACCGCAGGTGGTCTGGGCCGACGACCGCTTTGCTCACTCGTTTCTTGAAGAGGCGCAAGTCATCCCCGGCGCACAGACCCGGCCCAATCTCAAGATCCAGGAGGGCTGCGGAAACCGCTGCACCTTCTGCGTGATCCCCCAGACGAGAGGATCTTCCAGGAGCCTGCCCGCTGCAAGGGTCTTGAAGCAGGTCGAGGGGTTTGTTTCCGCCGGAGGCAACGAGCTGGTGCTCTCGGGGATCAACCTTGGGCGTTGGGGACGGGATCTGTCTACCTCTGCGAAAGACGCTTCAGCGCCGCGGACATTAGCTGCGTTGGTGCGCCAGATCTTCGCGCGATCCGCGCTGCCCCGGCTTCGGCTCAGCTCGATCGAGCCGATGGATTGGGACGCGGAGCTGATTGGCCTCATGGCAGAGTTTGGCGGCACGCGGCTGGCCCGACACGCGCACCTGCCTTTGCAGTCCGGTTCCGACGCGGTGCTGCGCCGGATGCACCGGCGCTATCGGCCCTGGCACTACGCTGAAAAGATCGAGGCTCTGCTGCGAGCCGCCGGACCGGAGTTGACTCTGGGAGCCGACGTAATGGTGGGTTTCCCCAGCGAGTCCGATGCCGAATTCGACGAGACGCTTTCGTTCGTCAAGGAGCTGCCCTTCGGCTACCTGCATCTCTTTCCCTTTTCGCCGCGGCCGGGAACGCCGGGCTGGACGCTCCATGCCGAGCGGCCGGTTCCAAGCCCAGCCGTCGAAGAGCGAATGGCCGTCCTCCGAACACTGGCCGCAGAGAAGAGTCAAGCGCACCGCAAGAGCTTCGTCGGCAAGGAGTTGCAAGCCATCACGCTGCATACGCCCGCCGAACTCTCCGCCCGTGGCCGAACCGCCGCGCTATCCGAGAATTTCCTTCCCGTCGAATTAGAGTGCCGCATCGAGTCCAACAGGATGGTGCGGGGGCGCGCGACCGGGATGAACGCCGAGGCTGCACTGGAAGTACGGGAGATTGCGGCAGAACTCGTTCCAGCGGCCACTTTTTAAGCCCGGTCGAAGCCAACCAGGTAGATTCCTCCCGGAAACCCTTGAAAAATCTAGGCAAAAAATATTTCCAGATCACTCTTGCAATCTATTGCAAATTGCGATATTGTTATTACAGATTGCGATGGAGTGCTGGGCTGAACGGCAGGTTCCTCGCAGGGAAGCCATGAGGCTGGGCGAAAAAATCCGCTATTTGCGCGAGGTAGAGGGCAGCCTGCGCAGTATGGACCGGGCGATGAGCCAGCAGGAGTTGGTGAGGGCCATCGAAGCCGAGACCGGCTCGAAGTTGAGCCAGAGCTATCTCTCGCAGATTGAAAATGGCGCGCGGCCCCACCTAACCAACACAACGCGGCAGATTCTCGCCGGCTTCTTCAAGGTGCACCCCGGCTATCTGGTGGACGATCCCGAAGGCTACTCACCCGAGTTGCAAAGCGAACTGCGGCACTTCGAAGACAAGCTGGACCTGTGGCTGGTCGAGGGTGCCGAGCGCTTCCGCCGCGACCCTGAACTGATGCAGGCTCTGCTGACGCTGGCCCGCAACGATCACACGCGGGAGTGCCTCCTGCTGCTTGAGGCGATCATCGAGACACCGGGCCTGATGCCGAGGCTCAGCGATGTGCTGCGCCCGAAGGATAGAGGCCAGCGAACAGAGATCAGAGATCACAAATCAGAGAACAAGGACCAGGGACAGACAAAACTGACGGCGGTTCCTCGGCCGAAACAAGGATTGAAAACGCGAAGCAGGAAAGTCGAGGCGTAGCGATGCACTGGGAGACCTTCTATTTCGTTTGCTTTCTTACGGGGCTGTTTCTGAGCACACTGTCGCTGCTGGGTTGCCTGGGCCACTTCGGCGGGCATGTCCATGTTCATGTACCGCATGTGCCTCATGCGACACACCTGCCAAGCACAGGCCATGTGGTCCATGGCGGCGCAACGCATGGCGCGGGCAGGGGATCGGCCAGCATTCCCTGGTGGAACGCCTTCTCGATCATGATCTTTCTCTGCTGGTTTGGCGCGGCCGGGTGCCTGCTAACGCGCTATGGCGGCTTTGTTGCCGCCGTTGTGGTGGTGTTGGCCGCGATTTGCGGTTTGGCGGGAGGCGCGATCGTCTTCTTCTTTCTGGCCAAAGTGATGCTGCCCGATGAGCATGAACTCACCGCGGACGAGACCGAAGTGGTTGGCGCAGTGGGACGAGTGACCTCTGCCATCCGGGCAGAGGGAATCGGGGAGATTGCCTACGAACAACTAGGCGCGCGCCGCTCTGTTCCAGCTCGCTCCGAGAACGGGGCTCCGATTCAAAAAGAAGAAGAGGTCTTCGTCGTCCGCTATGAAAAGGGGATTGCTTTTGTCCGCCGCTGGGAAGAAGTGGCGGAAGGGACGAGGGACTAGAAACAAGGGACCAGGGACTAAGGGACTAGGGACCAGTGAGTTGGAAACAGGAGACGTTATGACAAACACGGCCTTACTGATCGTGGATATGAGCATCCTGGTGGGGATCTTTCTGCTGGGGCTGCTGGCCAAGATCTTTCCTAAGAACAACAACAACTCCGGCTCGAATCAGGGAGAGAAGAGCAGGCAATAGGGAAAAGGGAAGAAACAAAACCGCCGCTCTCTCTCGTGAAGCTTGCTGAAAACGAAGTCAACAAACCTGGAATTCTGAAAACTGAAAGCGGTTCAACCATCAACCACATACCTCCCGGATGAAAGGGCCGGGATCGCAATGGACGAAATGATCATTCTTTATGCCGGACTGGGAGCGCTTGCGCTGGTCTTCGTATTGGGTGTATTGGCCAGGATGTATCGCAAGGCCGGGCCCAACGAGGCCTTGATTGTCTACGGGTTCGGCGGCACGCGCGTCGTCAAAGGCCATGGCACAGTCATCTGGCCCATGGTGCAAAACAGCCGTGAACTCAGCCTGGAGCTGATGAGCTTCGACGTGGCCCCGCAGCAGGATCTCTATACCAAGCAGGGCGTCGCGGTGACGGTCGAGGCTGTGGCGCAGATCAAAGTGCGCAGCGACCAGGTTTCGATCTTGACGGCGGCCGAGCAGTTTCTCACCAAGACGCCGCCACAGCGCGAGGGCCTGATCCGCCTGGTGATGGAGGGCCACCTGCGCGGCATCATCGGCCAGTTGACGGTGGAGCAGATCGTCAAGGAGCCGGAGATGGTGGGCGAGCGGATGCGCGCCACCTGCGCGGAAGACATGAGCAAGATGGGCCTCGAAGTCATCTCATTCACCATCAAGGAAGTCCGCGACAAGAATGAGTACATCTCGAACATGGGCCGGCCCGACGTGGCGCGCATCAGGCGCGACGCCGAGATGGCCACCGCCGATGCCGAGCGCGATACCGCCATCAAGCGGGCAACAGCACTGAGAGAATCTGCCGTGGCCAAGGCGCAGGCAGACCAGGAGCGGGTCATCGCCGAGACCGCATCGGCAACGCGGCAGGCCGAGGCGCAGCGCGATCTGGAGATCAAGAAGGCGGAGTACGCGGAGCAGAGCCGCCGCCAGCAGGCCATTGCCGACAAGTCCTATGAGTTGCAGACCAACGTCATGCTCCAGCAGGTGACCGCCGAGCAGGTGAAGGTGCAACAGGTCGAAAAAGAGGGCCAGATCAAGGTGCAGGAGGCTGAAATCTCCCGCCATGAAAAAGAACTGATTGCCACCATCCTCAAGGGCGCTGAAATCGAGCGGCAGCGGATTGAGAACATGGCCGCCGCAGAGAAGAACCGCCTGACCACCGAAGCCGAAGGCCGCGCATCGGCCATCCGCGCACAGGGCGAGGCCGAGGCCAGCATCATCTTCCAGAAGGGCGAGGCCGAAGCCAAGG
>CAZGHZ010000142.1:0-7749 GCA_964525655.1 uncultured Occallatibacter sp.
GAAGGCGCCTACAGCCTCTGCGTCGCGGAGTTCGAATTGCTTGACTAAAGAAATGGCCTTAAAAGTGCGCGGCGCCAATGTTTTTCGGAAGTATGTACTTTACGCAAGGCCACTCGGGAAGAATCATGCACCAAAAACGGTGCAAATCGTTGGAATAAGTACCGTTTTTCCACATAGCAATGCTTTTGGAATCAACAGTTAGATATTTTTCCACATATCACATCATTCCTTGCACACACCCTACCTTGTTTGCATCTGAGTCGATTCGATGCTATGTTTATAGTTGTCCTTGGAGGGATGCAATGGCGACATTCTTGGAGATGATGAAAGACTACGTCGAGACGGCTCGGATGCGTCTGGGTGCGGCAGAGCAGGCGCACAAGGAATCCGCAGCCGAATTGCAGGCTGCTGCGAGTGACTTTGCGATTTGGAATAACGCTTACACGCTCGCGCAAAAAGAGCGAGAGAAGTGGCAGGCAGAAGCGCGGGAAACTCAATTGCCGATGGACCTGCCGG
The DNA here is from genome assembly GCA_964525655.1 of uncultured Occallatibacter sp. GTDB lineage: Bacteria > Acidobacteriota > Terriglobia > Terriglobales > Acidobacteriaceae > Telmatobacter. The sequence continues at coordinate 517 of CAZGHZ010000142.1, forward strand.
GAGTTGCGGAAGCGAAGGATACTGCAAAAGACGACGCATCCGAAGAGCCGGTATCACAGCCCGAGATCAACAAGACAGATAAGGTGCGAGAGGTTCTTGGCTTGCATGTATCTGGAATCACCCCGGCACAGTTGTGGGGAGCGGTCAAAGTCTTTGATGTAAGCCGACCGTACCTGTACTCCGTCTTGAAGAGGCTCCGCGACAACGACGAGGTTTCGGTGCGAAAAGGCGGCAAGTATGTACTGAAGCCAAAACCGGTGATCGAAGTCAAGCCGGAAGAGGGAGTGGAGGGAATGACCGTTCAATAGAAAGAGCAGCTAGCGCGAATCCTTGGAGGGGAATGGACGCTAGCTGCTCTCATGCAGTGCGGTAATGGTGAAACTGGCAGACACACCGGATTTGGACTCCGGCGGGTGTAGGCGACCCCTACAGCCATGAGGGTTCGAGCCCCTCTTACCGCACCAGACAACAGCACCAGTCTACATCAACATCGGTGCGCTTGCAAGATTCTTCCTTCTCTGTTTATTTTTTACTTGACGCAATGATTGCGTTAGGTATAAAGTTGTTTGTATGAAGAAGACACGGCACAATCTATCGAAATCTGGAACGATTGCCGAGATTCCAGCGGCCTGCTCAGACGAATTGACTGCTGTCGAGTTCTTTGAGAAGCAGCGCTGGGGCGATAATCCCTGCTGTGTGAAGTGCGGCTCCGTGGCTGTCTACAAGATGGCCGACGCCAAGACTGGAGAGCGCAACAACCGCTATCTCTGGCGCTGCCGAGACTGCAAAGAGCAGTATACTGTCAGAATCGGCACAGTTTACGAGGAATCAAGGTTGCCAATGCGCCACTGGGCCTATGCATTCTGGAGGGCTTGCACATCAAAGAAGGGCGTCTCAGCTCTGGAAATAAAACGTCACTGCCAGATCAGCTATAAGTCTGCCCTTTTCCTGATGAACCGGATTCGGTTCGCCATGGCTCCAGACCTCGAAACCGCTCCGCCATTGACCGGCACGGTTGAGGTTGACGAAACCTACGTAGGCGGAGAGCCCCGCTATAAGGGAAATAACAAGCGTGGCCGTGGAACGAGCAAGACACCCGTATTCGCGGCTGTAGAGCGGGGTGGCGATATTCGCCGTCACGTTGTAGCCGATGTGACCTGCAAGACTTTGAAGGATGCAATCCGGCAGGTAGTCGATCCCCGCGCCCGGATCATCAGTGACGAGAATTCGGCCTACAATGGCATCGGCAAGGAATTTGCAGGGGGCCATGAAAGCGTTTGCCACAGCGCGAAGGAATACGCTCGTGGAGATGTCAATACCAACACGGCAGAATCTTCCTTTGCCCTTGTCAAAAGGGGAATCATCGGCGTCTATCACAATGTGAGCCGGGAATATCTCTATCGGTATCTGTGGCAGTTTGATTTCGTTTGGAACAGTCATAAACTGAATGACGGCGAAAGAACTGTGCTGGCAGTAAAGTCGGCGGAAGGGAAGCGGCTGATATACAAAACCGCATAAAGGTCATGCCAAAAATACCGAAGAAACAGGCAAGCAATAAGCCTCCACCCGGACCAAAGCCGGAGATGCTCAGAATTGAAGGCAATTGGCAAGAGGCTGTGAAGACCTCTCTACTCAAGAAAAAACCTATTGGCGGTTGGCCGAAATGCGGATGATTTTCGCATCCTCGTGTATAGTGGAGTCCACAAGGTTCTGACAGGAGTAAACGGTCATGCTGGAAGTTGAACTGAAGTATCTTCAAGAAAACAGAGACAGACTCGCCAAAATGTATCCAGGGCGTTTTTTGGTCATCAAGGGCGAAGAAGTGTCCGGTGCATACGAAACACGCGAAGCAGCTTTCACCGCAGCAGTAGAGAAGCATGGGCTAACCGATGTACTCATCCGTAGAGCCGAAGACTCAGATGAACTGATTTCTGTGCCCGCTCTTGCGTTCGGATTGGTCTATGCCGATCTTTAATGTTCAGCTTTTAGCACAAGGAAAGACCCCGGACGGGAAAACAGTCAACCTTTCCCCGTCGCTGGCGCTTCATCAGCGCGGTCCAATCGTTCCCGTAAGTGTTTGCCTCGAAGTCAACATGGCAAAGCCGCTACTTGCTCAAGGGAAGGCAATCATGGGTGCGCCAGGAAACGCATTGATTGATACGGGAGCTACCATTTCTGCTATCGATGAAGATCTAGCTAGAGAACTCAAGATACCTGTGGTCGATCAGGGTAAGATGGCCTCAGCATCTCACGAATCTACCCCGTGCAATCTTTATCCTATTCAGATCACAATCGGTGGTGTTCTGGTCTTGCAGGTTCCCCGCGCTATGGGAGCTAAGCTAAAACCGATGGGTCTGGTTGCGATCATTGGAAGAGATATTCTCCAAAAAGCAACACTTTTCTACAATGGTGCTGCCGGAACAATTAGCCTTTCCATCTAAAGCGCAATTCAACTGCCTCTGGCCTTGCGTAAAGTACATACTTCCGATGTTTTTTACTATTTGCCTGCCACCGCCGCAGAGAGCGCTCCTAGCCGGATCGGTCCTAAAAAAAAGCGCAGGCTCCGGGTCCCTCCCGGGACCTCAGCCCAGCGGGAGGACAGAAGATTCCAGTCTCAATGGTGGCCTCAGGGGACTGCTCCCCGAGCCAATCGATGCTCGGCTAAGTTATTTCATCTGCGATTCAACATTTGCAGTCCTGTCTGATGTCAACTGAAGGAATGCTCCACTCATTCCGCATTTGCGTCCATTTTCTGCTCATCGCCTTGTTCTTTACGCCTTCTGCCACTCTTCATGCTGCGCCGGTTGTAATGATTTCCATCGACGGTCTGAAACCAGAATGTGTGACCCATGCCGCCGAGCATGGATTACGGGTCCCGACTTTGCAGCGTTTCCTAATCGATGGAGCATATGCGGAAGGTGTAATTGCCGTCCTGCCGACCGTCACTTACCCTGACCACACTACGCTAATTACCGGCGTCTGGCCTGCCGAGCATGGCATCGTCAACAACACGGTCTTCGATCCGAAGCGGACGATGGATGGTGCCTGGTACTGGTATGCGGGCGACATCCGTGTGCCCACTCTGTGGGACGCCGCGCACCAGAAGGGCATCGCCACAGCAAGCGTGAGCTGGCCGGTCAGCGTCAACGCCAACAGTGTCGATACGCTGATACCCGAATACTGGCGCACCGAGAACGACTCAGTCGATCCTGAGGACGCCAACTCTCAGGACGTCGAGTTGATGGCGGCCATCTCTCGTCCCGAAGGCTTGTTGTTTGCCCTACAGAAGCGGCTCGGCCCTTACATGATGGGCAACGACACGACTGTTGAGGGCGACCGCGTGCGCACCCGCTATTCGCTCGATATTCTGGAGCGTCAAAAACCAGGCTTCATGACCATCCATCTCAGTTCACTCGACGAGTCGGAGCACCTCTCCGGCCCCTTCAGCGAGGAGGCGAACAGGACGCTGGAAGCCGTAGACGGAATGGTTGCCCAATTGATCGATGCGGCGCTCAAGAATGATCCCAACACCGTCGTGGTGATTGTCTCCGACCATGGATTCGCGAGCGTCCATCACGCGCTGAATATCGCGATCCCATTCCTGCAAGCCGGACTGATTCAAGCCAAGGCTGATGGGAATGGCAGACTGACAGTCACGTCGTGGAAGGCCGAGCCTTGGGCGTCTGGCGGAATGGCGGCGATCATGCTGCATGACCCGTCGGATGCCAAGACGCGCGAAGAAGTTCGTGCGCTGCTTACACATCTGGCTGCCGATTCCGCCAACGGAATTGCGAGGATTCTAGATCGTGCAATGATTAAGGAGTCGGGGGGATTTCCCGATGCCGAGTTCGTCCTCGCTCTGCGGCCGGGATTCACCTTCGGCTCTGCTTTCTCCGGTGCGCTGGTCAGCGATCAGCCGCCGGTAAAGGGCACGCACGGTTATCTGCCATCGTATCCTGAGATGCGCGCCGCGTTCTTTGCCATGGGCGGTGACATCGAAAAAGGACGCGATCTTGGCGTCATCGATATGCGCCAGATTGCGCCAACTATCGCTTCAGTTCTTGGTGTGAGCTTGCCAACCGCCAAGGAACCGAGGCTGAACCTGGCCCGATAGTACTTTGCAATCGGCGAGGGCAGTGTTCTGGGCATCTACCATTCCTGCTCAGCCGATCGGACTCGTCTCCTCTCGATAGTCGCGACGACACAGACGCTGACCCACGGCTCTTTTCCGTGTCCTTCACGATGCGGCGTGAAAAGAGTGGAATCTTGACCAGCGCGGATGCGTCAGGCACCCGCTCCGGATTTCCTTCGATGAGCGCTCTTCGCTGACCTTGAGGAGTTGCCAGAGATTCCCCGTACCGGCCGGTCCACACTTTGCAGGTTTCGTCAGGCCCCGCGATACCACAGGGCTTGGTCGCTGCCATTCACTCGTCCTTCTCGAAGATTTCACGATGCGTTTACATCACAGCCATATTTTGCTGCAAATGTATATCCAACAAAGTTAACAAGCGCGATGCGGTTTGCACGCGCTCCATCGACGCTTCTTGCGCGTCAAAGGCCCGCCGTTTGCACTTATGAAGTTGTGTTACGTCAAGGCGCGCGCCCGTTTGACTCAGTGATAGGCCAGTCTTCAATCATGCGCCCGGTGTGGCCCCGCGCAGCTAATAACTCCGCTGTTCGGTGCTGCCACGGCCCCAGTCGAAGCGAGAGGAGAAAGAACTTGAAAAGCGCAGCAAAACTTTTTCCCGGAATTTCCATGTTCTGTCTACTGGCGCTTTGCGGTTTGATTACATCCGCAAAGTCAGCCGCGCAGTCAACCTTCGGAAGGATCATCGGTAGAGTAACCGACGCAAGCGGCGCCGTGGTCGCCGGCGCAAAGGTCGAGGCGCTAAATCAGGGTACTGGAGATGCTCGCAGTGTGATGACAAACGGCGCGGGGGATTACCAATTCTTAAACGTCGATCCTGGCCAATACACCATTACGGTTTCGGCAGCACAGTTTGACATTTTTGAAGACAAGAACGTGGTTGTGCTGGCCCGCGAGACGGCTCGTTCGGACATCAGCCTGAAGGTACAGGGCGCCGAGCAGACCGTGATTGTGGATGGAGGGCAGTCGCTGGTGAGCGAAGACCTCACAACCTCTACCTCCATGTCAGGGGCTGAGATCGGTACGCTGGCGCTGAACTTCCGCGCATCCAATGCGCCCAGCCCCATTGAGGCCGCCGCCGTCTCGCCCGGCGTCAGCCAGGATCCTGGCGGCAACCTGACCTTCTCAGGACAACTGCCGACCGCAACGTCCTTCTCGCTGGATGGCATCTCCATCCAGGACGTGCGCCAGGGCGGACCCAGCACGAACCTCTTTCCCTCAGTGGAAGGCATCGCCGAGTTTCGCGTGAATACCTCGGGCAACAGCGCCGAGTTCGCGCAGCCGACCGACCTCACCGTCGTCACTCGCGGCGGCACCAACCAATTCCACGGCAGCGGATTCTGGTACTTCACCAATAAGGACTGGAACGCAACGGATGGAATCGGGCTCTTCAACCCCACCCTGAGCGCCAACACGTTTGGCGGTTCGTTCGAAGGTCCGATCGTCAAGAATAAGATGCATTTCTTCTTCGACTACGAGGGCGTGCGGCTCGATCAGAACACGCTGATCGCAACGCAGACGATGCCCACCGCATGGGCGTCCGGCGACTTCTCCGGCTCTACCGGCTTGGAGTTGTTCACCCCTTCCTGTATCGTACCTAGCGGGCCGACAGCCGGAACGGTTGTGCCGGGTTGCAGCCCGATCACCAACAACGCCGTCTCGGTCAATGCGGACTCGGCAACGATCATGAAGGATTTCTTTCCCGTGCCTGCCGGACCCCATGCGACCAGTTCGTATCTTGACAGCCCCAACAGCAGCATCGGCGGCAACAATTTGAATACAACTTGGCCCGGCACCTATTCAGCCGATGGTTTCGACGGACGACTGGACTACAACTTTTCAGAGAGGAACCATCTTTTCGGGCGCGTGACGCAGCACAACATCACCAGCACCGGCAGCGATGCCACCTCGGAGGGAGCTCTCGGTGCTGTCGGCGACACCAGCTATAACCCCGAGATGGGCACCTTCTCCACCGTGACCGACGCCACCAACGTGGCCATCTCCTACAACATGATCATCAGGTCCAACATGGTGAACGAATTGCGCGGCGGCTACACGGCTTACAACTTGACGTACGCCTATCCGCAGGCAACGCAGGGCAACTCCATCATCAGCGCGCTCGGCATCAAGGGCCTTCCGGGGTCTCCGGTCAATGGACTTGGCGGCGTTCCAGTCTTCTATGTCGGCAATCTGATGGGCGGCGCGACCAACCAGTTTGGCCATCCCCGCGACCAGAAGAACGCGATTTGGGAGATCGGCGACAACTTCTCCTGGACACACCACAAATGGAACTCCAAGTTTGGCGGCGACTGGCGCCGCTTGAACTACCAGGACAACATTACCTTTGAGGTCGGCGACGAATACGGCGACTACTACATCACCGGACAGCAGGTGTGCCCGACCAAGCTCAAGGTCGGATCTACAGTGATCAACGAGCAAGCACTCTATCCTGACGCCTGCGCAGCCGCGCAGTTTGCGCAGGGCTACCTGGACGAAGCCGATCAGGCGCAGAACGGCCCCGACGGCAAGCCCTTTGGCTATCACTATGACTTCTTCGCCCAAACGGAATACAAGCTGCTCAAAAACCTCACGGTGACGGTTGGCCTACGGGACGAATTGAATACCCCCTTTCAGGACGCCACCAATCAGATTGGCAACTTCGACTACCGGAAAGGCTCCTCGACTTACGGAAAACTGGTCTACGACCCGAACGAGAAGCTCTCCCCAGCGTGGGTCGATTTCGTCAACAACTCGCAAGTCAATTTCCAGAACCAGTTTGTGCTGAACTCGGCGGTTGGGCTTCCCACTTCACTTCGCAATCTTGACACCACAAACATCCAGCCCCGGCTCGGCCTCTCCTGGAGTCCCAAATCCGGAACCGTTGTTCGCGCCAGCGGCGGCATGTACTCCGTGCCCGTCCTGGGAGCGGTCCTCTACTCTCTGCTGGGCGTCGATACGAGCAACTTCGGATCCTTCTACCCCACCGCTGGTTATGGCTCGATGACCTGGGCCAACGCCTACGGTACAGGCGCCAACCCCTACGCTCAGCCCTGGACCGCCTGCCCCACCTCCTGCCCCGGCTATCG
>CAZGHZ010000143.1:0-7700 GCA_964525655.1 uncultured Occallatibacter sp.
GCACCCCCAGTTTCGCTCAAATCAGACCGCAGAATGTTTATGAGATAGGTTCTAGCATGGTTGTCCAAAGTGCATTTTCGGGCTCATTGCGCGTGCGATTATACTTACTCGATGGTTCCTTTCTACCGCTATCTTTTCGTGTGTTATCTGTCCGTCTCGGTGGCCATGATCGTGAGATATGGCTACGTTGCTGCTACGGACAGCACTGGACCACGAAAGGGCCGGGCCAAGTTCGTCGCAACACTCGCATTCGCCGGTTGCTTTGTCGTGTTGCCTCTCCTTTGGGCTGCCTACGAGTCCCAACTCCCCACCTTCGAATTCGAAGGTGCCATTTCTTCGGTCCGAATCGAGAACGCCAGCGGCAGCCATTTCAGTGCCCGATTGTTCATATTGACTTCCGTTGGCCGAAACGTGACTGTTCACGTTTCAGAAGCAAGCGATGCGTGGCGAGCCGGACAGCGCCTACGAGTGAAGTATTACGGCGACTCGGGAGAGCTGATCCGCGCCACAATACTCGATTCTGCTGGAGCAGAGGTGTCAACCGTGAAAAGGAACGCTGGATTCTCCCGTGTATGCTCAGCTCTCCTAGGTCTGTGCTTCGGCTGGGCTGCCTGGGTCCAGTATCGACGTGATCCAGACGGGGCAGTTGAAGGCGTAGGAAGTTCGGATGGCAACTATCAGGATCGTCTGCTTGACCTCGAACAAGACATTCCAACCAGCGAAGTAATTGATCAGATCCAAGCGAGCGCAAGACAGACGATAGAGAAGCAGAAAAGGTGGGCTCTGATAGCTTCTGTGTCTTTCTTGGCAAGCTGTGCCTTGGTTTGGCCGTTTCTGCAAGGTAATCCGCTGCACCGGTACTGGGACTCTACCGGCAGATATCTCCTCATGCTTTCGATGATCTTGCTTTTACCATTTGCGGCGTCGATTAGTTGGGTCATCAACGCTTGGATCTATTCTCGCGACGTGAAAAGACTGAGCGACTAGTCATTCTGGACGAACGACCGGCCAACGGTACATGATCCCGATTTCGACTCACTGTACGGTTGGCCGACCATCCTCTCGGAACCCAATGCCTGGGGTTGGGCGAGCGCGGCGAATTGGGAGATAATCGTCGAATGGCAGTCGCGATATCATCCGGGCTAACGGACGACAATGACTTCATTGATCTCTTGAACTCACTGCTCAACGGACTGCTGGTTCAGCAGGCTCCTGAACAACTCTGGGTCGTTCAGATCGACAACTGGTTCGATCACAAGTGGCTACGTTATTCCGGTAATGGCAGTACGGGTTCGAAGTTCCCTGTTGATTGGACTTCTCCGCTTATGGATCGGTTCGATTGTGTCAAAGCGGAATTCTGGCAGGATAAGCTCACCTTTCCGCCGTTCGCCCCGGCAGAGTGCTGGGCCAGTGGTCCTTTGTGCATTCTAGCCAAGGCTATGTCGAGGCTCCGCTCCCGAAGTTGCCACACAGTAAATCTCGACGCCGCAGCCATTCTAATTTGCAGAATCGTGCTGAGAAGTTCGTTAACGCGGCTTCATTTGTTTGGTACAGTGGCAACACGTTGAAGAACGGACGAGGAAGCGTGATGGTCTACGACATAGGATCTTCACAGCCTGTCTGTTGGTTTGCCGCATTCAGAAGAAAGACGGAGTGGAGGCTTGAGAGAACCAAGGGCGTGGACACGGAGCATGTTTCTCGTTTGCTCATCGCCGGATGAACCCTGAATCACCGGCACTCGTCGCCAATCCGGTTTTGAGGTTGGAGACGGGTCGCCGACCATCCACCCGCTGCCATGTCAATGAGCGCGTTCTCCTGAAGTCAACAACTGAGATCAAGGTATGCGCATTGCCGTTCACGGCATGCGTATTCTGTGCTTGCAGATGCTACCCCAAAGGTACCCCCCCCAGATGATAGCTGCGCCAAACCACAACGCCAGACCGAGCCACAATCTGTCGCTAAGGCCATTCTGCCAGCCAGGAAGAAATAGGTGGAATACAAACACCAATGGCTGGAGAGCGACGAAGATGCTTGAAGTCATCGCCATTGCTCGCCTGCTGAGACGGGCGACATACAGGAACCAGAAAAGGCCCGCGATGCACCAGAAGAGCGCCGGCGACCCGGGGTCGTTTAGAAACGTCGTCCAATCCATCCGCCCATTTCTGTAGACGGTCATGAGTGGCGAGCAAGTGAAAAAGAGAGCCATTCCAAAGAACATACGACGCCGGAAGAATTCCTTGCGAGCCCACTGTAATTCGCACTTTTCTCTTTCCGCTTCCGCTGCATCCGGCGCTGTCCTGCGCAACTGTTCGAGAGGCATCGCTGCGCTTCGCGCGATTCGCTCAAAGTCCGGGTTCTCCCGGAAATAGTCCTCCACCAACTGCTTCGTATCTTCGCTGGCCTCACCAGAAAAATAGACCGGCAGTAGATCGGTCATCACTTCGCGTGTTAAATTCATCGTTTTTCCTCCGAAACTTCTGATTCTCCGCGGATCGGATTTCGAACCGCGATCAGCCTTGCCCGCGCTCGGTGCACTTTAACCCTGGCCGCTGCCAGCGTGATGTCCAGCGCAGCAGCGATCTCCTCGTACGGCATTTCATCAAGCGCACGCATTAGCAGCGCGGCACGATCGGTCTCCTGCAGTTTCTGCAGTTCGGCCAGCACCGTCTCCAATTCCTGCCTGTCCTCCAGGCGTTTTTGCACGCTAGCTCCTCGGTCCGTGTACTTGTCGTCCAACTCCGAACTTCGCCAGCCTCGCCGCTGCAGGTCGCGGTGAACGTTCCTTGCAACTGTGAAGAGATAGCTCTTCACCGTGAGTTCTCGAATGCTACCGCGCGTCGACCAAGCGCGCAGGAATGTCTCTGAGGTGATATCGCCCGCCAGCGCGCAGTCGCCACACAGATACAGCGCAAATCGCCGCACCGCTGGCGCGTATTTCTCGTAAAGACTCTGGAAGTCCATCGTCATAATTGTCACAGAAAGTGGGCGTGTCACAGAGAGTACGCGCGAGGAGGCCAGATGTTACAACTGTCCCGAGGTATTTCGTTCTCCGCATTCAGGACAGAGCAAACATGGTGCGGCCGGGAGATTGGGTTTTGGATGAGCTCAACAAGCGCGTAGTCGAGTCGCTCATCTACAAATCGCGCTCCGACCGAGTGACCGGCCACTCGTCGCCAATGCATTTTTCGGTCCTTCCGTGGTCACTGGCAGCCTCAACCAGGGTTGGAAAAGGCTTTTCGATTTTGGCATAGTCGGGCCATACAAGCTCCGAAATCGGATGGATTTAGATTCCTGATTATTAGAACGCCTTGTAAAAGCGAATGCGCACCGCTGGCTTTCCATCAATGGTGGCGCCATCTAGAGTGCCCACATAAGCGCCACCGTTGAGCCACTCGTACGCGCCGACCGGCGCTTCAAAGACCGGAGTCGTCAGTAGGCGCCCCTGCTTTTCCGTTACACTCTTGCACGAGACTCCCTTGTTGACTACGTTGATAATGGCGCCGTCGTCGGTCTCAATCATGTAATCTGCCTGGATCTTGAAGCATCCTGTCTGCGTGGCTAACTGCCAATCCCAGCCCCCGGGAAGCACCTTCCCTTTGATCTTCGGCCCAGAAAACTTACCCCCCGTGATGGGAATGATGTTTCGATCACCCCACGGGGTTGCACCAGGATGCACACCAGGGTCCAAGGTTACGACTTCTTCGAATACGAATTCCAGTTTCGGCGCTTCTCCGGAACTCGGTGGGGAGGTTTGTGCCTGCAGCGAGCGCAGCGCCGTGGAGCAGAACAACAGGAAACAACATGTAAAGAGTGGTGGAAGCAGATGAATTCGATTTTTCAACATGTCATTTTCCTCAATTCAATCTCGGTTTTGGTTCTTGGAGCCCAGTAATCCGGTCTAGTTCAAATGCGACTTTACATCTCCATTCCTCCCATGAGCAATACGCGGCGACAAAGGGACTCACAGCCGGCGGGTCGGGAACATGATGCCCGCCAAATGGGTAGAGGCAGTTCGACTCAAGGCAACTCATTCCTTACCCCTGCGGATCATTTTCCCGCTTACCCGAGAAAGCAGTTCCCGGTCTGGTCGCGGGCGGTTGACCGCCAAATGGGACCCAAGGTAATGCAGATCACTGCTACTTCCGAGTCGCCGACGACACAGCCAGAACTCGGGAGAGCGCATGCTGAGCAGTTGATTCTGTTCGGGTTCATGCCGCCCGGAGTAGAATCCTCTAATGGTGAACGCTCGCATTGTGGCTGTTCGATGGCAATCCGTTGCCGTCGTCTTCAGCGTCGTCTATGGCCTTGTCGGTGTCGGCTGTTTTTTGTGGACTTCGTATAAGCAAGCGCCCGAGATGCTCGCCCCGTTCGGTGTTTTCGTTCCATTTACGCAATTCACGCTCAACCTCCACCTCGTCCGCTCAGATGTTGTTGCGTGGGACGTTGTCTGGGGTGCGATACAGACCATTGCATATGCAGTCTCAGGCTTCCTTACAGGGGCAACATTCGCATTCCTGTTCAATTTCGCGATTTGGTTGACCGGCGGAATAGATGCCAAATATGTACGGGTGAGTGAGATCGAGCGGACTCCGGAACATGTGCCGCTGGCACGCTAGGCCTCATCATGGAGCTCCTTTTCGCAAGTAGCCCTGAGTGACCGGAGAAAACAAAATGAACAAGAGCTTCTTGTCAATTGGTGTCGCAATACTGTTGTTTATCGCTGCAAAGCCGCAGAGTGAACGGTTCTTAAAATACAACGCAATTGAGGCGTACGAGGTTAGACCCGGCGTGCTGGTGTTCCCCAAATACTCTGAGAATGGGAATCTGTGCGAGATAGATCTGCAACGGCATAAGTTCTCGTCCGAGGAAATCGCGCTCGATTCGCTGCTATCTCAGGACGAGATCGAAGAAGTCGCTGATGATCTCTTACCTGCCAGCGAGAGAGGGCGAAGGCTGTCCGACCTAAGCCACACAAGTTGGGAGGGTCAAACCGCAGTCACTTACGAAGAATTTGAAAACATTTCGATTGAGATTTATTCCTCATTAATCATCAAATCAGAAGATCTTCCTCTGAAACCCGGCGCGAACATAGATGTGTCAGATAGAGTGGCAACAATTCAATGGAAACAGCGCAAATGCCAGTAGGCAGAGCCGGCAACTGCATCTTCGCCAGCAAGCCGTTCTGCTGATTGGCTTTCTCGCCATTCTGCCCGAACGACCGGCAAGTGGGACCCAACGTGAGGAATATCACGCTGGAAAAGTATCGCCGACGATTCAAGCGAAACCGCCGCTTTCTGGAATATCGACGCGGGCATTGTGCCTAACTTGAACGGTGCGCCCGAGAAGCCGTTGTCATTCTCCATCCGAATTGAAGCGTCTTCCAAACGAGAAGACCGAACCACCAGGGCCAGGCCAGCATCGCAATTGATGCAGGCAGTTTCGCGAGGGCGTCAACGCCAGGAATCAACGCGATGGCCCCCGCCAGAACCGCGCAGCCGGTGATGAAGGTACCGGGGTCAGCCCACCATTTCGGGGATCTTACGAGTGGAAATCCACCCATGCTAAACCACTGCACGGCAATGAACATGCACAGTCCGGCATCGATCTTGCGCTGCATCTCCATCCACAAGGGAGTTGGCGGCCAGGTCCTTTTTTCACGTAGTCTCCCCGCAAGCGACCAATGCGGGGGGCAAACGTCCTCCCACCCGGCCAACGCGACGGACGGCATATCAGCTGCCTGCACGACAAGGACGTGTACAGGGTAATGGACCCACATTCCGCAGGGATTGAAGCCGACCGCCTCTTCGGCTTGCTCAGGGTTGGCCGCGGCTGGTTTCGGCGTTGGGGGCTCAGGCGGTCTGGGAACAACTTCCCTGGCGGTTCTTGCCATGATTTCTTCTTGAGTGAGAGCTTCCTTCTGGTCCCTGGCCTCCATCATCAAGATCATGGGCAATGCCGCGGCCAGATTAATCCCAGCCAACAGAAGTCCTCGCCGCCAGTTCATGGCTGAAATGCTATCAGAAGCAATTGCGGGAGTGTGACCGGCCAACTGACACGATCCGGCCTTTTCGTCGTTCCTTTGTCTCCGGGAGGCTCAAACCGGGATCGTGTACTGTTTGCCGACGATCCGGGCACGAACGATCCTATGCCGCAGCGAGCGTATCCTACCAGCAGTCTGGAAACGACTCGGGGAGAAACCTGTGCTTAGATACTTGTTGCTTGTTTTGCTCAGTCCAGCCATCGTCAACGTAGTACTCACAGACCACGCTATTGACATTGGGAAAGCCACGGCACACACCCAGAACGAACAATTCAAGAAGTACCGGACCGTTGAGGCTTACGAAATTCGGCCTGGCCTACTCATGATGCCGGAGTATTCAAAAGACGGTCAGCTCTGCCAAATTGGGCTTGAAAGACGTCACTACTCGTCAAAAGGAATCAATCTTGATTCCGAACTGACCCAAAAAGAAATTGACGAGATCGCAGAAGAGTTGGTGCCAGTGAATACGCGAGGCCCACAACCGACCGATGTGCTGATGCAGGGATCTAGCGTCCTTGAGGGGAACGCCATGGAAACGAGCGAGGTTTATGAAATGGTCATCATCCGAACCTATACTGCCCTAGATCCTACGCATAAGAACAATCGTCTGGGCTCGAAGCATCCAATTGCGGGAATCGATCTTGTCGGAGTTATTCAATGGAGAAATCGAGTATGTCAATGAGATGAAGCGGGCGGCCCGGGTTCCTTCCTCGCCCTTGGCGACCTGGGATTGCATGAGTCTCGGCCGTTCTTCCAAGTGCCCTCCCTCGACATTCTCTTTTCATCGAAACTATGACTCAATAATTGGTTCCGGCCGGGTGGCCGGCCATGGGAGGTGATCGCGGTTGTATCACCGGCCAACGGCCGTGGCGCGAACCGGGAGCCCGGTGGCCCAAAGCCGGATCGTGTCCAGATGGGCGACGATTCGCCCGGGAAGACTCAGCAGGCTGTTGCTTGGTTGGAATGCCGGTGCTACGCGTTTTTGTTTATGCTCTAGTTTGAGCTCCCCCGGGGTGTCAGAAGGAGTTCAACGGCCCTCCAAAACTCGTACTCCTGACCCTTGCCAGCGGCGAGGGCTTCCGCCGCCAGTTTTGCTGCGTATTCGTGAGCGATCCAGCCGTGTCTGAGAGCCAATTCGTGCGCCGTCCTGCCAACCTCGATGAAGTCTACACTGGCCATGATTGGAATTCTTTCCGTAGGATGCTCAGCGATAATGGTCTCACCCGGCCTCCGGACGCATCAGCCGATGCTTGGATGCTTTGATTGCTCTACCCAAATCTCCGCATTCGAGTCGATCCGCGAACAATCGATACTTCCCGACAATAAAAAACCGAAACGACACCCGTTGTCACGCCGCGTTAGCCACTCGATGGCGGCAATCTTAGCATCCAGACAGCCGTTTGCGCCTCGCAGTTGCACAACATCTCCGGCTCTCACTCGCAAATCAGGATTGGTGAGAGCGACGGGCACGACGACGCAGCCACGTCCGGGGACGGTAAATGCGCATTCTATCTTTGCGAGAAAAATCATTACAAATTCGAGTTTACGACGGTGCCCTCTGGGGCACGAGTCGAACATCGATCCAAAGAAATCGGTGGTTCCGGGCTAGAAGCCATCTCATAAATGCCTGAGGAGCATCAGGACACAAGCGAGCTGAACG
>CAZGHZ010000144.1:0-7542 GCA_964525655.1 uncultured Occallatibacter sp.
GCGCCGTAGCCGGCGGGGCCGGGGTTGCCGCGGGAGCCTCCGTCGCAGTGGGCGGTAAAGTGTTCGGCGGGGGCTTCGGGGGGGGGGTCGGGAAAGAGATTTCCGGTCATTGTTTTTCCAGTTTACCGGGTGGGGGGTGAACCGTGGGTTTGTGGCTTCCCAGGTCCCCAAGTGCGAGGGACCTGGGGCATCCAGGGTTCGTGGTTTCCCACCCATTGGCCCCAAATCAAGGTGAATGGATGGGGCTCGGGGCCTTTGGATGAGAGCCAAGCAAAAAGCAGAAGCAGGTCCTTCGACTCCGCTCGCCACCCCAGAGACGAAGACCTGTCGCTGGGGACCCCGACGCGCTCCACTCAGGATGACAAACAAATGACAAAGTACCCAGCGATCTGCGGCGGGGTTAACTGGGGTGAATTAACCCTCACAGGGCTGTGCTCACTTTTGCTTTAGAGCCGCGTCTATCGTGGTGCGGACAGAGTTAACTCCCCGGAGCGGATTCCATGGCAGCGGATGAGGCCATCTACCCCATTTCCCCCGGTCGTTTACGGGACGGAATGGCTTGGGCACCAGCCAGGAGGATACAATCCTCCCCAGGCATGGCTGCGACCAGAGCGATGAACGGACAGAAGAGCGCTGAGGAGCGAGCGCAGGCTCGCGCGCCGGAGATGGAGTTGATCCGCGAGGCGCAGGCGGGGTCGCGTGCAGCCTTTGACGCGCTGGTGCGGCAGTATGAGCAGCAGGTTCTCAGGCTGGCATTGCACTTGACCGGGAGTGAGCACGACGCTGAGGACATCTACCAGGAGGCCTTCCTGAAGGCCTACCGGTACATCGGGAATTTTCGCTTCGAGTGCTCGTTTTATACCTGGATCTACCGGATTGTGACCAACCTCTGCCTGGACCAGTTGCGGCGGCGGAAGACGCGGCGCGAAGACCACGCGGTGGTGGTGAACCATTCCGGTGACGAGATCGACATGCTGGCCTCGGTCTCCGACGACCGGTCCTTTTCAAACCCGGCCAAGGAACTGGATCGCAAGGTTCTGGGAGAGCGGATTCAAACGGCTCTCGAAAAACTGACGCCGCGGGAGCGGATGGTTTTTGAACTGAAGCACTACCAGGGGCTCCGCCTGCGCACGATCGGAGAGATGTTGAGCACGACGGAAGAGACCGCCAAGAACACGCTCTTCAGGGCGACGAAGAAGCTGAGAACTCAGTTGGCGGGGTTGCGGTAAGGTGGTCGGCGGCAATCCTCCTAGTCTTGAGGGGATGCGGATTTCGCCGGGCGCTGAATACAGGTTTCGAGGCTGGAAGGACGTAAAGACATGAATTGCGAAGTTGCACATGAGCGAATAGTTTCGGCGGTCTACGGGGAGTTGGCTGACGAACAGACGCACGAACTGGAACGGCACATCGACGGTTGCCTGGAGTGCCGCGAGGAGCGGGAGCAGACGCTGGCGCTGAAGGTGCTGATGGCGGCTCATCCCGTGGCCGAGCCGGACGCCAACCTGATTGCGCGTTCTCGGCTGCGGCTGGCGGAGGCGCTCGATGCTCTACCCCCAATGCGCTGGTTTGAACGCCTGGGCCAGCGAGTCATCAACAGTTTTGCCAGCTTACAGGCCGCGCCGGTAGCGGCATGCCTGCTGTTGCTGTTGGGAGCCGGAGCGGGTTCGCTGGGCGGCTATCGGGTCGCCGAGAATCGCGCGGCTCATGCCCTGGCGGCACAAGCGGCTCAGACGACGGTCCAGCCGGCCTCGTTTTCGACGGTGGGATCTGCTGCCCCAGCCGAGATTGCCAATATCTCAAGCATCGTGCAACAGCCGAACAGCCATATGGTAGAGGTGCGCTACAACCAAGTGGTGCCGCAGCGGATCGAGGGCTCGCTGGACGATCCGGCAATCCGGCAGTTGCTGATGCTGGCCAGCCAGAACTCGGCTTCGGCGGGGGTACGCGATGATTCGGTGGGACTGCTGGCGGCCGAGTGCCGCGCAGGACATGGCTGCCAGGCTGAGGGCATCCGCGATGCGCTGATGGTTGCGCTGCGCTATGACAGGAACGCCGGCGTGCGCGAGAAGGCGATGAAGGGGCTGGAGCCTTATGTGGTCCAGGATCAGCGGGTGCGGGATGCGGTGCTGGAGGCGCTGTTGTACGACAGCGACCCGAAGATTCGCACCGCGGCGATCAACATTCTGGAGCCGGTGGAGGGCGATACGAGCGTGCGGCAAGTGCTGAACTCGGTTGCCAACTCGGACCGGAGTCCTTATATCCGGACTGTTTCGAGACAGGTTTTAGACCGGGTTCCGGAGATTCAGTAAGTTGGTATTACGTTCCGGGAACCGCATCGTCTGACGAGAATGCGGGCCGGAAGAAAGATGTCGCGGGAGATGAGGCAATGAAGGACATTTTGAGGCCGTATCGGGGATTATGGGCAGTTACATTAATGTGCGCGGGCGCGTACTTGGTGATCGCGCCGCAAGCGGCTCCGGCGCAGGCGCTTAGAGTCGTCCAGTGGGGCGGCGAGGAAGCGAGTCCGCAACTGCTACATTCGAGTTCACAAGGCTACCTGGGGGTAGACCTGACGGACGTGGACCAGGAGAAAGCGCAGTCGCTGAAGCTCAAAGAGGTTCGCGGGGCGGTCATCACGCTGATTGATCACGATGCTCCAGCCGGACAGATTGGGCTCAAGGTCAACGACGTTGTCGTCAAGCTCAACGGACAGCCGGTCGAGGGCGCCGAACAGTTGCGGCGGATGCTGCGGGAGATTCCGGCGGGCCGCAATGTCAGCATCGAGATCAGCAGGGACGGCAACCTTCAGACGCTTGCCGTCCAACTTGCCGACCGGCGGGTAATGGAGCACGACGTCTGGGCGAAGATCGGCACGGGGCCCGATGTCTTCTCGCAGGCTCCAGGGATGGGCATCCTGGCTGGCGGTGGCGATGCGCCGCTTCCCGGCGGCTTCCACATGCCGTTCTTCGGCAGCAGCTTGAAGGTGGGCGCGTTGGTTGAGCCGCTAACCTCGCAGATGGCCGATTACCTGGGCGTGCCGAGCGGACTGATGGTCAAGCAGGTGGCTCGCAAGAGCGAGGCCGAGGCGTCAGGACTCAAGGCCTTCGACGTGATTCTCAAGGTTGGCTCCGACGTTATCGCAACCGTGGCGGACTGGGACCGTTCGCTGCGCGCCAACCAGGGCAAGCCGGTGCAGGTAACCGTGTTGCGCGACAGGAAGCAGCAGACGCTGACCTTGCAGGTGGATTCGAAGCGCCATAGCCTGATCGAGTTCGATGGGATCTTCCCCGGCGATGATTGCCCGCTGCTGGTGGCCGGACTCGATGAAGATCTCGCGCAAAGTGCAGCCGCGGAGGCTCTGCGCGCACAGGCCGATAAGCTGCGTGACAGCCTGAAGAATGAGGACTTCAGGCTAAATCATAAGCAGATGGACGAGTTGAAGCAGCAGATGGAGGAGTTCCGCAAGAACTTCAAGGCTGAGGACTTCAAGCTTGACCAGAAACAGATGGACGCGTTGAAGCTGCAGATGGAGCAGTTCCGCCTGAACTTCAAGATGGAGGACTTCAAGCTGGACCAGAAGCAGATGGATGAGCTGAAGCAGAAGATGGAGGAGTTACAGAAGTCTCTACCCGATAAGCTGAAACAGGAGCTGGACCAGTTGAACAAGATAGATGTGCAGAGTGTTCCGGGCCGCGCCTGAAACGCTTGCTCTTGAAAACAAGATTTTCCTGAACCCCGGCTGACTCAGTCGGGGTTTTTCAGCAGCCAGTAATGGAAACCATCGACGATGGCCATCAATGCGGCCTGATTCAGGTCGCCGCTGACTCCGGCTGTGGTCCAGGGATCGTGGCCGTCGGCGTTGAAGCTGACCGTAACGCGGACGTGGGCCGCAGTGTCGTGGGCCGTGACGTCGAGGGCCGTGACACTGAAGGTTCCAAGCCGCATCTGCGCGATCGCCGGGTGCCACCTCTCTAATTCGCGGCGCATCGCTTTGGTCAGCGCGTCGACGGGCCCAGCTCCCTCGGCTCGCGTTGTTGTCACCGTCGAGTCTCCGACTGACAATAACATCGACGCTTGAACGTAGCGGTTCCCCGTCTCGTCGGATTCATCCAGCACCCGCCAACTTTTGACGCTGAATCGGTCCTGCAACGTGCCAAGCACTTTCATGCAGGCCAGCTTGAAGGAGACCTCGCTGACCGTGAAGCCGCCGCCTTCGATCATCGCCTGATTCGTGTCCATCAGCGCCTGCGCCTGCTCGGAATCAACAGGAACGCCGAGTGTTTGTGAGAGCATCACAATGTTGGCTCTGCCCGATTGGCCATTGACGCCGATCACGGGGCTTGCGCCGACGCGGGCGGGATCGCACCAGAGATAGGCGCCGGGATTCTTCTTTTCGCTGCTGCCGTGCATGCCTGCCCAGGTGCCGAAGGCTCCGGGACCTACGATCGGAGTACCGTGCGGCGGTTCAAGCCCGAAGGCCGCGTAAGTCGAGTTAGCCAGGCTGGTAAGTCCGGCGAGTGACTCTGGAGTCACAAACTCCGCTTCACCTCTAAGTTGCATGCTGCCGATGACGGTAGTGAGGTTTACATTACCGCAGCGTTCGCCGGTGCCGAGTATCGTGCCTTGAACCTGAGTAGCTCCCGCGAGAATCGCCGCGCGGGCATTGGCGACTCCGAGGCCGCGATCGGTGTGTCCGTGGAATCCGAAGCGAGCTCCTGGATAACTCTCGACCAGCCCGCCGATCGACTGAGTTATCTCTTCCGGGTTGGCTCCGCCGGTAGTGTCACAAACAATAATCCTGCTGACTTTTTGGTGGGCGCATTGCGCAACCATCTGGTGGAAATACTCCAGGGTCTGCTGCTTGAGATGCGGGTCGCAGTCGGCGCCGTTTTCGCGCCGGCCGCAGATTGCGTCCATGGCGTGCTCAAGATCCACAATCACTTCGAGGCCATTGTCTTGCAGGCATTCGATCGTCTCATAGGCCATCAGCAGGTTCTCTTCCGGCGTCGTTTCCAGGGACTTGATGACATCGAGCAGCCTGGATTTCACGACGATCACCGCGACGGGCACTCGCTTTTTGCGCGCGACGATGAATTGCACGTCTGACCATTGCTGGACCTTGGTGCCGCGGCCGCGCGTCCGGCCAAACAAGGCCAATTTCATGGCGCCCGTGTCGACAGTTTCGAGAGAGGCGGTCAGATCGGAGACAAATTGGTTGGCGCCGGCAAAGCCGATCTCCGCATAGTGAACGCCAAAGCCGGCCATGTGCTCGAGAAGGCCGACTGCATTGGGCACGGAGATGTCGATATTCGGCTGCTGCATCCCGTCGCGCAGGCTTGTGTCGAAGATCTCAACCTTCGCGGTTTCAGCTTTCTTCATTTCTTCCTGCATTCAGTGGCGAGAATATCCCCTGCTAGCGATCGATTAACAGATGGTCGACTTCCATCATACCGCTTTCGATGGGCAGTTATTGGCGTGGTTTTTGGCAATGGCTGGATGCGGATTCGATGCGATAGATCGAGTTTTCCCCGAGCAGACAGTTGGCAGAACGGCCTCAGCGTTAGAGAGCGCCGCTAACTAGTCAGGTTATAGACCAGGCCAAAGGGATCTTTGACATAGCATCGAGGGAAGTCCGGTTCATCCTTGACGACTTCGCAGCCCAGCTTGGTGAGCCGGAGCCGGGCGGCCTCCACGCTATCCACAGTGACTTCCAGCACCGGCCCCAGAGCCGGGCCTCGCTCGATGAAAAGGTTGATGTTGCGGCCATGAAGGCTGATCATCTCAGGCTCTTCGCCGGTGACCTCGAAGCCAAGATGATCGACGTAGAATGCAGCCGCCTTCTTCGGATCGGGCGCATGAATAAGAATGTCTTTGCCAAAGCTGTTTGCCATGTGGGCTTCCCCGCGTCGTTGAGTCTCTGCCGTCCATGGTCCATGGACGGGCCAAGTTTAGCACTCGTCTCGGAAGCGGTACATTGAATCTGCACAACTTCGCCGTAACTTGAAGCAGAGAACTAGCCGCGCTTCTTTCCTCCGGGCTTGCCGGTGGGGCGCGAGCCAGGGCGCTTGAGGCCTGCCGGTTTGTCCTTGTAGCCGGATTTGGAGAAGCCGCCTGGCTTGGACTTTGTCCGCGATCCGGGGGTGGGTTTGCCTGAGCCGCCAAAGGCCGGTTTCGGCTTCCAGCCGGGGCCGGAGTTTCTCTCCGGGCGGGGAGTGAAGGGACGAGTAGAGCCTGACGGGCGCGAAGCTGAGTCTGCCGTTGGCCGGGGAGTGAAAGAGCCTTCGCCTTCATTACGCCTAAAGGGGCGTTTGGCTGGTCCAGCCGAGGAACGGCCGGCGGGCTTGTCTCCATACGACTTAAAGGGGCCTGGCTTTGAGAACCTGTTGGGCTTGCTGCTCGGGCGTGCGCCACCTGCGCGCGGTTTTCCGCTGCTGGTGGTGAAGGGGCGCGCAAGGCCGCCTTCGCCACGGAAGGGCTTTGCTGGGCCCGGCCGGGCTGAAGATGCCGGCCTCTCGAAATTGGAACGGCTCGGTGCACTGGGACGGCTGGGTTTGGAACGGTCCGAGTAAGGGCGAGGCTCGCTGGGTCGGCTCGAAGTGGGGCGTGGAGCGCTCGAACCTGTCTTGAAGGGCCTTGGTTCGAAAGGACGTGCCGAGCTCGGTTGGCCAGGCTTGATCTCTTCAATGTGAAGGTTGGGTGGTCTTACCGGTCCGAGGTCCCCATCGAAGTCTCGTGCTGCGCGGACTGGAGGTTCGCGGCGAGGAGGAGCGGGGCGTTCGAAAGCCGGTCGGCCGCTTCGCGCGGTTTGTTGTGGGCGCTCCGGCTTCTCCCATGTGGGCTTATCGAATCTGGGTTTGGAGGTGAAGGGGCGGCCGGCGCCCGGTCTGCCGGTTCCCGCGGAAGCTGGCCTTGCAGGCCCAGAGCTGGGACGCTCATAGGCTGGCCGGTCAAAGCTGCGTCCCGCGGGCCGCGCGGAGCCGAAGCTGGCTTGCCCGCCAATGCCTGTTCGCCGAGGGCGCTC
Organism: uncultured Occallatibacter sp.; assembly: GCA_964525655.1. GTDB lineage: Bacteria > Acidobacteriota > Terriglobia > Terriglobales > Acidobacteriaceae > Telmatobacter. The sequence goes on from CAZGHZ010000144.1 coordinate 7,022, forward strand.
GTCTTCACTGTGGGAGAAGCTGCGAACGGGATTGGGAGCCGAGGTGCGGCCGGCGGCGGGACGGAATCCCTCGGCTCCGCCGCGATCTGAACGGAAGGGCTTGTCGGACTGGAAGGGCTTGCCTGGGCGGAGTGGCTTGGCGGGGCCTCTCTTGTCATAGGGGCGTGCGGGGCGGCTGATGCGGTCTGAACCGAAGTTTTTGGCAGGATAGATGGCCGGCCTGTCTGTCGCGGCGGGCGGCGTAGCGACTGGTCGAACTGGCGGGCGCGGATGGCTGGTTGGCTTGGGCCGGACGGTCGGTAGAATGCCGGCATCGGCGGCGTTACGGCGGCGGAGATCCTTGGATTTGGGCGTGCGCAGCTTGCCATCGGCGGCGAGACGCAGCAGTTCCAACTCGCGCGGCTCGAGTTCGCGCAGCTTGCCGGGCTCCTGGTCGAGGACCAGCGGGCCGTAACCGGTGCGACGGATCTTCTCGACGAAGTGGCCGATCTCCTCGAACATCTTGCGCAGTTCGCGGTTGC
>CAZGHZ010000145.1:0-7269 GCA_964525655.1 uncultured Occallatibacter sp.
TGCCGGTGAGCTGACCCCGGCGACGATGCACGTGACGGCCCGCACGCTGGCCACTCATGCGCTGTCGATCTTTGGCGACCACTCCGATGTGATGGCCTGCGCGATGACGGGCTGGGCGATGCTGGCTTCGAATTCAGTGCAGGAAGTGGCGGATATGGCGCTGGTGGCGCAGATCGCCACGCTGGAATCGCGTATTCCGTTCATTCATTTCTTCGACGGCTTCCGCACCTCGCATGAGGTAGGCAAGATCGTGCCCATCAGCGACGAGACGATCCGCGCGCTGGTGGACGACAAGTTCATCATCCAGGCTCGGCACAACGCCCTGAGCCCGGACCGCCCGATCATTCGCGGCACGGCGCAGAATCCCGACGTCTTCTTCCAGGCGCGCGAGGCTTGCACGCCGTATCATGCCGCCGTTCCGGGCATCGTGCAAAGTGTGATGGATCGCGTCGCCAAGCAGACCGGCCGCGCTTATAAATTGTTCGACTATTACGGCGCGCCAGATGCAGAGCGCGTCATCATCCTGATGGGCTCGGGCGCAGAGGCTGCCGAAGAGGCCGTGGATGCGATGGTCAAGCTGGGCGAGAAGGTCGGCATGGTCAAGGTTCGCCTGTACCGGCCGTTTGATTCGAAGGCCTTCCTGGCCTCACTGCCCTCGACCGTGAAGTCGATTGCCGTGCTGGACCGCTGCAAGGAGCCAGGCGCCACGGGCGAGCCACTCTATATGGATGTGGTCACCGTGCTAGCAGAAAATGAAGCCACGCTATCGTTTGCGAAGCCGAAGGTGATCGGCGGACGCTATGGGCTGTCATCGAAGGAGTTCACGCCGGCGATGGTCAAGGGCATCTTCGATGAGTTGACCAAAGATGCGCCGAAGAAGCACTTCACGATCGGTATTGACGACGATGTTTCGCATAGCAGTTTGACCTACGATGCTTCGTTCTCGACCGAGGACGCGAAGACTGTGCGCGCGCTGTTCTACGGGCTTGGGTCTGACGGGACGGTGGGCGCGAACAAGAATTCGATCAAGATCATCGGCAGCGAAACGGATAATTATGCGCAGGGCTACTTTGTCTACGACTCGAAGAAGTCGGGTTCGATGACGACCTCGCATCTGCGCTTCGGGCCTACGCCGATCCGGTCGACTTATCTGATCACTCGCGCGAGCTTTGTGGCCTGCCACAACTTCAGCTTCCTCGAAAAGATGAATGTGCTCGAGGCGGCGATGCCGGGCGCGGTCTTCTTGCTGAACTCGCCCTATTCGGCGGAAGAGGTTTGGGACAAGCTGCCCAAGAGCACTCAGGAAGAGATGCTGAAGAAAAAGATCGAGTTCTATGTGATCGACGGCTACACGGTGGCGCGCGAGGCCGGCATGGGCACGCGCATCAATACCATCATGCAGACCTGCTTCTTTGCCATCAGCGGGGTGCTGCCGCGCGACGAGGCGATTGCGCAGATCAAGAAGGCGATCTACAAGACCTATGGCAAGCGCGGTGAGTCGGTGGTGGCGAAGAATTATGCCGCCGTCGATGCGGCGCTGGCGCACATGCACAAGGTCGAGTTGCCCTCAGCGGCATCTTCGAGCTTCGATCTGATTCCGTCGATCTCAGGCAAGGCGCCCGAGTTTGTGCGCAACGTGCTGGGCGAGATTGCGGCGGGTCATGGCGATCTGCTTCCGGTGAGCGCGATTCCGGCTGGCGGGGCATTCCCGACGGCTACGGCCCAGTGGGAGAAGCGGAATATCGCGCAGTTTATCCCTGTGTGGGATAAGGATCTGTGCATTCAGTGCGGCAAGTGCGTGATGGTTTGCCCGCACGCCGTGATTCGCGCCAAGGTTTACTCGCCCGAGCTTGCGGAAAAGGCGCCGGCGACCTTCCAGTGGGCCAAGCCGAAGTGGAAGGGCATGGAGCAGGATCACTATACGTTGCAAGTGGCTCCCGAGGATTGCACAGGCTGCGCGGTCTGCGTGGATGTGTGCCCGGTGAAGAGCAAGAGCGATGCCAGCAAGAAGGCCATCAACATGGCGCCGCAGGAGCCGCTGCGCGAGGCCGAGCGCGACAACTGGGAGTTCTTCCTCAGCCTGCCTGAGGTGGACCGGTCGAAGCTCTCGCACGGACAGGTGAAGGACCTGCAACTGCTGCAACCGCTCTTTGAGTTCTCGGGCGCCTGCGCGGGTTGCGGCGAGACGGCGTACGTCAAGCTGCTGACGCAGCTCTTCGGCGACCGGCTCTATATCGCCAACGCGACAGGCTGTTCGTCAATCTATGGCGGCAACCTGCCCACCACTCCCTATAGCAGCAATGCGCAGGGTCGCGGGCCGACGTGGGCCAACTCGCTCTTCGAAGACAACGCTGAGTTTGGCTTCGGCATGAGAATCGCACTCGATCAGCAGAAGGAATTTGCCGAGTTGCTTGTGAACCGCCTTGCGCCGCAGATTGGCGTCGAGTTGGTGGCGGATCTACTGAATGCCTCGCAGAAGTCTGAGCCGGAGATGGACCAGCAGCGCGAGCGCGTCAAGGTCTTGCGCGAGAAGCTGGCCGGCAACCAGAGTTCCGATGCGAAGAACCTGCTGGCGATCGCCGACTCGCTGGTCCGCAAGAGCGTCTGGATTCTGGGCGGGGACGGCTGGGCCTTTGACATTGGCTTTGGCGGGTTGGACCACGTGCTCGGCTCGGGCAAGAACGTCAATGTGCTGGTGCTGGACACCGAAGTCTACTCGAATACCGGCGGACAGGCCTCAAAGGCCACGCCACGCGGCGCGGTGGCCAAGTTTGCCGCCGCCGGAAAGCCTAACAGCCGCAAGGACTTGGCGATGGAAGCCGTCAGCTACGGATCGGTGTACGTGGCCCAGGTGGCGATGGGCAGCAACGACAGCCATGTGGTCAAGGCCTTCCGCGAGGCCGAGGCGCACGACGGGCCCTCGATAATCATCGCCTATTCGAGCTGTATTGCTCACGGTTACGACCTGGTGCATGGCCTGGAGCAGCAGAAACTGGCCGTCCAGTCGGGATATTGGCCGCTGATGCGGTACAATCCAAGTCTGCGGGAAGAGGGCAAAAACCCCTTCCAGCTTGACTCAAAGGCTCCCTCGATCCGATTGAAGGAGTACAGCTACCGCGAGGCGCGATACACTATGCTGGCGCGCAGCAATCCGGAGCTGGCTTCGAAGCTGCTTGCCGAGGCGCAGGACGATGTCGAGCGCCAGTGGCGGGTCTACTCGGCTCGGGCCTCGATGCCTGGCCGTGGCGAGACGCCGAATATCGCTCCCGCGGAGAAGCCGGAAGAGAAGACTGAAAAGAAGCTCGTGGCAGAGAGTGCCGGAGGTGGCGAATGATCGATTTCTCAACGCAGTATCTTGGTTTGAAGCTGAACGGACCGATCGTGGTCTCCTCGACGCCGATCTCCGAGTCGATCGACAATGTTCGCCGCATGGAAGACTCCGGCGCCTCGGCGATTGTGCTTCACTCGCTCTTTGAGGAGCAGTTGGCGCTGGAATCGAAGGCGCTCGACGACGACCTCTCGCGCGGGACGGATTCCTTTGCCGAGTCGCTCGGCTACCTGCCCGACATGAAGGACTATAAAATGTCCCAGGATGGCTACCTGGAGCATATACGGCACTGCAAAGAGGCGGTGAAGATTCCCATCCTGGCCAGCCTGAATGGGGCCACCACGGGCGGCTGGGTGCGCTTCGCCAAGGACGTGGAGCAGGCCGGGTCCGATGCCATCGAGTTGAATACCTACGCGCTGGCCACGGATAAGAGCCAGACCTCGGCGCTGCTGGAAGGGCAACTGATCGAGCTCGTAACCGCGGTTACCAGCGCGGTCAAGGTGCCCGTGTCGGTGAAGCTGTCTCGGTCGTTCACGAGCATTCCGAACATGACTGCTCAACTTGAGGCGGTTGGCGCGAAGGGCGTGGTGCTCTTCAACCGCTTCTATCAGCCCGACTTCGATATCGAGACACTGGAGGTTCGTCCGACGCTTCACTTCTCGACGCCGGCGGAGCTGCTGCCCCGGCTGCATTGGGCGGCGATCCTCTACGGCCACCTGAACCTCGACATCGCCATCTCCGGCGGCGTTCACTCTGCCGAAGACGTGCTCAAGGGCATCATGGCCGGAGCGGGCGTGACGATGATGGCCTCGGCGCTGCACATCCACGGCATCGAGCACATCAAGCGGGTGCTGGCCGACATGCACTATTGGCTGGAGAAGCGCGAGTACACTTCGCTCTGGGAGACGCGCGGCTGCCTGAGCCGCCGCTCGGTTCCCGATACCTCTCCATTTGACCGCGGCAACTACATCAAGACGCTGAGCTCCTATAGCCTGCGCCAGACCGTGGGCGCGTTCTAGACGGGATTCTCTATTGATCGGAACTTCAACGGCGGCTGCAGAGAATTGCAGGCGCCGTTGAAGTTTTTTCGTGCGGGTAACTTATCGGATCTGGTCTATTTCAGAGCCCTGAGCCATAGCAGAACCGTCTCTTCGATCAGGCGGCAGGCTTCGGGGAAGGAAGCGGTCACCGCTGGGCTGAACTTTTCGCCCAGAGTTGTTGATCCTGCGCCGATGGTTAGTTGTTGCGCGTTGCGGGGAAGGGAATTGTAGAGACTCCGGCTTAAGGCGAGCAGTTGTGCGGCGTCGAGATGATGGGTCCCTTGTTTGCGTTCGCCATCGGCAGGCTCGACGGGGGTCAGGTTGATGGCTCCGGGCGGCGAGGCAAAGGAACAATCTACAAACAGGACGGAGTGCGCACAGGCTACGTCTTCGGCGAGCTCGGGGGTCCATTGCGGGAGCGCGATGACGCGGAGATCCGATTGGCAGGAGAAGCGCTGTTCGGCCCACTCGGCAAGCGAAAGCCCGACGCCGTCATCCCCGCGCAGCGTGTTGCCGCAGGCGAGGATGAGGCATCGGGTATTGAGGTGTGTCATCAATGCTTTTAAAGGGCCACGGCTTTAGCCGTGCCGTTGAAACGCGCAAATGAATTTGGCTTTAGCCACCGAGGGAAGGCTTGCGGTTGAAAGAACCTTCCCTCAGGGGCTAAAGCCCAGACTGCTATCTACCAACTGACGGCACGACTGAAGTCGTGCCCTTTCAAAACACCCCTTGAGGGCAGCCTGTTAGCTGATGAGCTGGTCCACAACCTCGCCGTCGGAGTTGACCAGCGAGAGAACCAGAGGCATCTGGCCGAAGGCGTGGGTGGAGCAACTGAGACAGGGATCGAAGGTACGGATCACGGCCTCGATGCGGTTGAGCGCGCCCGCAGTGAACTTGCCGTCCTTGACGTAAGCCCGAGCGGATTGAAGAACGCCCTTGTTCATGGCGTTGTTGTTGTGGCCGGTGGCGACCACCAGGTTGGCCCAGGTGATCTTGCCGTCGTCGTCGACCTTGTAGTGGTGATTGAGAGTGCCGCGCGGAGCCTCGATCTGGCCCGCTCCATCGAGCCGGTTGACGCCGGCCGTAGCGCGCACATGGGTGTCGAGGATGAGCGGATCGGCGAGGATCTGCTCGATCTTCTCGATGCCGTAGAGGGCCTCGACTAGCCGCGCGTGATGGTAGTGGAAGGAGCTCTCGACCGGACCGGCGGAGATCTGCTTGAAGAGTGCAAGTTCCTTGTCGGCCTGCGGCGTTCCCATGGATTTAACGATATTAAGGCGCGGCAATGGACCTACGCGGTAGCTGCCCTCGGGATAGCCGAGGGGCTTGTAGTAGACGAATTTGGTGTAGCTGTAGTTTTCGTCCGCCTCGCCGATCTGCTCGGTAAAGCGGCTGGCGGTCATGCCGTCCTCGATGATGGCGCCATTGGGATCGATCAGCCGCAGCGCGCCGTCGGTGATCTCGAAGGACTCGTCTTCGTTGATGAGGCCGAGGTAGTTGGACGGGAAGTTGGCGAAGACCTCAATCTCCTGTTTAAATGTATCGGCGATCTGCTTGTAGGCAGCGAGCGCCAAACCCAGGTTGGCATAGGCCTCGGGGATCGTGGCCAGAATCTCGTCTCTGTGAGCAGAAGTCAGAGGCTCAGTGACGCCGCCGGGGATGACCCATCCGGTATGAATGCGCTTCGTGCCCAGCAGTTCGATGATGTGCTGGCCAAAGCGGCGCAGGCCGATTCCTGCGCGGCCCAGCTCGGGATGCGCGGCGGCGACGCCGAAGATGTGGCGCTTGGCAGGGTCGGATTCCATGCCCAGCAGCAGATCGGGCGAGGAGAGGTGGAAGAAGCTCAGCGCGTGCGACTGCACCATCTGGGCCAGATTCAACATGCGTCTGAGTTGCGCGGCGGTATGCGGAATGCGGACCGACATGATGGCTTCGCAGGCCTTGGCCGAGGCAAGCAGATGCGAGACCGGGCAGATGCCGCAGATGCGCGCCATGAGGCTGGGCATCTCGTAGAAGGGCCGGCCCTGGGAGAACCGCTCAAAGCCGCGGACCTGGGTGACGTGAAAATGCGCGTCTTCGACCTGGCCTTGATTGTCGAGCATGATGGTGATTTTGCCGTGCCCTTCGAGGCGCGTTACGGGATCGATGGTGATCGTCTGTGTCATAGAAAGCTCCAAGTTCCTTCAACAAGCGCGGGCGCGGACGCCCGCACAACAGCCGGTCTGGAGACCGGCGCTACCTCAGGCTCCGAAGCGCGTGAGGGCTGAAATATCCAGCGGCGCACCGGTTACCAGCGCAGTGAGCGCTGTGTGAAAAGTGTCGGCCGAAGGTGGGCAGCCGGGCAGGAAGACATCGACGGCGACGAACTCATGAATGGGCCGCACGATCTTGAGCAGCTTGGGCACCACGACACAGGGAATCTGCTTTTGGAGGTCGGCGTTTTCGATGTAGGCGCGGTCTAGAATTGCCTCTGGGCCGATGGGGTTGCGCATCGAGGGCACATTGCCGGTGATGGCGCAGTCGCCCATGGCGATAAGCAGCTTCGAGTGGGCGCGAACCTTCCTGATCTTCTTCTCATCGTCCTCAGAGGCCACGGCGCCTTCGACGAGTGCAATGTCCACTTCGTCGGGGAACTCTTTGGCGTCGACGATGGGGCTATAGACCACATCGACCAACTCGGCTAGTTCGAGGAGCCGCTCGTCCATGTCGAGGAACGACATGTGACAGCCGGAGCATCCATCGAGCCACACTGTTGCAACTTTCAGTTTGCTCATCGCGCTTCCCTCATCAGATTCAGGTAAGGCAGAAAATCGGGATACTTGGGGTGATCGGAGCCGATCTTGCTTTTGTCGAAGAGGGCTCCGGTGGGGCAGACCTGCACGCACTTGCCACAGCGCGTGC
>CAZGHZ010000146.1:0-7209 GCA_964525655.1 uncultured Occallatibacter sp.
AGCAGGGCCGGCTTGGGCGATCCGGTCGAGCCGGTAGTAAAGATAACCAACGCGCCATCGTCTTGGTTGACTGGGATGCGAGCGACACTGGCCTCGGAGCTTGGATCGTCCAAGGGCGACGATGCTCCCTCGACTACTGAAGCATAGGATCGCGTATCCGGAATCTCCTCATTTGAATCCACCACGATCAAGTGCTCAATCGATCTGCATTGCGCTCGCACCTCTCGCCACAGCGGGCGAAGATCCGGGGGCCCCGTCACGCCCAGGCCGGCAAAGCCGCGCGGCCGCAGAATCTCGAGCACGCGGATCACCTCGGCGGGCGATAGCCGCAGATCTAGCGGAGCGACGATGACCCCGATTTTGAAGCAGCTATATTCGAGCAGGACGTGGTCCACCGACATGGGCAGCAGCGTGACCAGAAAATCGCCCTTCGTAAATCCCATGCGCAACAACTCCGCCGCCATCGCCGTGGTAAAGCGGTCGAACTCGATCCAGGAGACTGTGCGGCCCCCCTCAGCACTGACAAGGGCTGGAGCAGCGGGCCTCTCTTTTGCCCACTTCTCTACAACGCCATGCAAAAGGTGGCGATCGGCATAGTCCTGTTCGTAATTGTCGAGCGTAAATTGAGGGGTATCCATCGATTCACTCAGTCGTCCTTCAGAGCTCACACTTCTCATTGATTGTATTGGTTCACCTAGACGCGATGAGTCATTGAGTCTTTCTACGGTCCGCTGGATCGAGGACCTGACTGGCGCACTTCCGCCCAGGTAGTTCGCACAGGCAAGAGATTCCTCGCCTGCAAGATTCCCATCTCTTGCCTCCACCGAGCATCTATCTTAAAGTGGGCAGTGGCCCAGGAGGCAAGTTCGTATATGTCCTCACATCCTGCTTCTCCAATCGTCGCCGCCGCAGGTGGCAGCTTTTTGCTCGAATCCCGCACCCCAACTGAGGTCTTTACCCCTGAAGACGTAAACGAGGAGCAGCGCCAGATTGCCGCGACTGCGGCGCAGTTTGCCCGAGAAGAGATTCTTCCTAATTCTGCGGCCATCGAGTCCAAGCAGCCGGGTGTTCTCGCGGGGCTGATCCGCAAGGCTGGTGAGCTCGGCTTTGTCTCCGTCGATATTGCCGAGGAGTATGGCGGCATGGGCATGGACAAGATTACCTCCACGCTCGTCACGGATCACTTGTCGATGCTGGCCAGCTTCTCGACGGCATTCGGTTCGCACGTAGGCATCGCGACGCTGCCGCTAGTCTGGTACGGCACTGAGGAGCAGAAGCGGCGCTACCTGCCAAAGCTCGGTTCGGGCGAGTGGATTGGGGGCTATGGCCTTTCAGAGGCCAGCTCCGGCTCCGACGCCATGCACATCCGCACCCGCGCAACCCTTTCGCCGGATGGGAGCGCCTACACGCTCGACGGCGAAAAGATGTGGATCACCAACTGCGGCATCGCCAGCCTCTACACCGTCTTCGCCAAGATCGATGGAGAGAAATTTTCGGCATTTCTGGTTGAGCGCGACACGCCGGGGCTGACCGTGGGCGCCGAAGAGCACAAGCTGGGGATTCGCGGCTCCTCCACTTGCTCTCTGGTACTCGACGGCTGCAAGATCCCAGCATCGAACCTTCTGGGCGAGGCCGGCAAGGGCCATCACATTGCATTCAACGTGTTAAACGTCGGGCGCCTCAAGCTGGGAGTGGCCTGTGTCGGAGGCGCGCGGCAAGCGCTGGGTCAAATGATCCGATATGCCAAAGAGCGGCGGGCCTTCGGCAAGACCATCGCCGAGTTCGGCCTGATTCAGCAGAAGATCTCCTCGAGCGCCACAAAGCTCTACGCCGCCGAGAGCATGGCCTACCGGACCGCCGGCATGATCGACGCCGGGCTGGCCGCGCTCGCGCCCGAACTGGCCCACGATCCCCGCGAGACCCAGCGGCGCATTGAAGAGTACGCCGTCGAGTGCTCGATTCTGAAGGTCTACGGCTCAGAGATGCTGACGCTGGTAGCCGACGAGCTGATCGCCACCATGGGCGGCTACGGTTATGTCGAGGAGTATCCCGCCGAGCGCGTCTACCGCGACGCGCGCATCAACAGAATCTTCGAAGGGACCAACGAGATCAATCGGCTCATCATCACGGGCTGGTTGATGAAGCGCGCGACGAGCGGTAAGCTTCCGCTGCTGCCGGCAATCAAGAAGCTCATGGACGAGGTGACGCAGCCCCCGTCCTTCGATAGCGTGGTGAATGCCGGGGAGCCGCTTGCACGCGAGTGCGAAGCGCTGAGTTCGGCGAGGAAGATCGCACTTTTTGCCGCGGGTGTAGCCAGCCAGCGGTTTATGACCGCGCTCCAGGAGCAGCAGGAGGTGATGGCGGATCTGGCTGACATGATCTCTCAGGTTTACGCTCTTGAGTCCGCACTGTTGCGTGCGCGCAAGCTGGCCGCGGCCGGCACAAGCTCGTCCGAGGCAGCAGCCGCGATGACCGGCCTGTTGGCCGACGAGACCATTGCTCTGGCCGAGCGTGCCTCGCGGCGCGTACTTGCGGCTTGTAGCGAGGGCGATCTGCTGCGGACGCAGTTGGCGATTCTGCGTCGGCTTGCTCGGTTCACCCCGGCCGATTCGGTCGCTCTTAGCCGCACGGTTGCCCGCCTTTGCATTCAGGCAGAGCGGTTTCCGATGTGAGAGATTCTTTATTTGAGGCAACTCTGTATTTGGATCGCAGCCCCTCATTCCATGTTTTTACGGCCCGTCCTCCGAGCCGGTTGCATGTTCTTACTGATTCTTCCCCTTTGCACCAAAAAACCGGGAATCGAAATACGCGAAAGTAAGGGCAAGCAAGTTGAGAGCTGAGATGGATTAAGGAGGACGGAGAATCCCGATTTCCTGCGTTGGCAAGTGGGCGAACATCCGGCAGGGTTGGCCTTCGTGGGCTTTGTAAGATGGCGCGATCAATGGACGGCACTCGCTGAGCATCAGCCTCAATCACTTCTCGATATCAATCAGCGCATCGTCGGCGGGAGCTGTCTGGGTGGCGACGAGTAGGGCGCGCATGGTCGCCACATCGCCGGGAAGGCACTGGTTGTAGTGGCGGCCGAGGAGGATGGCCGAGGGATCGTCCGCATCAGGCTACGACATATTCCGGACGCCTCTTCAGCCGGATTGATTCCGTCTATCGAGGACAGCATCGCGCCTCTTCACCCGCTGCAGCAGCAGCACCAGTGGTATACAGAGCAGCCCAAGAAAGGCCAGAAGGCGGAAGTTGTCCGCATAGGCCAGTAGCGCGGCCTGTTGCTGCACGCTGCGATAGAGTGCCGCCAGCGCCTTGTTATGCGCGGTAACCGCGTCTACGCCCTGCATCATGAGCCTTGCCTGAATCCCGCGCGATAGCCTGCCCGCGAGTGGGTTACCTGACCCTGCATCCGCCGCCAGAAAGTTCTGATGGACCTGTGAACCTCGCACCAGCAGTGTCATGATCGCTGCGATACCAAAGGAGCCGCCGATATTGCGGGTCAGGTTATAGATGCCTGTCGCGTTGCCGATCTCTTGCCTGCGCAACCGGCTCAGGGTCATGGTGGTGAGCGGAACGAAGATGAAACCCATTGCGAAGCCGCTGATCACGTTGGGCACGATCACCGACGACATGCCGATATCGAGGCTGATCTGCCCCAGCATCCATGTCGAGTAGCCGAGCAGGAAGAACCCGAAGGCCATCAGCAAGCGTCCGTCGATCTTCCGCACCAACACTCCCGCACCAATCATCGATGCCATGGCGCCGATGCCGCGCGGGCTCACCGACATTCCGCTCTGCATCGCCGAGTATCCGAGCATGGTCTGCAGAAACAGCGGAAGCATCGCCGTGGTGCCATAGAGGACAAAGCCATAGAGAAGAGTGATTAGCGTTCCCATGCCGAAATTGCGGTCGTGGAGCACGCGTAACTGGACGATCGGATCGTGATCCGTCAACTCGCGGAAGATGAAGGCCACCAGCGCCAGCAAGGAAACTCCGGCCATCCAGCGCACCCAGGTTGCCGCGAACCAATCCGCCTCCTGCCCCTTGTCCAAAACTAATTGCAATGTGCCCAGCCAAAGGGCCATTAGACCGAAACCGAGATAATCGATGGCCCCGCGAAATGCCTTGCGCAGATAAGGAGGATCTTCGACATACAGATTCACCATAAACAATGCAAGAATTCCGATGGGAAGATTGATGTAAAAGATCCAGCGCCATGAGTAGCTGTCGGTGATCCACCCTCCCAGCGTGGGGCCGATGATCGGGGCAACCACAACTCCGACGCCATAGACGGCCATCGCCGTTCCGTGCTTTTGGGGCGGAAAGCTCTCCAGCAGGATCGACTGCGCCAGCGGCTGCATTCCTCCTCCGCCCACGCCCTGCAATACCCGCGCCATAATCAGCATCGGCATATTGATCGCCAGACCGCACAGCAGCGACGCTGCCGTGAAGAGGATAATGCTGAAGAGCAGAAGGCGCGTGCGCCCGATGCGGCGCGAGATCCATCCTGCCGCAGGCAGCATGATGGCATTCGCAACAAGGTAGCTGGTGAGAACCCAGGTGGATTCATCGTTCGAGGCCGACAGACTGCCCGCGATATGCGGCAAGGCTACATTTGCCACCGAAGAATCGAGCACCACCATGAAGGTGGCCAGCATCACCGATGCGGCGATCAGCCACGGATTCACTGCCGGCTTCCACGCGTGCTCTTCTGCCTCGGTGAGAGGGCGCGCGATGGTCGTCGCACTCATCCGATTGTCCGTTCCACCAGGGGGAGTTGCGGCGCAGGCGACGGCGTGCAGCAGACTTGCAGTTGAGCTGACGGCATGGTCAATCCAGTATACTCGACAGTCGTATAAGAAAATGCCGCAAGAAGGAGTGGCGTTCCATGGTTATGAACAGGCGCGAGTTACTTCAATGGATGGGCGGTGCATGTTCCGCTCTTGCTCTCTCACGATTTGCAGCAGCACAGTCGGCGCCGGGCACGAGCTTTGCGGGAACCCGGCACTCCTTGCAGGGATACCGGATACCGGATTGGTATCGCGATGCCAAGTTCGGCATCTGGTCGCACTGGGGACCGCAGTCGGCCATCGAGGACGGCGACTGGTACGCGCGGAATATGTACATCCAGGGACAGGAGCAATATAACTACCATCTGGAGCACTACGGGCATCCATCCAAGGTCGGCTACAAAGATCTGGTCGATAACTGGAAGGCCGCCAAGTGGGAGCCCGACCATCTGATGAGCCTCTATAAGAAGGCCGGCGCGAAGTACTTCGTCAGCATGGGGGTGCACCACGATAACTTCGACCTGTGGGACTCGAAGTACACGCGCTGGAATGCCGTAAAGATGGGGCCGAGAAAAGACATTGTCGGCATATGGCGCAACGCAGCTCAGAAGCAGGGATTGCGCTTTGGAGTCAGCGAGCATCTCTGGATCAGTTACAAATGGTGGGCCGTAAGCCATGGCGCAGACAAGACCGGGCCGCTGGCCGGCGTTCCGTACGATGGGGTCGATCCGAAGTTCGAGGATCTGTATCATGACGCCGATTGCGCCCGCTTCGTCGACAAGTTCGATTGGAATGACGATGGCATTCCTGAGTCATGGAAGCGCCACTATCTCGATCGCATGACTGACCTGATCGATAAGTACCAGCCCGACTTTCTCTATACCGACGGCCATTTGCCCTTTGAAGATTATGGGCTGAAGATGGTCGCGCACCTCTACAACGTCAGCGCGCAGTTGCACGGCGGCGTTGCGGAGGCGGTCTACACCAGCAAAGAAGAGACCGACTGCGCCATCGGCACCTGCCTGCTCGATCACGAGCGCGGCGTGGCTGAAGGCATTTCGAAGGAGCCCTGGCAGACCGACACCTGCATCGGCCAATGGCACTACAAACGCGGCCAGGTCTACAAGACACCGAAAAAAGTGATCGATCTGCTGGTCGACATCGTCAGCAAGAACGGAAACCTGTTATTGAACTTCCCCCTGCCCAACTCCGGCGAACTCGATGCCGAGGAGGTCAAGGTGCTCGATGGCATCACCGCATGGATGGCGATCAACAGCGAAGGCATTTACTCGACGCGCCCTTGGAAGATCTACGGCGAGGGGCCATCCACCAAGACCAAGGTCGAGACCGGCAACTTCAACGAGGACAAACAAAAGGACCTCACTGCCGAGGACGTTCGCTTCACAACCAAAGGCAACGTGCTCTACGCCTTCGTGATGGGATGGCCTGAGAATGAAGGTGTGATCAAGGCGCTTGGCGACGACTTTCAGCAGAAAATCCGAAAAGTTGAAATGCTGGGATGCCCAGGCGAAGTGAAGTGGTGGCAGGAATCGACCGGATTGAAAGTCGCCATGCCCTTTGAAAAGATCTCCGATGTGGGCTTCACGCTAAAGGTCGAACTGGCATAACGAGCGCTGAGGCTGCGGCGCCTTTGACGCTGCAGCCTTCTTTATCCCTAAAAAAGAATCCCTCTCCCGTCAATTTTGGCTTTATGATTGTCCAACGGCCAACTAATGCGATCGAGGGATCGCGGATTTTCATCTCTGTGCGTCAGCCAGACCAAATCCAATTGGGCGCCTGCTCAGAACACGATCCGCGATATGGAAGGAGACCTGATGAAAGACAAGCACAAAAAGAAACATCATGAGACCGATCCGACAGAGACACCTGCAAACGGCAAACAGAAGCACGGCGACCTGCCGGCGCCCATGCTGGGCAATGCCGAGACACTGCACCTTGGAAAAGACTGCGACTACGAGCGCGAACTGGCCCGCCTGCAGGTCGAGCTTGTCAAGCTCCAGGAGTGGATTCGTCAGGAGGGCCTGCGAGTGGTGATTCTCTTTGAAGGCCGTGACGCTGCAGGCAAGGGCGGAGCTATCAAGCGCATTACCGAGTCTCTGAATCCGCGCGTTTGCCGGGTGGTGGCGCTAGGCACGCCCACCGAGCGCGAAAAGACGCAGTGGTACTTCCAGAGATACGTGCCGCATCTGCCCGCGGCGGGCGAGATGGTGCTTTTCGATCGTAGTTGGTATAACCGAGCCGGAGTCGAGCGCGTAATGGGCTTCTGCACCGAGGCTCAGTATCAGGAGTTCTTTCAGAGCTGCCCGGAGTTTGAGCGCATGTTGCAGCGCTCGGGGATTCGCCTCATCAAGTATTGGTTCTCGGTCAGCGACGAGGAGCAGGAGCGGCGCTTCCAGGA
>CAZGHZ010000147.1:0-7115 GCA_964525655.1 uncultured Occallatibacter sp.
TCGGCCATCGCACCCTGAGCACCCGCAAGCTCTCCGGCCAGTTCCCCAACTTTGAAGCCGTAATGCCCCGCGATAACACCAAATTCGCGGTCGTCCGCTCCAGCGAACTCGCCGCGGCCATTCAGCGCGTCGCCCAATTCGCCGATGAACGCTCGGGCGCCATCCGGATGCGCCTGGAGAGCAACGAACTCAAGGTCAGCTCCAGCTCAACTGAATCCGGCGAGAGCGAAGACACTATCGATACCCCTTACTCCAGCGACCCCATTGCGGTTGGCTTCAACTCTACCTACATCATTGACTTCCTCAAGGCCCTCAACAACGAGGGAGAGGTTCGGCTGGAGTTCAAGGATTCCCAGTCTGCAGGCCAGATGCGCCCCGAAGACCCCGACGCCGAGTACAAGTACCGCTACGTGCTGATGCCCATGCGCATCTGAGAGTCAAGTTTTCCCAAGGTTCAAAGAGAAAAAGGGCGGCCCTTTGCAGGGTCGCCCTTTCTACATAGCAAACATACCTTCGAAATTCTATTGGGTTTCCCATCCATTCCGCAGAGAAACGCGGAATGGATGGGGCACTGAAGTCTACAGTAAATCCGAAAATGCTCTAGAACGAGATGCGAAGGAATACCCTGGAGTGACGGTAACCTCCATACAGTGGCGCGTATTCGGCAAAGGTCGGGCTGCCGTAGCCGCCGGCGGTGTAGGGAATGCCGTAAATCAGAGTCGTCAGCGTGGAGAACCCGGTGCTGCTGGGGACGTTGGCGTTGCCTACAGCGAAGTTAGCGTGGTTGAAGATGTTGAAGAACTCACCGTCGAAGTCCAGAGTGACATGCTCCGTCAGTTTAAAGGAACGCTGGATACTCATATCCCAGGTCTGGTAGCCGGGACTGATTAGATTGTTGCGGCCAACCGTGTCACTGGGGCGCGTTCCGAAAGCTGGAACGATCCAATGGACCTGTGAAGGGGTAACGACGTGACAGGGGTCGCTGGTGTACCAGAGTTCGCTGCCTTCGCACAAGGTCCCAGTAGAGGGGTTTCCGGTGAACCATGAGTCGTCAAAGGCGTAGGTTTGCAGCGATGCCTTGGGGTTTCCAATGACGGGACGGTCGTTTTCGATCCCGTCTCCGTTGACATCGTAGCCAACTTCCACGTTCTCGGGCGTCCCGCTCTGGAACTGCGAAATGCCGGCGATACTCCAGCGATTGGCGACGTTGCCTAGAACCTTCATCGATCCCTCAGTGTGCCAAATCGGAGGCGTCCAGACGTACGCTAGTACCAAGCGCTGGCGGTGATCGTAAGCCGAGAGGCCATAGTCTACGCTCTTGCGAGGTACAGGGTAGGAGGCGCTACCGTAAGTGGACTGGCCGGCATTGGAGTCGGTAAAGATCTCCGAGACATCATCCTCCGCGCGGCCGTAGGTGTAGGAGGCGCGGAAGAGAAAATGATGGCCCGTTTTATGATCCATCTCGGCCCAGAGGGCGTTGTAGTTGGAGTCACCTGAGTTATCCCGGACAACAATTCGGCCGCGGCTGTCAATCAGCCGATCGGTCGTATTCCAGTCGTTGATGTAGGGGTTGAATTCGGTGGTGCCGAAAAGATGCTCACCTCGCTCACCTACATAGCTGGCCTGTAACGTGAAGGCGCCCGGCAACTCCTGCTGCACGCCAAAGTTCCAGTGAAAGGTCTCTGGCGCGAGCAAATGGTCGGAGATCGGCTCGGAAAAGTTGGTTGGCAGCGGAGATGTGTTCAGCGCGCTGAATTGGGTTGACCAGGAGGCGATCCCGCGCGGGAGCGTAGCAGAGGGATTGCTGATGATCTCGGGCGATGCGGTGTTGGGCGCTGCCGCCTGGGTATTATCGGCTATGTTGGTGAACATCACGTCGTAAAAGACTCCGGCGCCAGCGCGTACTACTGTCTTGTGGCTGCCAAAAATCGCGGGATTATAGGAGATACCGAAGCGCGGACCCCACTCCGACCCATCCGCCTTCTGCTTGTCGTTACAGGTGACGCTCGCGGAAGGGAAGCAGGACGGGTTGGAATAATCAATGCCCGGATATGGAATCGTTGTGGCGTTGAATGGAGCGCCGTTGTACTCATAGCGGAGACCGAAGTCGATGCTCAAGTTTGGCCTGGCCTTCCAGGTGTCCTGGCCAAAATAGTTCTGTGAAAGCAGTTGCGGCCGAGCGGTGGGGCTTCCGAAGTTTTGACTGATCGTCCCTTTGCCAGCGTAGTCGTCGAGGAGGTTGGCCAGACCGGAGTAACCACCGGCGACGTCCGCATAGCCGATTGTGCCGTAAAAGTTGAAGGGGATCTGGTCCCTGACCCTGATGTCGGCGATGTCGAGCCCAGTCTTGAAGAAGTGCCTACCGTGCGTCCAGCTCACCGAGTCCTGGAATTGAAGGGTGTCATGGAAGCGGCCTTGCGGGTCGGCATCCGGAATGCCGTAGGTGGTCAGGTTGCTGACGGAGAGGATCGGAAGCCCGAAGAGCGGATTCGAAGTTGTGCTGGAGGGCAAACCAAAAATGAATCCAATGCGGCCAAAAGAGGCGCGAAACTCGTTCAGCAACGCCGAATTGAACGTATGCGTCTCCACGATGCCGGCGTTGTGCGCGGTACCGTTCTGGTCCGTGTCAAATCCGGGAAGCTGGTTGGGATTATTCGAAAAGTCCACAGGTGTCTCAAAGGAGGTGCGGATGTAACGCAGGCTGAGGGTGTCCTTGGTGCCCGGCAGATAATCGCCTTTCAAGTCCAGCTCCGGGGAGTTGCTCGGGGTTCCCACACTTCGAATCGCGCTTCCAATCTCGACGGTGCCCCGATCCGTTCCGTTTGGATTAGCCGCGGTGATCGATCCAGGATCGATGCCGAGCGGGATCTCTGTCGTCCCGCCCAATAATGCCAATTGCGCCGGATTTCCAACCAAGCCGCCGAAACCTTCGATGAGGTTCGTGATGCGTGAGGAAGCGGTGTCAGGGAAGAGGGCTGGCAGAGCCTTGAGCGTCGCGAATCCGGCAGCCGAGGGCACAAGCAACGTGCCGCCGTTTGCCGTCGACCGGTAGTTGTCCCATTGGTAGGAGCCGAAGAAGAAGAGCTTGTTTCTCAGGATGGGGCCGCCGATCGAGAAGCCGAATTGATTTTCGCGATAGAGGCTCTTGGGGATGGCGTTGCGCACATCGTAATGGTCCGTAGCGTCGATCGAGGAGTTCTGCAAGCGCTCGAAGACCGAGCCGTGGAACTGGTTCGTGCCGCTCTTGAAGATCAGATTCGAGACCGATCCGGCGCCATGTCCATACTCGGCGGCGTAGTCGTTTTCTATGATGATGATTTCCTTTTCAGCTTCAATGTTCGACGGCTGCAAGCCCTGGCCCATGATTCCGGCGTCGTTGTTGTCCTGGCCCTCGATGAGGAAGTTGTTGGCGCGAGGCCTTCCGCCGCCGACCGAAAAATTGATGCCGTTGCTGAAGGCACTCTGTTCAGCGGAGGTGACGCCCGGCAATGTGAGCGCCGTCTCATAAGCGCTGAGGCTATTCAAAGGCAATCTCGAAATCTCTTCCGTGCCGATGATGCCGCTGATCTGCGCGTTGTCAGTGTCCAGATTGCTGTTGTCGGCTGAGACCTGCACCACATCGTGCGCATCGCCCAATTTGAGGCTGACATCACTGGTGGTAACGACTGAGGCGGGAATGACGAGATCCTTCACCACAGCCTCAGCGAACCCGGCGCCCCTCACGGTCACTGTGTACGTCCCAGGAAGGATTGACTCGATTCGATACGAGCCATTGCTGATCGTCAGGCTGGTCCGTGCCGCACCCGTCTCGACGGACTGGATACTGACCGTGGCGCCGACGATCGCCGCCCCGCTGGGGTCGGTTACGGTCCCAGTCAGGGCTCCGTTAGAGGTTTGCGCCTGGGCAAGGCGCGGGGCAAGGGTGACAATCGCGACGCTCGCACTCACCATCGCGCCCAAGATCAACGTCCGAAAGAGCTTCGTATATGTGATCATGCGTTTTTTCCTTCCAAGAGGTTGAAAAACGTTGAGCTACCTTCGATTGTGCATTTGAATTAGGACGAGAGATAACCGATCCGAAGACTCCGATTACTGTTGCAGCGGACCAGGGGAAGCTCCGCAGAGCCGGATCACCATTCCTAATGGTAAAGCAATTCCATTGCCATTCTGTCCACGGCTGTTCAAATCTTAACTAAGTGATTTATTATGTTTGACATGAATACAGATATAGAGCGGACTTGGCGAAGATAATAGTATCCGAAACCTAAGAAGGCGCCGCTTTTCTGTAGCAACTAGTTGCTTGCTTATGGTTTTACGGAGAACTACTGATTTCAGTAGTTCTCGTAAACCGCTGGGCCGAATGCCCTTCCGTGCTGCTATGGCCTTAGGAAGTCCAGTGCGCGAATCAGGTATGGCTTCAAATCCCGCCGGTGAACAACTGCGTCCAAGAAGCCCTTCTCCAGCAGAAACTCCGCTCTCTGGAAGCCCTCGGGCAGCTTCTGTCGGATCGTCTGTTCGATCACTCGTGGACCGGCAAAGCCGATCAGAGCTCCCGGCTCGGCGATGTTCAGATCCCCTAGCATGGCAAAGCTGGCGGTGACCCCGCCCGTTGTCGGATCGGTGAGCACGCAGATATAGGGGACCTTCGCGTCGTCCAATTGCGCCAGAGCCGTCGAGATTTTGGCCATCTGCATCAGGCTAACGACGCCCTCCATCATGCGCGCCCCGCCCGACGCCGCGACCACAATCAACGGCATTCGTGCTTCGCGCGCGCGGTCTACGGCGCGAGCGATCGTCTCGCCCACCACTGCGCCCATCGAGCCTCCGATAAAGCCATATTCCATCGCGCTGACTACTACCGGGTGCGGCCCGAGCTGGCCGACCGCGTTTAGAATTGCATCGTCGAGGCCGGTTTGCTCCTGAGCCGCATGGAGCCGCTGCTTGTAGGGCTTCACATCGGTGAAGTTCAGGGGGTCGGTAGAGCGCAGGCCGCGATCCACCAGCTCAAAGTCGGGGTTGAGCAGCAGTTCAATTCGCTGCCGCGCCCCTATCTTGAAGTGATGCTGGCACTTAGGGCAGACGTTCAGGTTGGCCTCCAGCTCCGCCTTCCAGACGACAGCCCGACAACCGATGCACTTGATCCACAAGCCTTCGGTGCGCACGCGTGACTCCACGGCCTCCACCAGGCCCTTGGGGCCGGGGCCATACTCGCCGCCCTCACGCTTGAACCAGGACATTCAACCTCTCAAGATGCAGCTATCAGATAACAGCGGTCAGCCGCCGGTTGATACATCGCTGCGTGCAGTGAATCGCGAAACTCGAGCCCGTACGCTGATAGCTGACGGCTGTCAGCCTGTTTTCAGTATTCTATTCCGCGCTGTGCAAGAATCCCCTTCTGGTATGCGTGCTTGACCTCTCGCATCTCAGTGACTGTGTCGGCCAGCTCAACCAAGTCCGGGTGGGCATTTCGTCCGGTCAGGATCACATGCACCATCTCGGGCCGCCCGCGCAGGGCGTCGGCCACCAGAGCGGGGTCCAACATGCCGTAACCGATGGCATAATTGATCTCGTCCAGCACCACCATATCCCACTCGCCGCTATAGATCGCCTCGCGTGCCTCTTTCCAGGCAGCCTCAACCAGGCGGACGTCCTCCGGATCGGTCTCGGCTCCGCCCACCTTCACAAACCCCCGGCCCATCTGCTTCATCACGAAGTTGCCGCCGAAGGATTGGACGGCATCCAGCTCGCCGTAGTGCCAGGAGCCCTTGAGGAACTGAAGCATCAGCACTCGCATTCCGTTGCCCACTGCTCGCAGGGCTGTACCCATGGCGGCTGTGGTCTTGCCTTTGCCGGGGCCGGTGTTGATCAGAATCAGTCCTCGCCGCGAATCGGTCATAGTCAGTCGATAGTGGTCAGTGTCCCGAGTGATAAGGATGGCCAGTTAGAATTGTAAATGCACGATAGAGCTGCTCGGCCATCACCAGCCTCGCCAGAGGGTGAGCCAATGTCATGGGTCCCAGCGAGAGCAGCAGATCGGCTTGCTTGCAGGCCTCTTCAGACCATCCGCTGGCCGGGCCGATGGCAAAGACAATCTGTTGCGCTCCCTCATTGCGCCTCGCGCCCAGCCATGCGGCAAAGGTCTCTGAGCTCATTTGCTTTCCCCGGCTGTCGAGCAACACGGAAACAGCTGGTGTGCGCCCTTCAAGCCGCTTCAGCCAATTGCGCATCGCCTCCTCGGTGCGGAAGGCCTCAGCCTGGATGCGTGCAAAGGGTGAGCAGCGGCCGAGATAGACCGCGGTCAGGGCGTCGGCCTCGTCCTTCGAGCCGGGCCGCGCGCCGATGTGAGCAAGAGTGAGATTCATGAACAGCAGGAGAGCCAGTGACTCAAATCTAGCATTCTTGATTCCCGCTCCGGCACACGCTCTCGTTTGATTGATGTCCGACTGCAGAAAAATCGCCGACTTCTGTCTTCGAAAACCGAGCGGAGGTAAGCAAATTGCGGCTTCACGCGACAAGGGCGCAGCTCGTTGGCTGCGCCCTTGGTGTTTAGCTAGTCCATTTGAACTAGGCGTTGGTGTGGGCCGGTCCGGCCATCTTCTCTTCGAGGGCTGCCTGCGCGGCCGCCAGCCTTGCCGTCAGCAGACGGAAGGGCGAGCAGGAGACGTAGGTGAGGCCGATCTTGTGGCAGAATTTGACGGACTCGGGATCGCCGCCATGCTCGCCGCAGATGCCCAGCTTGATGTTGGGGCGGGTCTTGCGGCCCTTGACCACGGCCATCTGCACCAGTTGCCCGACGCCCGCCTGATCGAGAGTGGCGAAGGGATCCTGCTTGAAGATGCCCGCCTTCATATAGGCCGGCAAGAACTGGTTGATGTCGTCGCGGCTGATGCCGAAGGTGGTTTGGGTGAGGTCGTTGGTCCCAAAGCTGAAGAACTCAGCCTCTTCGGCGATCTGGTCGGCGGTCAAAGCTGCGCGGGGCAGCTCGATCATGGTGCCCACCATGTAATCGACCTTCGATCCCTTCTCCTTGAAGACCTCCTCGGCGACACGGCGGACAATGGCGGCCTGGTTGCGCATCTCCTCGACCGACCCGACGAGCGGAATCATGATCTCGG
>CAZGHZ010000148.1:0-7072 GCA_964525655.1 uncultured Occallatibacter sp.
CCTGGTTCGGGACCAGGGGGTCGGAGGTTCAAATCCTCTCTCCCCGACCATCAAAATCTATAACTTACAGATATTTATCACGATTTGTGAATCCACTGTAGACGATTCTGTAGCGGTGCAGGCCTGCAAGCCCAGCAGGAAGGCAGTCAATGCGCGCTGCTGTGAGCGGTCAACCAGCTTCTGATACGGGCTAAATCTTGGGCCGGCAACGATGGCGCCGCTTTGTTCAGCATTTCCATGAACCAGTCAATCTCATAAGGGGCGTCCGGATAGCCGGTGTTTTCGCTGCTCCGGTTGCCGACGGGGCGTAAAGAGTCTGTGATCAGATTGCCTGCCGGATCAAGCATTGCGATGTATGGAAAGCCGGTATCCTTTCCGCCAAGCGAGGAAAGCAGTTTCTCCGCACCGGAGACATTGTGGTGGCGTTTGTCGCTGGCCCGCTCGCCCGCGGCCAGATCGGCGACAACGAATATCCGGTCGATGATCGGGTGAATTTGAGGATCGGCGAGGAAGCGGTCGAAGAGGCGGCAATTGCCGCACCAGGAAGCGCCAAAGGTGAGCAAAATGTTCTTGTGTTCCGCGGAAGCATCGCTCTTGAGGTGAGTCATGACTTCATCCGCATTTTCCCCTGCGTAAGGAACAGAGGACTGGGCAAACGCTGGAGCGGTTGCAAGGGCGGCTGAAAGAACGACTGGCAGGAACATTGAACGAATCGAAGGAAGCATGGATGCACTCACAGTGGTCAAAATTCGAGTCAATGTTGCCGATTGCGAATTGCAATCTGCTCAAAGCCGCGAAAGTCGCTATTGAAGTTAGCCCTAAGCTCTCATGCGAGAGCCGCCACGGACGTCAATCGCCGGGTTGTTGCCCGTGGGGCCCGACACCGCGAGCGATGAACCCTAGTCCTCCAACAAATAACACCAGAATCACAATGGTGTTGAAAAGGCTGGTCGGCCGAAAAAAGATATGGAGATTGGCGAGGATGCCTGCGAAGATAAACAGCGCTCCGCCAATCGTAAGAACCCAACCGAGGATGCTTCTGCCGCGCCAGAAGATCAGGCCAATCCCGAACAGCATCGGCAAAAGTGTGATGCCGAATGTGCTCTCGCCATAGAAGCTCCAGAACGAGCCCACAACTGTGACCTGATTGATCAGCAGATATCCGCCGATGCAGGTCATGATGAAGCCCATTACAAAATGACCGAGGCCGCCGGGCGTTCCGCCCGCATCTTTGAATGTTCGATTGTCCATGGCGCGAAGTATATCAGAGAAGCTGCTCCAGCCGGGCATGATTCGACGATGCATCGTGACGGCGCTCACATTGCAATTTGCCTGCTTAAATCGCAATCTGCCATAGCTATAGCTGTTGCGTCCCGCCTCTGGGGCGTTGCCTGAGCCATCGATTATTCCCTTGCTGTTAGCGGTCGCGCCAGTATATCCTTTCCGCGACACCCGCACGATTCAAAATGCCTTTTGTAATTTGAATTTGAAACTCTGGGGGGAGGGTCATGAGCGGCAAACATGGATTTCTCGACACACTCAAATCCGTAGCCTTTGAAGAGGAGCCACCGAAGCCCGAACAGCATGCTACGGCGCCCGCCGCGCCAGCGTTTTCAGCATCCGCACCCCCGCCAGCAATTGAGAGTGCGGCGGCGCCAGTTTCCTATGCGCTCCCGATCGATGCCGGTGTCGTGCCGGATAACGATTCGGTTTACCAGACTCTGCTCTCGAAAACCGATTTCGAGAGTACGCCGACCGCCGCTACGATTCACAAATTCCTCGATCCCCTCAAGGCCATTCCAGACACTGTGATGCCCTCGAACGTAAAGTTCAAGACCGCGGTGCTACAGGCCACAGCCCAGGCCGGATTGACGGAAGACGGGATCTTGGGGACCTTCGACACGCTGAAGGCAAAGCTCCAGCAGGAACATGATTCCTTTGGCCAGAAGGCGCAGCAGTTTGCCGCGCGTGAGGTCAACGGCCGGCAAGACCAGATTCAGAAGATCACCGAGCAGATCACGGAACTACAGCAGGAGCTGGCGCGGCTTTCAAACGAACTGGTGGATGCGCAGGGGAAAGCCACTCATGCGCAGAGCCAATTCGAGGCAGCCGTGCAACGTCGTGGCAGTGAACTTGAACAGCAGAAGGCGCTCTACACCTCGCTGCTGAAAGGATAAAAGATCGTCATGGGCCTTTCGCCAGTAACTCCCAACTTCACCTCGAACCTTCAAAACTACACACCGAAGTCGTTCTGGAAGCGCCCTGAAGGGCCGCTCGGCATGGTTGTGCTTGGAGCCTTGATTCTGGGAGGCGCCTACGGCTTGTATGTCATTTTGCCGTACCTGATTACGCTCTTGCAGGACACGCTTCACGCGGTTGCGCTGGGCGCAGTCCTGGTGGCCATTTTGTGGCTGGTCTTCAACCCGACCTTCCGCACGGCGGTTTCGAACCTCTTCCAGAACACGGTGCGCTTCTTTGCTTCGTGGGTCGTTGAGACCGATCCGATCGGCATTCTTCGCAACAATCTCGACGACATGAAGAAGGCCAAGTTCAACCTCGACCAGACGCTACAGCGCTTTGCCGGCAGCGACGAGAGGCTCCAGCGCAGCATCGCGGCCAAGAACGACCAGATCACCACGCTCGGTCACAAGGCCGCCAAGGCCCAGCAGATGGCTGCCGCCGCCACCGACCCGATGGAGAAGGAACGGCTCTCGCTGGAAGGCCAGACCTTCCTGGAGCAGGCCGGGATGCTGATGCAAGGCGTCAAGCAGCTTCAGGCTCTGGAAGACCAGACCGGCAAAATGCTGAAGACCTTCCAGCACTGGTCGCAGATCGCCGACAGCAAGATTCAGCGGACGGAGAACAAGGTCAACTTCCTGGCCGAGCAGCGCAAGATGATTCTGGACGCCAAGGCCACGCTGGGCGTAGGCCAGCAGTTGCTGCGCGGCAATCCGGAGCAGTTGAAGATGGTCGATATGGCTCTCGACTATCTCGAAGACGATACCTCCCGCACGCTGGGCGAGATCCGCGAGTTCTCGCGCTACACCGACAAGCTGCTGACCGACGACCAGATCGAATCCGGCGCCGCAGCGGACGAGGCGGCGGCCAAGTTTGCCGAATTCAATCAGAAATTGCTGACCTCTGGCAACCAGTCAACCGGCGCGGATATGATCCAGATTCCGGGAGTGGAAACGCCTCAGCCGCTCAAGATGCCCACAACTTTATCGAACGTAGCCGCGTCCAGCGCGAAGCCGGGCAGCGATTACGACAACATGTTCAAGTAGGCAACTAGAGAATTCTTTGAAGGGAAGAAAGAAATGCCGCGTTTGAAGCCGCAAGCTAAGTTTGTACTGATTCTGATCGTGGGGGCCGGCGTAGTCTTCGGGCTGCGCGCTGCCATGCAGCATGGCCTGATTCCAACACCCGGCATCATGAAGTCGATTGTCGCCTCCCGCGTGACCCTTCCACCGCAAGAAGAGGCGCAGGTGGCCAACGTGAAGGCGCTCGAATATCCATCGAGTGTTCCGGCCAACGTGTCGGCAACTCATATCGTTTTCGACGTATGGGAATGGAACGCGATGTTCTCTCTGATCTACGCCAACGGCGGCCCGGATACAACAAAGGGTTCGCTGATGGAAAAGAATGGCGTGAACCTGACGCTGCACCGCGAAGACTCGAACACGCAGATGATTGCCGATCTGGTGGCCTGCGCCAAGCAGCTTCACGATGGCGAAAAGACCTGCTCAACCGGAGCGGAGGCAATCGTCGTGATGGGCGACAGCGGCGGCCAATGGCTCTCCAATCTGAGTCCTCTGAAGAAGCTTGGGCCTGAGTACCAGGCGGTCATCATCGGCGCGGTGGGCCGGTCGAATGGAGAAGACGCTTTGCTTGGCCCAGCCGAGTGGAAGACGAATCCGCAGAGCATGAAGGGCAAGACCGTGGTTGGCGTCATTCGCGATGGCGACTGGAATATCGCACTGAACTATATGGGATCGAACGGGTTGAAGAACAATCCGGACCTGAAGACCTGGGACGCGGATGCGGTAAACTGGATTGCTGCCCCGGATGAGGATTACACAAAAGCCGTCACCGAGGTATTTGTTCCCAATCGCTGCGAGGACCGCAAGGTCGTGAAGGACGGGCGCGCGACTGGCGAGACCAAAAACGTTTGTCCCGACGGCGTTGTGACGTGGACCCCAGGAGACGAATTAGCGGTGCACGGCCGTCCTGGAACTACGAAGATTGTCTCCTCGCACGAGTATGCCTCGCAGATGCCTGCGGTGATTCTGGGGATCAAGAAGTTCTTCAACGATAACCGCGACGAAGTGACTGGCCTCTTGGCTGCCAGCTTCCAGGCCGCCGACCAGGTCAAGGCCTTTGACGCCGTTCGCCATAAAGCCGGCGAAATGTCGGCCACGCTTTACAAAGACCAGAATGGCGACTACTGGTACAAGTATTATCCGGGCTTCCGCGATTCTGCCTCCGGCCAGATGCTGGGTGGCTCCGCGGTCTTCGGCCTGGAAGACAACGTCAACTACTTTGGCCTCGACGGCAAGCATAATAACAATATGCGCGCCACCTACGAGACCTTTGGCAAGATCGCCACGATGAATTATCCGCAGTTGTTCAAGGACAATCCTGTTCCGCCGTACAAGGATGCCGTCGACACCTCGTTTATCTTCGGTGCGCAGGCGCTGCTGAATACAAGCGGTGTGCAGGGTGCAAGCGCGGAGACAGTGGACTATACCAAGGAGGCCCAGACCGGTCAGGTGCTTGGCCACAAGGCCGTCTACATCAACTTCGCGAGCGGCTCCGATCAACCTCTACCCGACAGCATTCCGACCTTGAATGAGTTGAAGGACTCGCTGGCCATCAACTCTCAGTTGGCGCTCCAGATCGACGGCTACACCGACAACGCGGGCAGTGATGCCGTCAATGTGCCTCTAAGTGAAAAGCGCGCCCAGGCCGTGAAGCGTTACTTCCAGCAGGTTGCGCCATTGAGCTTCCCGGACTCGCGCTTCAAGTCGGTGGCTGGACACGGTTCCCAAAGCCCCATCGCTTCAAACGCATCGGCTGGAGGCAAGGCCCTCAACCGCCGCGTTGAAATTACTCAGATTGGCCAATAATCTTCATCTATAACGGGGAGGCGCGAGCCTCCCCAAGATCCATATCCAAGCGAAAACTATGAATCATGCAGTTGCTGTCTTCTCACCGAATGCGGTTCTGAACAAGAACGCTGTGCGCGCCATGGTTGCCGTACAGGTCGTCATCGTTGTCTTGTTGTGGATCTTCAGTCCCTTCGTCTTGTTGCCCAAACCTGGCGAGGTTTTGAACGCCTTTGGAGACTTGTGGGAGCAGGGGCTCGGAGCGGAACTGATCACCAGTTTCTATCTCAACGTCCAGGCGATCATCTTGTCCACTATCGTTTCGCTGCTGCTAGCCTATGCGACAGTGATGCCATTCTTCCGTCCTATCGTCGCCTTGCTCAGCAAGTTGCGGTTTCTGTCGCTGGTCGGGCTGACATTCTTTTTCACGTTGATGGCCAAGAGCGGACATGAACTGAAGCTGTCGCTGCTTGTCTTTTCGGTTTCGGTCTTCTTCGTCACTGGAATGGCGGATGTGATCAACGGCGTTCCTAAGGAGATGTTCGACCTGGCGCGCACGCTCCGCATGGGCGAATGGCGCGTGGTTTGGGAAGTGATCGTTCTTGGCCAGATTGACCAGGTCTTCGACGTTCTCCGCCAGAACGCTGCGATGGGTTGGATGATGTTGACCATGGTGGAAGGCATTGTTCGCTCGGAGGGTGGTGTGGGCACCGTTCTGCTTGATCAGAACCACCATTTCCGGCTGGCCGCGGTCTTTGCCATTCAGTTGACCATCCTTCTGCTCGGCCTCTTCCAGGATTTCAGCATCGGATTGCTCAAGAACATGGCTTGTCCCTACGCGGCACTGACATTGGAGCGGAAATAATGGCAACCGCATACAGCCTCGGCAAGACGCTGCTGAAGATTGACAATGTCTCTCTTGAATACGACGGCCGGCCGATTCTCAACGGCGTCGCCGCCGAGGTGCGCGACATTATTGTGCCTGGCAGGGTGCAAGGGCAAGTGGTCGGCATTCTCGGCCCCTCGGGTTGCGGCAAGACCACGCTCTTCCGTATCATCGCCGGGTTGCTTGCGCCTACCTCGGGCCGCGTAACGGTCAATGGATTCGATCGCCCGGTGATTGCCGGCGAGGTCGGCGTCGTTGCCCAGAGCTATCCGCTCTTCGAACATCGCACCGTCCTCGGCAATCTGATGTTGGGCGCACGGAAGAAGGAGAAAGACTCGAGCGTTGCCCGCGACAAGGTCATGGAGTTCCTGAAGGAGTTTGAGCTGGAGGACAAATACAATTTGTATCCTGCTCAGCTATCAGGCGGCCAGCGTCAGAGGTGCGCCATCATCCAGCAGATTCTTTGCAGCGAACACTTCCTGCTGATGGATGAGCCCTTCTCCGGTCTCGACCTGATCATGCTCGAAAAAACCTGCGAGTTGATTGCGAAGGTCTCTGACATGGACGATCTAAATACGATCATCGTGGTCACTCACGACGTCACAGCCGCCTGCTCGGTCGCCGATCATCTCTGGCTGATGGGCCACGCACCCGGCGAAGATGGAAAGACTCTCCCCGGTTCCCGAATCGTGAAGCAGTACAATCTGATTGACCGGGATCTGTGCTGGCAGCCGGGTATCATCACCACGGCTCGATTCACCGACTTCGTTCGAGAAGTAAAAGAAGAATTCAGGAGGCTATAAATGAGCGATAAGAAAGAGATCGAGCTTCTGGTTTGTAAGTGTAAGGATTGCACCCACTGGGAGATCGGCAAAGAGGTCCTGATCTGCAAGACCTGCGGCTTGACGCTGCCCGCGAAGATCAAAGTGGACGACCACCATATGCTTCATTGGAAGAAGCACGAACGCTAGTCCGATCTTCCTGCGCCGCGGCTCCGCTTCGCAAAAGATCGCCTTTGCAAAACGCATCAGTAGTGTCCGGCTAAAATCGGGTCGCCCGCTATAACCGATACATACTAAGG
>CAZGHZ010000149.1:0-6714 GCA_964525655.1 uncultured Occallatibacter sp.
GGTCTTCATCTCCAACGCGGGAGGCTTGCTCGATCTCAACATGGTGAGTGGCGACCGAAGGCGGGACTACAACCAGTTTTACGCTGCCATTCAGGCTTGGGGACACTACGAGTTGGTTGCCTCTCCCGCCGATGCCGATCTGGTCCTGCAGATCAGCATTATCTACATCCCACGCCAGTTTGGCGATCAGGTTGTGCCGTTCCCTAGCTTCAGACTGGCACTCGTGGATCCGAAGACAAGTATTGCACTGTGGGTGCTGGACGAGTTCCTGGCGGATAAGCCGGGCTTGGGCATGATTCGAGAAAAGAATCGCGACAAGGCCTTCGACGAAGCAATTGATCGAGTCGTTGGCGACTTGAAGACGCTCACTTTTCAGCCTGCGGCCGCGACCCCTTCGCAGTAGTCGCGCCGTCGCGAGTAGAGAGTCTCTCGGGCTCCAAAGCTGGATCTGGAGCACTGCAAGCCCATCGTGCCCTCAGCTCTCCGGGTGCCTTCCCGCTCGCTGTTCAAAGATCAGAATGCAGGCGACCACGAGTACAACCAGCGTTGCGGAGGCCGTGTAGCGGCTCAGGTTCAGGCCGCCCTGCGCCAGGGGTTTGTCAAGAAAATCGCCAACGACCGCGCCCAGCGGCCGCGTGAGAATAAACGCGGCCCAGAAAAGAACCGTCTTCGAGATCTTCGTCCAGAAGTGCAGTGCCGCCACGACCAATAGTAGAAAGAGGAAGATCGCCACCCCGCCCAGATAGCCAAGCCCCTCGCTATCGGCCGTCCAGTCTCCTAGAGCAGTTCCGAGGGTCTGCGAAAACATGATCGTTACCCAATAGAAGATCTCGGCCTTGGGGGTGCTGACTGTGTTGACTGAGACCGACCCCAATGTCCAATACCAGACGCCAAGCGAGGCCAGCAGCAGCACAAGCAACGATAGGCTACCCCCGAGATAGCCGACGCCGAGCGAACGGTCGGCAAAGTCGGCCATCGTTGTGCCAATCGTGGTGGTCGCGATGATCGTCGCCCAATAAAGAAAGGGATAGAATTGTTTGGCCTTTACCTGAAGGATCACTGCCACCATAAAGATCGCGGCGAAAATTGCGGTGCCCACCAGGTAGCCGAGATTCATCGACATGGTCACGGCATCGCCCGCAGTTTCACCGAGAGTGGTGCAGAAGATTTTGATGATCCAGAAGACCAGCGTGACTTCAGGCACCTTGCTCAATACGTGGTTGGGGGTCGTTTCAGGCTTTTGGGGCGTAGGTTTCATCGATGTCCTCTCGGAGACCATAAGGGATTGTGAAGTCTTCGAGTCTCGGTTGGGAAATCACAGCCGGCCGTGCGGAGACGATACAACCAGAATGACAGACCAGGCGCTGCGCTTCTGTTAATTCTTCCTAAGACACAGGCTGGCGGACAAGTTAAATCAGCTCGTATCCCGCAAACCAGTATCCGATCTCGAAGGCCGCGGTATCCTCGGCGTCCGAGCCGTGGATGGCATTCTCCGACATCGAAGCGGCGAATTTTTGGCGGAGGGTTCCTGGATCGGCATTGGCCGGGTTGGTCGCGCCCATCAGCTTGCGCAGGTCGGCGATCGCGTTCTCCTTCTCCATGACCATCAGAACAAGCGGCCCCGAAGACATGAAGGTGCAGAGCCCGTCGAAGAACGGCTTTCCCGCATGGACGGCATAGAAGCCCTTGGCCTGGTCCTTCGAGATCGTTTGCCGCTTGATGGCCACAATCTGAAAGCCGGCTCGCTCGATCTCGGCCAGAATTGCCCCGGTAAAGCCTTTGCGGACCGCGTCCGGCTTGATGATGCTGAAGGTGCGTTGCGACACTCGTGTGCTCCCTAAGATGATTTGCGTTCGCGATTTCATTGTAATTGTCGGCCTGGCAGGCTGGTCCGGTGTACGTCAATCTGCTAAAGTGTCGGCATGTTGCAACTTGCCGCACCTTACCGTACCCTGATCGCTCTGGTTGTCGCCCTCGCCGCTCTCCCCGCCATTTCCCAGACATCCGCGTCCGCCGCCAAGCCTGCAACGCCCGAGCTGCGCGTCTTCGATCCCTCGCTCATCGACACGACCGTCGACCCATGCGAGAACTTTTACCGCTTCAGTTGCAACGGATGGTTCAAGCGCAACCCACTGCCCGCCGACCAGACCTCCTATGGCCGCTTTACGGAGCTTCATGAACTGAACCGGCAGCACCTGAAGCAGATCCTCGAAGAGACGGCCACTCCCAGCGCCACTCGCACCGCCAACGAGCAGAAGACCGGCGACGAGTACGCAAGTTGCATGGATACGGCGGCCATCGACAAGCTGGGCCTCTCGCCGCTCTTTCCTGAACTGGATAAAATCGCCGCGCTGAAAACAGCAGCCGATCTGCCCGCCCTGCTGGCGCACCTCCACGCCATCGGCGTGGATGCGTTCTTCGGCATGGGTTCGAATCAGGACTATGCCGACTCGACTTCGGTCATCAGCTTCTATGGCGCAGGCGGGCTGGGGTTGCCCGAACGCGACTACTACACCCGCACCGATGCGAAATCTATGGAAACGCGCCAGCAATACATGGCCCACGTGCGCAAGATCTTTGTGCTGGCCGGCGAACCGGAGGCGCAGGCCGCCAAAGACGCTGACACGGTGATGGCCATCGAAACGCGCCTGGCCAAGGCCTCGCTCACCATTACCGAGGAGCGCGACCCGCAAAACCTGAATCATCCGACCGACGTGGTCAGTTTCGGCAAGGAGCTGACGCACTTCGCGCTCGCCGATTATGTCACCGCCGCTCATGCCCCCGCCGCCGGCAAAGCGAACGACATGGAGCCGAAGTTCTTTGCCGAATTCAACAGGCTGGTGGCCGATACGCCCGTCGACCAGATCAGCACTTATCTGCGCTGGCACCTGCTCCATGCCTATGCCGGCACCAGCCTCCCCGAGAGCTTCGATCAGGAGAATTGGAACTTCTATGCGCACATTCTGAATGGAGCTGAGAAGCAGCAGGAGCGCTGGAAGCGCTGCACCAGCCGCGTCGATCGCGAGCTCGGAGAGGCGCTTGGCCAGGTCTATGTCGCGCGCTACTTCCCTCCGGAAGAGAAGAAGCATGCCCTTGAGATGACGCTGGCCATCGAGCAGGCGATGGATAAGGACATCGATTCGCTGGACTGGATGAGCGCTGCGACGAAGATTCAAGCCAAAGAAAAGCTGCACACCGTGATGAACAAGATCGGCTACCCGGACAAATGGCGCGACTATTCAAAGCTGAGGATTGTGCGTGGCGATGCCTTGGGAAATCAGATGCGGGCGGACGAGTTTGAAACTGCCCGCGACCTGGCCAAGATCGGCAAGCCCGTCGACAAGGGCGAGTGGCAGATGACGCCGCCCACGGTGAACGCCTATTACGATTCGCAGATGAACAACGTGAACTTTCCTGCCGGATACTTCCAGCCGCCTTTTTATAGCGACAAGGAAGACGACGCGGCCAACTACGGCGACATGGGTTCGACCATCGGGCACGAGCTGACGCACGGCTTCGACGATGAGGGCCGCCAGTACGACAAAGACGGCAACCTCAAGGACTGGTGGACCAAGGAGGACGAGAAGAGCTTTACGGACCGCGCCGATTGCATGGTCCGGCAATATGACGCCATCGAGGCAGTGCCGGGAGTTCATTTGAACGGCAAGCTGACGCTGGGGGAGAATCTGGCCGACCTCGGCGGGCTATGGCTGGCCTGGCTGGCTTGGCTCGACAAGGCGCAGGCCTCACACCTCGACATGAACGCGAAGACGGATGGCTACACGCCCGATCAACGCTTCTGGATCGCCTACGCGCAACAGTGGTGCACGCAGACGCGGCCCGAGCAGTTGCGCACCCAGGCACAGAGCAATCCCCACGCGCCCGACGAGTACCGGACGAATTCGGTCTTGCAGGATCTGCCGGAGTTTGGCAAGAGCTTCAGTTGCAAGAAGGCGGCGGCGATGGTGAGCCCCAAGCCTTGCAGAGTCTGGTGAAGATCGGTCGCTCACGCCCATTCGGGAGTGGTAGTCGACAAGCCGCGAGTACCCCATCTTCATTTTTGGCTGTGTGGCCGGATCGTCCCCCCGAAGCCTCCTGTTCACTGTGAAGCTGTGAGATTGTGATGGAATTGCCGAGTATTCCCGCAATCTCGCGGGCCAAACTCGCAGTTGTCCGAATGTGAACCAAGGTCTCAAGGAAGACGGCTTGAGCATGAGCACTCAGGCAATCAGAGTGTCCTTACCCCGCGTTTGTTGTCAAATCGATAGGAAGTGACTCATGTGAGCCGTAGCGAGAGCACGCCTCATCCTCGGGAAGATCCCCGCCGCGGAGCGTTGTAGGATGGAATCAAGCTTTATCTCGTCCCGGAGAGAACGATGGCCACCAACCTTTCCCTTCACTTTCACGCAGAGATCGATTCGATTCATGAGGCCCTGCTTGCCCTTCCGCCGGAACTTGCGGAGGTTCCCTGGCGCGAGGGAGGATGGACACGCAAGCAGATCGTAGGGCACATGCTGGATTCGGCTGCCAACAACCGCCAGCGCTTTGTGCGCGCCTCGATCCACGGCAGTTTTGCTGGGCCGGATTACGCGCAAGACGGATGGGTAGCCGCACATGGCTATGCCGGCCGGACTTGGGCCACGCTCCTCCACTGGTGGCAGGTGGAGCATCAGATTCTTTCCGCCGCGGTCGATTGCATTCCCGAGGAGCGCTTCGATGCGGTCTGCACCGTCGGCGAGAACGAGCCGGTTACGCTGAGGTTTCTCGTGGAGGACTACATCCGCCACCAGCGCTGGCATCTGGCGCAGCTCACCGCTCCGGTTGGGAAAGGGTAGAGCTGGTTGCATCGACGCCATGTAAGGTAACCGAAAGAAATCCCTCAGGCGCTAGAGCCCGCGACTCTACTGCTTCTTCTGCGGCATGGCTAACGTCGTGCCCTTTCAAAACGTAGCGGTTCTTGAATCATGCTGTAGCCGCTTCGCTTGAGTACAGACGCAAAAAAGCCCGGCGCGAGCCGGGCTTTTTTGCTTGCCTTTGAGTTCAGATTGCCGCTGCTACTTGGTTGCCTTCTTCGCAGGGGCTTTCTTAGCTGCCTTCTTTGTGGGAGCCTTCTTAGCTGCCTTCTTCGCCGGGGCCTTCTTGGCAACAGCTTTCTTTGCTGCCTTCTTGGCTGGCGCCTTCTTTGCTGCCTTCTTAACTGCCAACTTTTTACCTCGTTTTGTGGTTTTGCTGGCGCTCTTCTTGGCCGCGGCCTTCTTGGCCGTTGCCTTTCCGCCCTTCGCGCCAGGGCTGGTTTTCTTTGCGGCGGATCTCTTTGCGGCCTTCTTGGCCACAACCTTTTTCACAGCTGCCTTCTTGGCTACTGCTTTCTTGGCAGCCTTCTTTGCAGAAGACTTCTTCTTTGCCGCTTTCTTTGCGGCCGGTTTCGATGCGGGTTCTTCCACGACCACGATCACCGCTTCTTCGACGACTCCCTCGTCGTCGTCCGAGGAGGTGAGCACGCTGGAGGTTTCAACCTCTTCGTCCTCTTCAAAGTCGTCGTGAACCGAATCATGCGCTGCCGGCTCGGCCTTCGCTTCGCCGTCGCTCATCGCGAACATCCTGAACACTTCTTCCATCCGATTGCCTCCAGCGGCTTGCCGCTGCACTTGATTGCGTTCCCCTGATGATGCGGCGAAGCATTGCGCTCCGCTCACGCAAGCAATTGTAGCAATACGATGAACGCAAAGACCAGCAAATAACAACGATGCAATGCAGTCTCCGTCAGTTTTTTTTCTTTGACGCTGAGGATTTCGGGTCCCGGGTGCGCCGCGGCGCGGGAGATTTCTTTTGACTTGCACTGCCATTCTTCTTCACTCTGGCTGCGGCGCCGGAAGTGTGCGCGGGCGTTTTCTTCGCTGCCGGCGCGGCTTCCGGAGCTTTGGCGCCAGATTGGATTCCATGACGGCGATGGCCGTGGGCGGCTGTGTGCGAACCGGTCGATGGATCGGCCACATGCAAGCGGCGGCCCGGCTCGACTTTAATGCCGGCGATTCCATTCCAACGCCGCAGCTGACTCAGCGAGACGCCGAAGCGGTCGGCGATTGTGACTAGCGTCTCGCCTCTGCGCACAGTGTAGAGCAGCGTGCGCGACGATGCTGTTGCTGCCGGAGCGAGAGGAACCACCAGCGCCTCGACTCCGGCGAGAGCGCCTGGGGACTCGATGCCTTGCATCTGATTGGCTGCGGCTAATTCCGTCTCCGTTACGCGATACTCCTTGGCCACTGAAGCCAGTGTGTCTCCTGCGGCAACGCGATGGTAGCGCCAGGCGTTGCGCTTGGATTCGGGAATGGCCGCGACGCGCTGCTCAAACAGGGCCGCCGTTCCGGGCGGCAGATGCAGATCGAAAGAAGCGCCGGGCGGCGTCACCAGCCGCAGCAGGCTTGGGTTCAAAGCAACCAGCTCATCAACCGGCGTCCCCACCAGGTCCGAAACCAGCCTGAGGTCAACTTGATAATTGATGGTCGCCGTGTCGGTCAGCACCGGCGGGTCGAGTGTTACTTCGTCAAAGCCATATTGCGCTGGATGATTGGCGATAATGATGGCCGCCAGAATCTCGGGGACGTAGTTCTTGGTCTCTTTGGGCAGGTTGTTGCGCTTGTAGAGCTCCCAGAAATCGGCGTAGCCGGTCTTCTCGACGGCGCGCTGCACGTTGCCCGCGCCCCAGTCGTAGCC
>CAZGHZ010000150.1:0-6548 GCA_964525655.1 uncultured Occallatibacter sp.
TTGGTGGCCGGCAAAAATCGCGTACCCAGCCCGCCCGCCGGAAAAACCGCCTTCCGAACCCGCTTCATCATTCACTTTTCCTCGTCTCAGTTTTCATCACACAGTCTTCATCGTTCGTCATTCCCTCACAGCGCCGGTGAATCGTCGCCCAGCATTGCCTGCCGCACGATTTTTATCGGCGGAAATCCTTGCTGCAAGAACTCATCGTGGAACTTTTCCAAAGAGAATGCCGCGCCTTGCTTCTTCTTTAGATCCTCGCGCAGTTTCATAATCTCCAGCTTGCCCAGGGTGTAGTAGAGATAGGTGGCGTCGCTGGTTCCGCGCTTGGTCTCCACCATCGCCGTCTCCTTCGACTGGTAGCCTTCTTTCTGAAAGAACTCCACCGCCTCGTCGAAGCTCATCTTGCCGGAGTGCATTTGAATGCCAACAATAAAGCGCGCATTCCGCAGCAGCGCGTCTTGTAGTTGGCCTAGTCGCAAAAACTTTGATTCGCGCTCGTCCTTCGCTCCAGCGCCGGGCTGACCGTAGCCCTCGTCGAGCATCATCTGCTCACAGTAGTGCGCCCAACCCTCGACATCGGTGTTCGCGCCCAACAACTTGCGGACCCGGCTCGGCGCCTTGGGCAACCACAGGAACTGGATGTAATGTCCTGGATAAGCCTCATGCACCGCCGTCGAAATCACCGTGCCGACATTGAACGAATGCATGTAGCCCTCGACCTCTTCGGGCTTCATCTTCGGATCGGGCAGCGTCACATTGAAATAGGCTTCCGTCGCATGCGCCTCGAAGGGGCCCGGCGTGTCCATGCTGGCAAAAGTCGTTGCGCGCATAAAAGGCGGTGTCTCTTCCACAATGGGCCGCACATCTGAGGGAATTGTCACAATATGATGAGCGTGAATGAAGCTCACAAGCCCCTCGAAGGTGGCGCGGAAGGCGTCCAGCAGATGATCGGGAGCGGGATGATTCTGGCCTAACTCATCGAGCACAGCGGCCGGAGACTTATCCGGTTCCAGTTCCTTGGCAACCTCCTTGAAGTGCGCTTGATTCTTGCGCAAGTCGGCCCAGCCGATCTCAAGCAGTCTATCCAGCGGCAGGTCGACCATCTCGTCATACTGAAGCTTCTTCGAAAAAGTCTCCGCCCCAATGCGAAAGTCCCCATTGGAGCGCGGAAGCAGGTCCTTCTTTAACCAGTCGAGATAGCTGCCGAGTGCGGCGATTACGGCTGCATTGGTTTTTGAAAACTCGGTTTTCAGCGCCGGGTCCTTGGCT
Source organism: uncultured Occallatibacter sp. (assembly GCA_964525655.1). Taxonomy (GTDB): domain Bacteria; phylum Acidobacteriota; class Terriglobia; order Terriglobales; family Acidobacteriaceae; genus Telmatobacter. The sequence goes on from CAZGHZ010000150.1 coordinate 1,270, forward strand.
TCGGAAAAGGCTAGCGGCACATCGTTTTCAAAGAAGGTGATAATGTCCGGCAACTGTTCGATTGCGATCTCGGTGTAGATATGCGGCGGATTCTTCAGATTCGCTCGCGCATTGTCGAGCAGCGCCGGCATCTGCTTTTCGCGCGCGACGAGCGAACGCAACCGCTCATCGGGCGATGCAAACTTCCGCTCCATCAGCGTGAACGCGCCATTCGCGCAGGTGCTCGAGTAATTGTCCGCGTTCTTTTCCCACGGGCGAATTGTCTCCAGAGTGAGCAGCTCAGAGCGAATGGCTGCTAACACCATCTCGCGATCGCTGCGTGAAACAAAATCATCGGCGGAAGCGTCGGGGCGAATCGCCTCAATGCGTTTTTCAAAGACTCTCAGTGCCGCGATCTCGGCGTCGATGTTCTTCCGCGAGAAATCCTCCAGTTGCGTATCGTACTGGTGATAGCCAACCAAGGTTCCTTGCGTGGGCTGGTAGCGCAGGTAGACCTGATCGAGATACTCGTCGGAAACCCTCGCGAACTCCTGTTTCCAGGATTCCTTCGCGGCGCGGGCGGTCATCGGCTGCAACATGCAAACTCCTATCATCACCACAAGGCTCTTGTTCATCGCATCTCTTTTCGTGTGCTTGTCAGTTATCTCAAGCACTCATTGGCTTCGCAGCCAGTTTCTCAATCAGTTCGCGAACCTCCAGCAGGATCTCATCGGATCGCGTGGCAGCCAAAGGATACTTCAACAGACCCTGCGGTGTGAACTGCGCCCCGCGCTTGGCGTTGCGCGCGACCAGTTTCATCAGGTGCTGCGGATCGACGGCTGCGTTCTCTGTAAAACGAATGTGCAGTTCGGCACGCTTGCGATCCACCTGCGCAATACCGATCCGTTCGCACTCGAGACGGATTAGTGAGGCTTCCAACAGGTAGACTGTCGCATCCGGCGGCACGCCATAGCGGTCTTCCATCTCCGCGCGCACCTCGGCGATCGCCGCCTCGCTCGACGTCCCGGCGATTTTCTTGTAGAGTCGCAGCCGCTGATTCTCCTCCGGCACATAACTCTCGTCGATGCGCAGGGCGATGCCCAAGTTGAGCTGCGTGGCGGGCCGCTCCTCGCTCGACTCGCCCTTTATCTCCTTCACCGCGGCCTCAAGCATCGAGGTGTATAACTCGAACCCAACTGCCTCGATGTGACCGCTCTGCTCGCCGCCCAGCATGTTACCCGCACCTCGTAACTCCAGATCCAGCGCGGCAATCTTGAAGCCCGCGCCCAGATCGCTGAATTCCTTTAGTGCCGCGAGGCGCCTGCGGGCAATCTCTGTCAGCTCCTGCTCGGGAGGAATCAGCAGGTATGCGTAAGCGCGCCGGTTTGAGCGGCCCACGCGCCCGCGCAACTGGTACAACTCGCTCAGCCCATGCCGGTCCGCGCGATTGATCAGCATCGTGTTCGCCAGTGGAATGTCGAGCCCGTTTTCGATGATTGTTGTCGCTACCAGTACGTCGAACTCGTGGCGCATGAAGGCCAGCATCACTCTCTCGAGCTCCGTCTCGCCCATCTGCCCGTGACCTACGGCAACGCGCGCGGCGGGCACCAACTCCTGAATTCGCGAGGCGATATCGTAGATCGATTCGACGCGGTTATGAACAAAATAGACCTGCCCGCCGCGCTCCAGCTCCACCTCGACGGCCGAGCGGATAATCCTCTCGTCGAACTTCGCAACCACTGTCTGGATCGCCATCCGATCCTTGGGCGGGGTCTCGATCACGCTCATGTCACGCAGGCCGACCAGCGACATATGCAGCGTGCGCGGGATCGGCGTGGCGCTCATGGCCAGCACGTCGATTTCCTTGCGCATCTGCTTCAGCCGTTCTTTGTGGCGCACGCCGAAGCGCTGTTCCTCGTCTACAATCAACAGCCCGAGATCCTGAAACTTGATGTCCTTCGAGAGCAGCCGGTGCGTCCCGATCAAAATGTCCACGCGACCTGTCTCCACCTGCTCGACGATCGCTTTCTGCTCCTTCGGCGTGCGGAAGCGCGAGATCATCTCAATATTGATGGGAAACTGCGCAAATCTCTTTTTGAATGTCTCGAAGTGCTGAAAGCACAAGATCGTTGTCGGAGTCAGCACGGCTACCTGCTTGCCGTCCTGCACGGCTTTGAAGGCCGCGCGCATGGCGACCTCGGTTTTACCGTAGCCCACATCGCCGCATAGCAGGCGATCCATCGGCGTCGTCGATTCCATGTCGTACTTGATGGCCCGGATCGCCGAGTTCTGGTCGTCGGTCTCGTTATAGTCGAATGTATCCTCAAACTCGCGCTGAAACTCGTTGTCCTTGGAGAAGGCCGTTCCCTCTGCCGTGTGGCGCTCGGCATATAACTTCAATAACTCGGCGGCCATATCCTGCATGGCCTTGCGGACTCTCGATTTTGTCTTGGCCCACTGCTGCGAGCCTAGCCGGTTCAGCACTGGTGCAGGCCCAGCGTCCGTCGAGCGGTACTTTTGAATCAGGTCCAGCCGAGTGAGCGGCACATATAACTTCGCAGCCTCGGCGAATTCGAGAATCATGAACTCGACCGAGAGCCCGTCCTGCACAATCTCTTTGAGTCCCTGATACTGCGCGATGCCGTGCTCGACGTGCACCACATAATCGCCGACGGCGAGGTCGCGGAAGTCGGAGACAAATGCCGCCGTCTTCGACCTCCTCGGCTCAGGCCGCGCCGCCACATCCGCCTCGTCGGAGAGATCGTTGGCCCCGAAGAGAATCAGATTCGAGTCGAGAAAACTAACTCCCGCGGCTATCGGCGAACGCACAATCACGGGCACGCGCAGGTCGCCAGCGAGGTAGCTTGCCTCGTCCAGCACCGTCTCGCCTGGATGCGGATTGCGGCTGCCGAGACGGTAGGGAATCTGGTACTCGCGCAGCACCGTCGCGAGTCTTTCAACGTCGCCCTGATGCGGCGCGGCCAGCAGAATCCGCGTCTCGGCCGCCATCAGCGCGCGCAGTTGCTCGGTCAGCGCCGGAATGGAACCATGAAACCTCAGCGTCGGCCGCGTATTCACTTCAATTTCGCCGAGCGTGTGGTCGTCGTCGAGCACGTCCACTACGCCCAACTGATCCAGGTCGATGCCCATGTAGGCTTGCAGAGAAGCCTGCAAGACCTCGGGCCGAAGATAAATGTCCTCGGGCCGAATCAGCGAGCCGATCGCCGACCGCTCATGCCGCTGCTCGACCTTATTCCACCATCGATCGATCTGGTTGCGCACCATCATCGGCTCTTCGACAAAGAGCGCACACCTCGGCAGAAGAGTTAGCAGCGACTTATCCGCCCCGGCCACCGCGGAGAAAAACTCCCAGCCCGGAAAGACGCTGACTCCACCGGCAGCGGCCAACTCGGCGGCTATCTCTTCATCTTCTTCCGAGCCTTGCAGCTCAACTCGCTGCTTGCTCAGCCGCCCGTGCACCGCGGCCAGCAGGCGCTCGGTCACTGGAGTCTCAGTCAGCGGCAGCAACTGCGTCTCGTCGAGTCCCGATTGCGAGCGCTGGGTCTCAGGGTCGAATTTGCGAATCGTCTCAATCTCGTCGCCAAAGAACTCGATGCGCACCGGCCGGTCCGACTCGGGTGAATAGACGTCGAGAATTCCGCCGCGCCGCGTGAACTGCCCTGGCATCTCGACCAGATCCATCTGCGTATAGCCGACTGAAGCCAGGTGGCCGGTGAGCACCTCCACGTCGACCTCTTCGCCGCGCTTCAGCGTCACGGCGAGGCCAGCGTAGTAGTCGCGGTCAAAGAGCCTGAGCGCCGCTGACTCGACCGGCGCAATGAGAATGGAGACAGCCCCGGTGGCCAGCTTCCACAAGGCCGCCGCACGCTGCTCTTGCACGTCGGGATGAGGCGAGAGGTTCTCGAATGGAAGCACATCGTGGGCCGGCAGCCGCACCACCTGTGCAGGGTCCACGGCGCCGGTCAGTTCGCAACCCGCGCGGAGCATCGACTCCAGCGCCTCAGCGGCCTTGTTGTCGGCCACAACGACGATCACCGGCTGGCGAGCAGCCCGCGCGAAGAGAGGGATGTAAATGGAGCGCGCCGTCTGGGTCAGTCCGGAGACACATCTCCGCCCCGCACTGAGGCTCAGATGCCTTCGTACGCGCTCAAATCCCGGGGAGTGCTCCAGCTCCGCAAAGATCTCGCGGACGAACGGGAGAATCATCTGTCTTCAGTTTAGCAGCGTGGATCGAGAGCTAGTGGGAATGCAGCTCAGCAGCATCCACGCCAGTAACCATGCGGCGCAGGACAGGGAACCCTACTTCTCGCCGACCGCCTTCAGGAACGAGTAGAAGAAGTCCAGCGACTTCCAGTAGGAGTCCATCGGCAGGCGCTCGTCCTGGCCGTGAGCGCGCTCGTCGTCGCGTTCCAGGGCGATGGCCGAGTAGCCGTAGCTGGGAATGCCCACCTGGGCAAAGTAAATCGAATCGCTGGCACCGTTCTCCATCACGGGCGTCACTGGAACTCGGGGCCAGATCGTCTGCGTCAGCCGCGTCAAAGGCTCAAAGACTTCGGGGATGGGCGGCGGCGGGACCATCGCCTTGCGCTCTGGAGCTGTGTCGAGGAGTTCGTAGGAATCCGAGACGTACTTCACGCTCAGCTTCGGGTCGTCGAAGATGGAGAGCAACTTCTGCCGAATCTCCTCCGGCGAGTGGCCAGGAAAGATGCGGCAGTTCACGTTGGCCTGCGCGGTCTGTGCGAGCGCGTTGTTGGCGTGGCCGGCGGCGAGGCGCGTGGCTACGCAGGTAGTGCGGAAATTCGAGTTGAAGCTGGGATCGGCGCTCAACCGCGCGGCTGCGGCCAGATCGGGCGGCGTGGCCAGGATGGCTTGAATGTCGGCCGCTGTCTGCCCTGTCTCCTGTCCGACTAGGTTGCCGAAGTAGGTTCTCGTAACGTCATTCATTTCAAAGGGAAACGAATACGAGGCCAGCTTGTCGAGCGCCGCGGTCAGCTCATAGATGGCGTTGTCCGGCCTGGGTCGCGAACTGTGGCCGCCGGGATTCACCGCCGTGACCTGAAAATCGGAGTAGACCTTCTCGGTGGCCTCGACGTCGGCAACCACGGCGCGCCCATGGTCGAGCTCGATGCCGCCCGCGTCGGGGTTAATGACAAAGGCCGCGTCCACCAGTTCGCGATGATTTTGAACCAGCCACCGTGCACCGTTGAATCTGCCCCCCTCCTCGTCGGCGGTGAGCGCGAGAATCAGGTCGCGGCGGGGCTTGTAGCCCTCCTTGTGCA
>CAZGHZ010000151.1:0-6520 GCA_964525655.1 uncultured Occallatibacter sp.
AGCTATCTGGCCTCAGTGCAAACTTCGCGTTGCAATTTCCCGCGCGGATTCCGGTTGGGCCGGAGTGGGTAGGCGTCCACGAACAGTCGGCTGCAACAACTGAAACAGTATACCAACTCCCCACTTCCAGCGCCAAACTCGAAACGCGTCAAAGCGACACCAAGCCCTCTCTGCTCTACACTTGAAGTCATCATGCGCCCCACTGCTTGCCTTGTCTCCTGTTTCGCCATTGCCTCTCTGATCGCCGTCACCCAACTTCCGGTTTATGCACAGGCAGGCACGCCGGAGGCTCGCGCCGCCCGTGCCTATGATTCCGCTGTGAAGGACGGTCCGCAGGCCCTGCGCGGCTTCCTCGACAAGTTTCCCAAGGGGGCCGACCTGCACGTTCATCTCTCGGGCGCGGTCTACGCCGAGACCTTCATCCGCGATGCCGGCGAAGACGGGCTTTGCATAGACCCGGGGGCTCTGAGTTTTGCCAAGCCCCCCTGCACGCCCCCGCTGACGCCGGCTGCCGAAGTCACCGCAAATCAGGCGCTCTATGACCGGCTGGTCGACTCCTTCTCGATGCGCGGCTTTGTGCCCACCGCCGGGTTCAGCGGTCACGACCAGTTCTTCGCAACCTTCGACCGCTTCGGCGGGCTGAGCAAGAAGCACATAGGCGAGTGGGTGGACGAGGTGGCCAGCAGGGCTGCCGCGCAGAATCAGCAGTATGTCGAGCTGATGGAGACTCCGATTCACACTCACGCCGCGCAGATAGCCCGCGAGAATCCGCTGACCATGGATTTTGCCAAGTATCGCGACACCTTGGTGGCGCTGAACCTGCGCGACGAGATCTTCGTGGACCGCGAGGATGCGCGCGCGGCCGAGGCTCTGCGGCGCGATATCGAGCGCTGCGGAACGCCGGAGGCCATGCCCGCTTGCGGAGTGACTGTCCGCTATATCTACCAGGTGTTGCGCGGCGCGAAGCCGGAGCAGGTCTTTGCCCAGGCGCTCTTGGGCTTTGAGACCGTTCAGGCGAGCATGGACGCCCACGAGCCGAGTTGGGTCGGCATCAACTTCGTGCAGCCGGAGGATGGCTTCCTCTCAATGCGCGATTACACTCTGCAGATGAAGATGCTGGACTATCTGCATTCGGTCTACCCCAAGGTTCACATCAGCCTTCACGCTGGCGAACTGGCGCCGGGGCTTGTGCCGCCCGAGGGGTTACGCTTCCACATCCGGCAGGCCGTCGAGCTGGGCCACGCCGAGCGCATCGGCCACGGTGTCGACGTGATGAATGAGGACGACGCGCACGGGCTGCTGAAGAAGATGGCCGAGAAGCACGTGATGGTGGAGATTAACCTCAGTTCAAACGAGGGGATTCTAGGTGTGAGAGGCGCCGATCATCCCTTCCCGCTCTACCGGGCAGCTCACGTCCCGGTGGCGCTTTCGACCGACGATGAGGGTGTAAGTCGCATCGAGATCACCGGCGAGTATGTGCGCGCCGCCCTGGACTACCACCTAAACTACGAAGATTTGAAGCAGTTGGCTCGAACGGGGTTGGAACATAACTTCTTGCCGGGCGCCAGCATCTGGGCCGCGCCTGACGTTTTCACCGTGCCGGCAGCGGCGTGCAAAGGCCAACCGCTGGGGGCCGACAAACCCCTTGGTGGCTGCAAGGCTTTGCTCGACGGCAGCGAGAAGGCTGCGGCGCAGTGGGAGCTAGAGAGGCGCTTCCGCGACTTTGAGGCCAGCTTCTAATCTCTGAAAACTGGGGGTCTCTGGAATCTCATGCAGCTGACCGATTTCAGCTTCCCCTCGACGGCCGTTCCGTCCTAGACTCATGCCATGGACAACGAGCGTATCCGCGCGATCTGCATGGGCTTGCCGCACGTTGCTGAAGTCCTCAACTGGGGCCACCACCTGGTCTACTTTATCGGAGACCGTGAGATCGGCGGCAAGATGTTCGCCATGACCGATCTGGATGGCACAGGGATCGGAGTCCTATGGTTTCATTGCGGAGCGGAGCGGTTTCATGAATTGCTGGAGAGGGAGGGAATCTGCGCCTCGCCCTATCTAGCCAGGGCTCATTGGGTTACGCTCGAGCGGTGGGACGCGCTCAAGCCGCGGGAGATCGAAGAGGAACTGGTCCGCGCCCATGCGCTGATCTATGAGAAGCTGCCCAAGCGCACAAAGGCCGTCCTGGCCATGCCGGAGAAGGAGCGCGCAAAGCTGATTCGCGAGCGAAAGAAGACGCTGGGCGTGCGAGAAAGATCCAAGGTTGCGAAGAAGTAAGAAACCGGATCTTTCTATAGTGAAAGCCGAACACCCGTTTTGCAAAAACCTTCTTCGACTTCCTGCACTGCCGGCTCGTCAGAGATTCATATGGACAGCGAGCGAATCCGATCCCTTTGCCTCGGCCTGCCGCATGTGGTCGAGGCCATCAAATGGAAGCACTATCTGGCCTTTTGGATCGGCGACCGTGAGGTCGGTGGCAAGATGTTTGCCATGAACGACATCGACGGCGCCCGGACCGGAGTCTTCTCGTTCTACTGCGGAGCCGAGCGTTTTCACGAGTTGTTGGAGCATGAGGGTATCTGCCCGGCGCCCTACATGTTCAACCACAGCTGGGTTGCTTTAGAACGCTGGGATGCGCTGCGCCCTCGCGAAATCGAAGAGGAGGTGATTCGAGCCCATGCGATGATCTATGGCAAGCTCCCCCAACGCACCAAGGAGGTCCTGTCGATGCAGAAGAAACTGCGCTCCAAACTGATTCGCGAGCGCCGGAAGCTGCTCGGAGCTAGAGGGTGGTGAGCGTTGGACTGCCTCAACATGCCGCGGGGCATTAGAAATCTCCAGAAAGGCCTCGTTGCGCCGATAGCTCCCTCAGGTGCAACCGTGATTCGACCCTTCGCCGTCTCCCTCGCCGCCGGACTGGCCCTCATCGCCGCAAGCGGGAGAGGAGAGGGTGAAAGCTTTCCTGTGGTTCACAACGAACCGATCACCGTCCGCATCCTCGGTGGCAAGGACGGTCAACCGCAGGGCCGGCTGCACCTGATTTTCATTGCCGGATATAACTGGAATGACATGCGGGAGCAGCTCTTTCGTGAGGAGGCGCTCACCGACGCGCACGGCCAGGTGCGGCTCTCAAACCAGTTGGCAAATCTCCCCTGGCTGCGGGTCTGGGTGGACAAGGAGACGCTCTGCCAGGAGAATCCGCGTATTGCGAGCTACAGCGTCGAGTTGATGCGTCGCGACGGGCTTAGCACGCCCAACCGTTGCGGCAAGGCTACAGTTGAGGACAGGCCCGGGGTCTTCATCGTCTTCGTCAAGAGTAGGGGCTGGCTGCTGCTCCGGTCCTTGCATCTGAACCGGCTCCGGTTTCCACCCCCGCTGCCGCGCCTGCCATCATCGCCGGGTCGGCAACCGCTCCATTAACCGCCGCGCCGGTTTCAGCCACTCAACGCTCCTGTATGAAGAAGGGGCGGCGGGGCGGGTCTGCTTGCGGCGGACAAGTCAGACATGGTTTGCGCGGCCTGGCTCAGTCCCTTCGCTAGAGGATTTTCGCTACTACCTCAAGGCAGGCGTCATCTTTTCCCCCTCGAGCCGCAATAACAAAAGCGCGATGAGGTCAGAGCAAGCCGTGACTGCTCCTAGCGACCACCGGACGCCGATCAACGGAACCGACATGTGCATGCCGTCGTATCCTCGGATGGAGCGCTCCGGTCGAGAGCGCGCGGCGAGGACTGAAGCTATGGTCAAGTTTCTTTTGTTTTGCATTCTTTTCGTTCTATGCTGGCCGCTGGCTCTGGTGGCCCTGGCGCTCTATCCTCTGGTGTGGCTGCTTCTGTTGCCCTTTCGCGTGGTGGGGATCGCGGTAGGCGGAGTGCTGGAGCTGGTGAGCGCCATCATCACCCTCCCGGCGCGAGTGATTCGGGCTCTCTGACCCTCGGTTTTTCTCCTAGATGTGAGCCATGGCCCGGCCGGCGCTTGCGGATACAAGTTTGCCTTCCTCCCCCCTCAACGTCCATTCTGAAGATGGTTTCGAGAGCCGGTCCATTGGCTGCCGGAGAACGTCCAACTGATTGAGGAGAAGACCCATGCGCAGAGTTCTGCCGGTGGCCCTGGCCATTGCGTTGCTTGCCGCTCCGCTTGCCCTTCGGACGCAAACCACTCCCGTCGCCGGGGATGACGCCGCCCAGAAGAACGCCAGGCAGGCCCGCGCAGCTCTCGACGCCATGGTGCTGGCGCTGGGCGGCCCGGCCTGGCTCAACTTGAAGAACCAGATGCGGCAGGGCCATGTGGCCGCCTTTTACCAGGGCAAGCCCTCAGGCACAACTGTGGATGACTGGGAATACCACGTCTGGCCCGATCATGACCGCATCGACGTTACCAAGCACCGCGATGTGGTGGAGTTCTTCATCGGGCGCACGGGCACCGAGGTGACCTACAAAGGCAGAGCGCCTCTCCCTCAGGACATTGTCGACGACTATCTGCGCCGCCGAGATCACTCCATCGAAACCGCGATCAAGGTGTGGCTCAAAGATCCCAGGACGATCTTGATCTACGAGGGCCAGCGGCTGGCCGAGCGCCACCTGGCCGATCAGGTAACGCTGATCTCGGCTGACAACGAGGCCGTGACCATCCTGATGGACACGCAGACCCACCTGCCTCTGCGGCGAACCTTCGAATGGCGGGACCCTGTCTACAAAGACAAGAACCTGGACGCCGAAGAGTACGACGACTACCACACCTTCGACGGTCTGCCCACACCCCTCACCATCACGCGCTTCAAAAACGACGACATGACCCGGCAATACTTCGTGGACCACGTGAGCTACAACCAGGAGCTGCCGGCCGATTTCTGGAGCGTGGATGCTTCCGAGCGGCGCATCAAGAAGTAGCACGATGCGCAGGATCGAAACCCACCGGGATTGTGGTGCGGGCCTTTCGATATAATCCTTTGGAGCGCTTGAGCAGCTAACCCACCCGCGCCCCGGAGAGATGAATGACATTCGACATCCAGGAGATCCTGGGTTTACTCCCCCACCGCTACCCGTTTCTGTTGATCGACAGAGTTGTTGAGTTCGAGCGCGGCAAGCGCCTGGTCGCCCTCAAAAACGTGACCTTCAACGAGCCCTTCTTTCAGGGACATTTTCCCAACGTTCCCATCATGCCCGGTGTGCTGGTGATCGAGGCAATGGCCCAGGCCGGGGCCATCATCATGATGAGCGAGATCCCCGACAGGGAGAAGAAGCTGGCGGTCTTCACGGGCATCGAGAAGGCCAAGTTCCGCAACCAAGTGACGCCCGGTGATCAACTGCGCATCGAGGTGGACGTGCTGGCCTTCAGGAGCCGAATGGGACGGATGGAAGCCAGGGCGACGGTGGACGGCAAGCTGGCCTGCCAGGCTACGCTGAGCTGCGCGATCGTGCCGCGCGCGTCCGAGGCCAAGCCAGTAACGGAAGCGGTGAAAGCGGAGTGAGCATCCATCCGAGCGCGGTCGTTGCCCGCGGAGCCGTCGTGCCGGACTCCTGCACCGTCGGGCCGTTCTCGACCATCGGGCCGGAGATAGTGCTGGGAGAGAACTGCAACCTCATCTCCCATGTGGTGCTCGACGGGCGCACCCGCATCGGCGCGGGTAATACGTTTCACCCTTTTTGTTCCGTTGGCGTCTCGCCCCAGGACCTGAAGTACAAGGGCGAGCCGACGGCGCTGGAGATCGGCGACGGCAACACGATCCGCGAGGGCGTCACCATCAGCCGCGGGACCACGGGCGGCGGCGGCGTGACTCGCATCGGGACTGGCTGTTTATTGATGACTGGCGTGCATATCGGCCACGACAGCCAGGTGGGCAGCCACTGCATCCTGGCCAATTGCGCCACGCTGGCCGGCCACGTGATCATCGAGGACTTCGCGACGGTTGGGGCCTTCTGCCCAGTGCATCAGCATTGCATCGTTGGGAAGTACGCGTTCATCGGCGGCGGGACCATCGTCACGCAGGACGTGCTGCCCTTTTCGCTGACCTCGTCGCGGCGGGAGAACAAGGCCTTCGGGATTAACAAAGTCGGGTTGGCGAGGCGCGGCTTCTCGCCCGAGCGGCTGCAGACGTTGCAGCGAGCCTTCCGGCTGCTGCTTGCGGCCAAGCTGAACACCACGCAGGCCGTCGAGAAGATCAAGGAGCTAGACGGCGAAGACGCGGCGCTGCTGGCGGCGTTTATCGAGCGCAGCGAGCGCGGGGTAATCAAGTAGCCATGAAGCTCGGCCTGATCGCCGGCAACGGACGGTTCCCGTTTCTGCTGCTGGATGCGGCGCGGGCGCAGGGGTTTTCTGTCGTTGTCGCCGCAATTCGCGAAGAGACCGACCCGGAGATCAATCATCGTGCGGCGGGCGACGAACGCATTACCGTCTATTGGCTTTCGCTGGGCGAGTTGTCGCGGCTGATCGAGGTCTTCCAAAAGGAGGGCGTCTCGATGGCCGTGATGGCCGGCCAGGTGAAGCACAAGCAAATCTTTTCCAGCATCCGCCCCGACTGGCGGCT
>CAZGHZ010000152.1:0-6520 GCA_964525655.1 uncultured Occallatibacter sp.
GGAGATTGGGCTGGACGAGATTCCAGCCCGCATGATTGCCGGGGCCGAGGCCGAGTTGGGCCGCCGCGTCAACGAACTGCTCACGCGTGAGCGGTTGCTTGCCTCTGGGGCCAGACTCACCACCTACTCGACGCCGCGCCGACTTGCAGTGCTGGTCGAGGGTGTGTTGGCGAGCCAGGCCGATACCGAGGAGAAGCTGACCGGCCCTTCGTGGAAGGTCGCCTTCAAGGATGGGGCGCCGGCCGCGGCAGCCGCGGCCTTTGCCAAGAAGGCCGGAGTGGCCCTGGATGCGCTCGAAAAGGTAACCAACGCCAAGGGCGAGTATGTTGGCGCGACGGTGAAGCGTGAGGGAGTGGCCGCACCGCAGGTGCTGGCAGCGGAGTTGCCCAAGGAAGTGCTAGGCCTCTACTGGGCCAAGAATATGTATTGGCGCGCGGGAAAGCCGGAGCGCTTTGTGCGGCCCGTGCGCTGGGTTGTTGCGCTTGTGGATTCGGCGATTGTTCCTCTGGAGATCGCGGGGATTGCTGCGGGGAATGTGAGCCGCGGCCACCGCGTGCTGCATGGCGAGGACCCGGTTGTGCTGGCCAAGGCTACCGACTACGCAGAGGCGTTGCGGAAGGCGTTCGTCATCGTTGACGTGGCCGAGCGCAGGCATTCGATTCGTAAGGCGCTCGATGCGGCGACGCGCTCTGTTGCCGGAGCGCGCTGGCGCGAAGATGAACCGCTGATTGAAACGGTAGTTCATCTCACTGAGTGGCCTTCCGTGGTGCTGGGAGATTTTGAGCCTGAATATCTGGCGTTGCCCGAAGAGGTACTGGTCACCGTGATGCGCGACCACCAGAAGTATTTCGCGGTCGAGGGAGCGGACGGCAAGCTGGCCCCGCATTTCCTGGCCGTTCTCAACACGCAGGTCGATGCTGAGGGTGAAGCGATCATTCGCCATGGCAATGCGCGCGTGCTGCGTGCGCGTTTCAAAGATGCGCGCTTCTTCTGGGAGGTGGATCAGAAGACCCCCTTGGAAGAGCGTATCGAAAGCCTGAAAAACGTCACCTTCCAGAAGGAACTTGGAAGTTATTATCAAAAGACCGAAGCCGTTCATCGACTGGCGAGTTCATTGTGCGGCAGACTTATCGTCACCAAACAAGTCCTTCGCGAGGTCTTGCCGGACAAGGACGCCCTATCCAAGGCAGCTTGGCTGTCAAAAACGGACCTGACTACTGAATTGGTAAAAGAGTTCACCGAATTACAAGGTGCCATTGGTGGCCTTTATGCTCGGTCGCAGGGTCTAGGCGATAGTGTCGCGGACGCAATTTATTGGCAATATCGTCCTGTGAACACAGACGACGAGATTCCACCTACTATCGAGGGTCAACTTCTCGGAATCGCTGACCGCATAAACACCATCGTTCGTATGTTCTCCATCGGACTTTCTCCTACTGGATCAAAGGATCCGTTTGCGCTACGTCGTGCAGCTAACTCCGTGGTTAAGATTCTTTACGAATCTCAGTTGCCATTTACGCTGAGAGATTTATACGAATTCGCAATTAACGAAGTTGAGGGCTGTTCACAAGCCAAGCTTGATGAAGATGTAGAAGCTTTCTTTGCCGAGCGCACGAGCTTCTATATGCGAGATGTCCGCGGCTTCGCTTACGACGTTGTGAACGCTGTGCTGGCTGCGGGAGGCGACGATGTGCGCGATGCGATTGCCCGCGCCGAGGCTCTGACGGCGGCGCGCGAGTCGGAGGATTTTGCCGCGATCACCGCGGCTTTCAAACGCATCAAGAACATCCTGCGCCAGGCCCAAGAAAAGGGATTTGCACTTGGCTCAACCCAGGATGTGACACTCGCGCCGGAGGCCCAGCAGCTTGCGGATGCGGCCGCGGCGCTGGCTCCCGAAGTTGCCTTCCTGCGCGGAGAGAGAGCGTACGACGAAGCACTGGCGCGAATCGCCACGCTGCGACCGGTCGTCGATGCCTTCTTCGACAAGGTGATGGTGCTCGATCCCGACGCGGCAGTGCGTGGGGCGCATTTGGGACTAATCGATGGAGTGCTGCGCGGCTTCTCGGGCATCGCGGACTTCAGCGAGATTGTGACGGGGTGATAATCGTGTTGCCTTTGCCGAACGGTTAGGTTTCGTTGTTTCCCAGGTCCCAAAAGCGGGACCTGGGGCACCCACAAGAGTCGAGGCACCCTCCTGGGGCACCTTCACGTTCATTTGATCGGGATTATCTGCTCTGCATCCTCGTCTCTTGCATCCCGTCTACAATCTATAGAGATGTCCGACACGCTTTATCTGAGCTTGTGGTACCCGAATCTGCGCCTGGCCGCACTAGCCGACAAACTAACGGCGGTGTTGGGAGCCTTTGCCGCGCACGGCGGCGAGACGCGCGTCTATGCTGCGACTGTATGGCCGATCAATTGGACAGAGTCCCCGGTCTTTCAGCAGGTTTACGGTCGCAGAATTGGAGCGGGCGGCGACGGAACCACCGCGCTGGGCGCTGAGCCGCGTCTTGCCGTCGATGAGGCACTCGAGACCCTCCACGACGACTACGCGTATGAATTTCAGATCGGATGGAGCTTGTGGGAGCTGGAGACGTCAGGTGCTCTCGACTCACGCTGGATGCGGGAGCCGCGGCTGGTGCGGGTGACGGGCTTTGGACCGCTCTTCGACGAGAGAGCCTACGAGGCCGACGGGCACATCCGCATCGACTTCGGTTCGGATACTCCATTCCTGGAGGAAGATCTGGAGCTTGACTCGGTGGCTGCCGGGCACGTTGAAGAAAATGTGCGCCAACTGGTCGATTTGACTGCCGCAGTCGAGAAGGGCTCAGGAGCCACTGCGCGCCTGTTGTGGAGCGAACTGGGCGAGAGCCTCGCGCAGCGACTGGCGGCCCGGTTATCGACGCTGCTTGGAGGGTCGAACTGACCGTGCGGATCACCATTGAGAGGCTACGAATGCTGGTGGTGGCGGCAGGGGTTCTGCTGGTTGCCTCGCTGGTGGTCTTTCTGGCCGTTGGCAGATGGAAAAATCCCTTCAATCTCCACGATCTGCCCAAGCAGTTGGGCATTGAGATTCAACAGGAGGCCAACGGAGTCACCTTTTCCCACGCCCTGGGCGCCCATTCGCAGTGGAAGATTCACGCCTCGAAGGTCGTGCAATTGAAGAAGGGAAACATGCTGCTGCACGATGTGAAGATCGAGCTCTACGACGAAAACGGCAGTCGCGTGGACCGCATCGAGGGCGACGAGTTCGAGTACGACAAGCAGGCGGGCACCGCCAAGGCCGCCGGGCCTGTGGAGATTACGCTGATGAGGCCGGGGATTGCTCCGGCGGTTGCGCCCAAGGCCTCAGCCGGCCAGGCGATGGGCAATCAGCAAAAAGACACCCCGCTGGCCTCAGTCGCTCAGGCTGCGGCGCGGGGCGAGATCCGAGTGAAGACCAGCGGGCTCACCTTCGACGAGCACAGCGGGGTGGCAACGACCAGCCAGCATGTGGAGTTCTCTTCGGCGCAGGGAATAGGCAGCTCAATAGGAGCTACATTCGACAAGCAAGGGCTGCTCGTGCTGGACAGGGCAGTGGAATTGAGTATGCAACGAGGCTCGGAGACGGTTGTGATTCACGCCCAGCATGCGGAGTACGAACGCGGCACGCAGTTGTGCCGCATGCGCGCAGCTACGGCCGAGTACCAAGGCGGGCAGGCGACGGCCGTCGACGCGAAGATCTACTTTCGCGAGGATGGATCGGCGGTGCGGGTCGATGCGACGAGTGGCTTCACAATGACCACCGCCGCTGGAGCCCATATTAAGGCGGCGACCGGGGAGATGGATTTTGACGAGCACAACCAGCCTCGCCACGCCGACCTGGAGGGCGGAGTCACACTGGACTCGGTAACCGAGCCGAGAGGTGGGTTACGGCGCCAATTGCACGGAAGCGCGCCTACGGCAGAACTCGAATTCGGCGTACAAGGCAAGCTGCGCCAGGCGCACCTAGATCGAAGCGTGGTGATCGACAGCGAGGAATTGAGCCAAGTTGCAGGTCAGCCGCAGCGCCTGAGCCGGCATTGGCGTTCGCCGAATGCCGACATCGATTTTCGCGACGCCGGTCGCGGACAGATCGAGCCGGTCTCAGTGCGCGGAAGCGAGGGCGTGGTTGTGTCAGGCGAAAGCCAGCAGGGTTCGGGGGCGGTTTCGCCATCCCGGCTTTCGGCTGACGTCGTGACCGGCGAGTTGGGGCCGGGGTCAAAGTTGACCGTTTTGAATGGGGTTGGCCACGCAAGCGTGGAGGAGACGACAGCGACCGGGACCCGGCAGACGACCGTGGGCGACCGCCTGGAGGCGCATTTCGCGAGTCTTGAGCAGGCGCGCGCAAAGAGCGGCAATGGTAACGAGGGCCAAGTTCAGTCGGCTGAGGTCGAGGGGCATGTGGTTCTCACGCAGCAGGCCTCAGCCAAGCCCGGCGCTCCGCCGCCGCCGCTGATTCGGGCTACCTCGGGCCGCGCTGCTTACGAGGCAGCCGGCGAGTGGCTGCACCTCACGATGACTCCGCGGGTCGAGGACGGAGCTTTGCAACTGACGGCCGAAAAGGTGGATGTTTCGCGGGCTTCGGGCGATGCCTTTGCGCGCGGCAACGTGAAGGCTAGCTGGACTGATGCAGGCGCCGGCGGCAATTCTGGGCAGCAGAGGCCTGCGGCCGGCCAGGGCAACGTGGCTCTGGGTGGGAAGGGTCCGGCGCATGTCGTCGCCGCCGAGGCTGAGTTGCGCCAGGCCACAGGCGAGGCCACCTTCCGCGGGCAGGCGCGACTCTGGCAGCAGTCCAATTCGATTGCCGCGCCGGTGATCGTGCTGGACCATGAACGGCAGACATTGGTTGCCCTGACGACAGATGTGGCGGCGCCGGTGCACGCAGTGCTGGTGACCGCCGGCCCAGAGATTGGCCCAACGACAGGCAAGGACGCGGGCAAGCAGACGGGGAAAGCAAGCCAGCCTGCCGTAATCCGGGTGCGTTGCAGCGATTTGAAGTATTCCGACGTCGAGCGCAAGGCGGTGATGCATAGCGGCATTCTGGGCGCGGTGGTTGCCGAGACGGGAACAGCGACTTCATCCTCAGATCAGGTCGAGGTTACGCTGCTGCCGGCGGGCAACGCTGTTCAGGGGCAGGCGCAGGTGGACCACATGACGGCGCGCGGGCATGTCGTGCTGACCTCCGAGGGCCGGCGTGGTACCGGGGAGCAGTTGGTCTATACCAGCGCCGTGAACGAATACGTTTTGACGGGGACGGCGACCGCCCCGCCCAAGATGACCGATCCGGTGCGGGGAACCGTTACCGGCAAGGCTTTAGTCTTCCATGGCCGCGATGATAGCGTCAGTGTCGAAGGCGGGGAAAGCAAGACGACGACGCAGACTACTGCGCCGAAGTGAAACGGTAAGATGGAGTTTGGAGCGCCGAAAGCGAACTCGATGGAGACACTGATCGCCGAAGGAATCGGCAAGACATACAAGGGGCGGCAGGTCGTTCGCGGAGTCGACCTGAAGATCTCGCGCGGCGAAGTTGTGGGCCTGCTGGGGCCAAACGGCGCCGGCAAGACAACCTGCTTCTACATGATTGTCGGCCTGGTTGAGCCCGATGCGGGGCGCGTGCTTGTGGACGAGACCGAGATCACGCAGACGCCAATGTACCTGCGCGCGCGCAACTTTGGAATTAGTTATTTGCCCCAGGAGCCCTCCGTTTTTCGCAAGCTGACCGTGGAGGAGAACATCCTCGCTGTGCTCGAGGCGCAGCCGCTGGGCAATCGGGAGCGGCGAACGCGGACCGAGCGGCTGATTCATCAGTTGAATCTCGGCCACATTCGCACCACGCGGGGCTACGCGCTCTCCGGCGGCGAACGGCGGCGCGTCGAGATTGCCCGCTCGCTCTGCATCCAGCCGAACTTCATCCTGCTCGACGAACCCTTCAGCGGAATCGACCCGATCGCCGTGCTGGAACTGCAGAAGATCATCTTCGATCTGAAGGCGGGCGGAATCGGGGTGCTGATCACCGACCACAATGTGCGCGAGACGTTGAGCGTAACCGACCGGGCTTATATCATCGCCGAAGGGAAGATCTTCTTTGCGGGAACTCCCCATGAGCTGGGCAACAACGTCGATGTGCGGAGGCTCTATCTGGGGGAGGGTTTCTCGCTGAGTTGATGCAGGCTTCGGGCGGCGTGCGGTCTGGTTCGAGACATTTTGCCTTCAGTCAATCCCCTT
The DNA here is from genome assembly GCA_964525655.1 of uncultured Occallatibacter sp. GTDB lineage: Bacteria > Acidobacteriota > Terriglobia > Terriglobales > Acidobacteriaceae > Telmatobacter. Next base: position 6,247 of record CAZGHZ010000152.1, read on the forward strand.
GAGATCAAAGAGGTACGATGGTTTCCGGGGAGATAGTTCTGAATCGAGTGCCGCCCAAAGCGGAACGATAGTTTTGATGTGGGGCATTTTACCCTTTAGTCTTTTTCTCATTCAGTTACACTGACGTTAAGTCCAAACGGGAATTGAGTTCTTCTTATGGCGCTGTTGCAACCCAAATTGAGCCTGAAGGTCGCGCAACGTCAGATCCTGACCCCAGGCCTGATGCAGATGGTGAGCGTGCTGGCGCTCAACAAGCTCGAGCTGAAGGAGATGA
>CAZGHZ010000153.1:0-6384 GCA_964525655.1 uncultured Occallatibacter sp.
CTTCCAAAATACGATTTCGTATTCCGTTGTGTGCGGATTTTGGGGAGCAGGTCACCCCGCAGGACATTGCGGCCGTAGCCGTGAAGGCGCTGACTGATCCGAACGCGGGGGAGATTTACGAAGTAACCGGCGGTGAACTGCTGACTCTGCCGGAACAGGTCGCGATTCTGTCGCGAGTTACGGGGAAGCCTATTCGCGTCGTAGAGATTACGAGTGCGCAGGCGGAGGAAGGCCTTTTGAACGCTGGTTTCCCTCCCTTTGTGGCGAAGGCGGTGTCGCACTCGTATGAGGACATTCGCAACGGTAAAGTAGCCTTTACGAGGGATACCGTTCAGAGAGCAAAAGGGGCTTCGCCGGTGACGTACGAGGCTTGGGTCAAGTCGCAGGTTGCGCGGCTCGTCTGAATCTTGAGGAAGACCGTAACCCCTTGTCCAGCATATTCAGACAAGGGGTTCGGACCGTGATGCCAGCGATGGTCAGGCGCGAAAGTCGCTCCAGCACGAACATCCTCCGATAACAACACTATGTGCCACCAATTCTGTCGCCGGTCACTGGAAGCGCAGTCGCACTAGCCCTACTAAACTCCTGGTCGAAGTGAATGAGGAACATCTCTATTAGCCGTCCATGATAGATTCCGTAGACTGTCCTGGTAATGGGCTTGGATTTGGGCCCCAGGATATTGAAAATTAGCTTATCTTCGGAGACGACGGGCCTAAACCACGCACGGTTTTTCCACTGATCTGGCGTATGCGTGAAGTCACCATCCGCATCCACGCTCCAGGTCTCTATTGAGCCGTCTTGTATAGAAGGCTTTGACCCCCGCTAACAGGCCTCTCGGATGGTCACTAAAAACTCTTACAGCCATATCACCGACGGCGGGACTAGACGAAAGCCATCGCCGACTCATACTTTTCGGCTGTCGTCCTCATTGGGGCTCTTGCCATCGCCGCTGGAAACGCGCATTGGACTGAAGTCACCAAATGACTGCTAACATCGCGAACGCAGTCGTCTGCTAGACTGTTGAGGAAATTTGCGAGTGGGGTGATCTATGCGTCTCCTGTATGTTTGCACCGCTTTGATTCTAGGAGGCTGTACGCTCGCGGGCTCCGCGCAAGCGGGCTCAACCAGCGCAAAGGTGGCCGCCGGCACCCAAATGTCACCGGTACAGGCGCAGGAGGAGTTGCTGAACCTCTTCGAGCAGGAGTTTATGGGAGTTGCGCAGGCGATGCCTGCTGACAAATACGGCTTTGCGCCTACTACTGCAACCTTCGCGACCTCGCAGGGCGTGAAGTATGGCGGGGTTCGCACGTTCGCGCAGGAAATATCGCATGTCACGACGGCGAACTACTACTTCGCTTCGAAGATTCTCGGGGAGAAGATGCCGGTTGACCCGAAAAGCATTCAGGGTCTGACGACGAAAGAGGAACTCCTGAAGGCTGCCGCGGATTCTTTCGCCTATGCACACAAGGCGCTCGCGACGATTACTCCGGAGAATGCCTACACCACTATTGACGGTGTCGACGGTCTGCACACGCGGTCGGTCGTCGCATCCTTCATCTCTGCTCACGGATACGACCACTATGGGCAAATGGTGGAGTATCTGCGCATGAACGGCGTTGTGCCTCCCGGCTCGAAGTGAGCCGATCCAGGATCTCTGCCGATGTTTCGCTGTTCGGGGCTGGAGAGAAGTACTGGACGACGATCCGAGTGGCCTTCTGTTCGCTGCCTGTGGACGGGGCGATTGGGCTTTGTGGGTTCCCGCGCGGCTGCAGGTGGTTCGATTCTCCCTCCCCGGTCCCCAAAGGCTAGGGACCGGGGGCACAGTCGGCGTGGTTGGGAAAGATAGCCGAAACCTATGCCGCCTGCCCATGATCTGACCTCAAGGCCCGCCCGCTCATCGTGATAAGACTGCGATGAACGGGGCACAGATTGTGATGACTCATGGTGATTCTTCGGGGATGATGAGCGGGCCAACTGCCGGTGTTTCGTGGGGGGAAGAGGGTCAATCTCCGGCAGCGATGTTCTGGGAGGGAAGAGGGTCAATCTCCGGCGGCGGCTTCGGCCTCGGCGAGGGCTGGGACATGGCGCAGGAGCACCGTTAGCGCTAGCGTCATCAGGGCGACGGCGGGGATGGCTATGACTAGCCAGGCGAACATGGCGTGACCGGCCAGGCCGCCCAGGCTGGCGAGAAGTTCCCGGGGCGAGGAGTGAAAGAGAGCAACCGGAATGGCGGCATGGTAAGGGCCTGAGTCAAGGAGCCATCCGCCGAGGCGGACAAAGGGCACAACGAGCAGCAACTGGAGCGGCATGACCACGTAGTTTGCGGCTTGAATGGCGGGCTGGTTGAGCCGGAGCGCCAGCGCGATGAGTGCGCAGATGGCCGTGGGGATGCCTACGACGGGGAAGCATCCGATGGCGAAACCGAGGGCGAGGGTGAGCGCGAGACGGCGGGGCGAGATGCCCTGGCGGAGCCACGCGGCAACCCAGCGATGGAGCTTCGATACGAATTTGGTAAACACTTTCACGCTATCTATATAGATGTTGCAGTGACGGGAAAGGATAGTTCGAGGATGAAAGTTTGGTAAATGAACCAAAAGTGTCAGTAGAAAACAGGGACAGAATCCGGGAATTTCGGGGCGGTCAGGCGGCGCCGAGCAGGAGGCCGCGCGTGCGCATTTCAGAAAGTACCCGCTCGATCTTCCAGTCGAGTGCGCCGGTTCCGTCGAGCAGCAGGTCGGCGTGGGCGGCGGAGGGGCGGATAAAGGCAATGCCGGCGGGGCGGACGGTGGCCTCGTATTGATGGCGAACCGACTCGGGGGTGCGGCCGCGCTGCTCGATGTCGCGCTTGAGACGGCGTTCGAAACAGAGCTCGTCGGGTGTGTCGATGTAGATGCGCAACTGGTAAAGCGGCAGCAGTTCGGGGTAGCAGAGGGCGAACAGGCTTTCAACGAGCAGGAATGGGCCGGGATGAACGGCTTCCGTTTGGCCGGGGACGCGGGTGTAGGTGGCGAAGTCGTAGAGCGGGCGGTGGATGACGTGGCCGGCGGCGAGGGCTGCTACATGGGAGGCAAGCAGCGGGCTTTCGATGAGGGATGGGTCGTCGAAGTTTTGCTGGGCGCGCTCGGCGAGGGGCAGGTGGGCGAGGTCGCGGTAGTAGTTGTCGAGGGAGAAGTGGACGCCGCCGAGGGTTCGAGCGAGCGCGGCAGCCAGGGTAGTTTTGCCGGAGCCGGAGCAGCCGGCGATTCCCACAACGACTGGGGGAAAGGGAAGGTACTCGGCGCGGTGGGCTTCTGTGGCGGATGGCTGGGATTTGGGCAGTTCGCTCACGGCTGCTGCTCCAGGAGAGCGGCGATTTGGGGGATGAGGCGCTCAAACAGGCGGGCGAGACGGTGCTCGACCTGGCGGCCGGCTGCAAAGACTTCGTCGTGGCTGAGGGGAGTTGCGCCCAGGCCGGCGGCGAGGTTGGTGACGCAGGAGATGGCGAGGACTTCGATTCCCATGTGGCGGGCGACGATGGTTTCGGGGACGGTGGACATGCCGACCAGGGTTGCGCCGAGGGTGCGGAAGGCGAGGATTTCGGCTGGGGTTTCAAAGCTGGGGCCGGGGACGGCGAGATAAATGCCTTCGGCGAGCGGGAAGCCCTCGGCTTGAGCGGATTGCTGGGCGAGGGTGCGGAGGCGGCGGGAGTAGGCTTCGGTCATGTCTGTAAAACGAAGACCCGAGCCGGGCTGGAAGGCGAAGCGGGGCTCGTTGGGGCCGTTGAGGGGGTTGAAGCCCATGAAGTTAATGTGGTCGCTGAGGGCGACGAGCTGGCCGATGTGGTAGCCTTCCGCGATGCCTCCGGCGGCGTTGGTGAGGACAACTGCCCGAAGGCCGAGCGCGCCGAGGACGCGCATGGGGAAGGTTACCTGCTGCGGCGAATAGCCCTCGTAGAAATGGACGCGGCCCTGCATGACGATGACGGGGGTGTTGGAGAGCAGACCGGCGACGATGCGGCCGGAGTGGCCCTGAACGGTGGATTGGGGGAAGTGGGGGATTTCGGCGTAGGGAATGATTACGGGGTTGTGGATGGCGTCGGCTACCGCGCCCAGGCCGGAGCCGAGAACGATGCCGATTTTGGGGCCGGCGGCTGGTGTTAGCGGGGCGAGCCTGTGGCGAAGGAAGGCGGCTGCTTCAGAGACTTGGTCGAAGTAGGTCATGGTTGGGGCGACGGCGCGCTTTTTGAGATTCTACAGGTGCCAAGTTCAATTAGAGTGATGAACTGAGCGTAGATGCACGGGAAGAACGCTACTCGCTGGAGGTTTCGAACGATGTGCCGGAATATCAAGATGCTGTTTAACTTCGATCCGCCGGTGACGGAGGAGGAGATTCGTGCGGCTTCGCTGCAATTTGTGAGGAAGGTTAGCGGGTTTAACAAGCCTTCGAAGGCTAATGAAGCAGCGTTTGGATTGGCTGTGGATGAGATTGCGGCGGTGTCGGCGCGGCTGCTGAGTGCGCTGGAGACGAATGCGCCGGCGAGGAGCCGCGAGGAAGAGGCGGCGCGGGCGAAGGCGCGGAATGGGATTCGCTTCGCGAATAGGGACTGAGGGACTAAGGGACTTGGGACTGGAATGGGTGCGATGAAGGAAATTGTTGCGGTGATTTTTGGGTTGGGGCTGGGGTGCAATGCGCTGCTGTTTGTGCCGCAGGTGCTGGCGGTGTGGCGGAAGAAAACGGATGAGGGAATTTCACTTGTTACGTTTGGCGGGTTCAGCGTGCTGCAGGCGATCGGGATTGTGCATGGCACATATCAGCGGGATTGGTCGCTGATATTGGGGATGGCGGCGAGCCTGTTGACTTGCGGATCGGTGACGGGGTTGACAATTTACTTCAGAGTCAGGCGTTTGCGGATGGCGCGATAAAGCGAGATCACAGGACGCCATGTTCAAGGCGTCCAAGAACAGAGAGGACTTCTTCTCGTCCTTTGGAATCGTGCAGGAGCGAGACCGGGGTTGCATAGTTGAGGGCGCGCACAGGGGTACCGAGCCAGCGCATGGCGTCCGACCGATCACCGATGACTTCCACTGCTCTGCGAATGATGGCGGACTGGGCCTGATCGTCGACTTCGAGGGTGGGACTGGACGGGGCGGACTGCGGTTCCAGGTTGGCGCTGGTAAACGGCGAGCTGGATTGGGTACTCAAGCCTGATCCCTCTTAGGTGATTTTATCATCGACCCGATTTCTTGTGGTATCGCATGGGCAAGGCGCGGGACTTTCCGCTGATTCTGGGGATGGCGGCCAGCTTGCTGACTTGTGGGTCGGTGACGGGGCTGACGGTGTTTTACCGGGTCAGGCGGATGATGGGTGCGGGAAGGTGAAGAGGGTGGTTTCCCCGGTCCCCAAATGCGATGGACCGGGGGCACCCAGCCGGATTAAGTCCCATGAGATCCCAGGTCTCAAGGTCGAGACCTGGGGCACCCGGCTGGTTGAGGCCCGAATGCCTGCTGCGCCGTTATTTCGGGAGGAATTTTGCCAGTAGCAGGCCTCCGATGGCGTCCTGTAAGAAGTGGGCCATCATGCCGGGTCGAAGGCTCTTGCGCCACAGGGCGAGCGAGCCGAACATGCAGCCATAGACGGCGATGACGATCATCATACCGGGGCCCTGGTAGGCGTGGGCCGCGCCGAAGAGGATGCCTTGCAGTGTGAGGCCGGCGGCGGCGCTTGCGGTCCAGGCGGTGAGTTGGCGCTGCAGGTAGCCGCGGAAGATGGTCTCCTCGCAGATGCCGGCGGTGAGGGCGAGAAGAAGATAAGCGGCGATCTCAACGGCTGTGTGCGGCATGAGATTCTTGAGAACCGCGTTGGGGTTGGAATGAATGAAACGGCCCACGAGAGCGGTAGTGATGCCAAGAACGATTTGCGCAACGAGAAGAAAGGCCAATGCAATGCCCAGGTCGCGGAGAACGGTGCGAACCGTGGGAGCAAAGCTCCCTGCAAGGACGCGGAAGGACGCGCCGCCCCATCGCTGGCCAAGGACGATGAAGCCGACGATCAGCCACTCGGCGGCCATGGTGATGAGGTAGCCGACCAGGCGGTTGCGGCCCTGGTTCATGTGGTCACCGCTGTGCGCGTGAAGGCCGAGGGCGGCCACGCCGGCAAGCAGTAGGAAGACTCCAGCGGTGTGCCAGACGGGAGCGATGGCTGTGGATTGGGGTTGGGGGTATGGTGCGGCTGCGAGCGTCGGGGTTGACATCGCGTTCTCTTTTCCGGGGAAGACGATGTAGTTTACGGAAAATCTGTTGGAAAAGTTTCAAGGAAGAAATCTGCACAGGCGCTAGTGTCCCGTCTCTAAGGTCCTTTGTAGAACTCACGAAGGACACAAGCAGATTCTTCGACTCACCACCCCCA
>CAZGHZ010000154.1:0-6320 GCA_964525655.1 uncultured Occallatibacter sp.
TGATTGCATGGCAGAAGTCCATGGAACTGGCGCGGATGATTTATGAGCGGACGGAGGAGTTTCCTAGGTCAGAGACCTTTGGTTTGCGAATGCAACTGCGCAGATCCGCCGTGAGCGTGGCGAGTCATATTGCCGAGGCGCACGGAAGATTGAACGATGCCGAGATGCGCAAGGGGCTCGGTACAGCTCGCGGCGCCATCAATGAACTACAGACTCAAACCGAATTGGCGGCGAGTCTGGGGTTTTTCGAGAGCACTACAAGCGAAGAGTTGCTGGACCTTGGTACTCGCGTGGCCAAGCTGATCAATGGTCTCCTTGGAGTGCTGGATTCAGATTCTGAGTTACCGGTGCGAGGCGAACCTGCCAACCTGCCATCGCGCGAAGCGCGCCAACTTGCGAAGAGAGAACCTTAATCGATGAAGATCATAACTAAATGGCTCCGAGCCTATCTGCCGGGTCTGCCTGTCAACGACGCGCAACTCGCCGAAGATCTAACGTTGCGCGGCATCGCCGTCGAGGGCATCTACGATCTTGGCGATGGCAACGGCTCGCTCTACGAGATGGACATCACCACCAACCGCGTCGACGCGATGAACCACTACGGCGTCGCGCGGGAAGCGGCGGCGATCTACGGTGTGGAGCTCAAGCCGCTCAGCTTCCCGCTGTCCGCCGCCCAACCTGCCGCGAAGCCCTTTTCCGTCAAGATCGAGGCCGAAGATGCCTGTGGCCGCTTCACTGCGCGTGTCCTGCGCGGCATCACCGTCGCCAACTCGCAGGACTGGTTTGCCGGCGCCGAGGTGTCTACTTACTTCGGACTGCTTGAGCAGAAGCAGATCTCGTATGCCGTCTTCTGCTTGAAAAAAAAAAGGCTCGGGATGGGCCAGCCCACACATGCCTTTGACCTCGACAAGATTGAATGCGGAATTATTGTGCGACGTGCCAAGAAAGGCGAGCGGCTGAAGACGCTGGACGGTGTCGAGCGCACACTCGAGCCCGAAGATCTCGTCGTCGCCGATCACGCCAAAGCGCTTGGCCTGGCCGGAGTGATGGGCGGCTGGGACACCATGATCACCGCCGAGACGACCAACGTGCTCGTCGAGGCGGCCTGGTTCGATCCCATGGCTGTGCGAAAGACCGCTAAGCGGCATGGCCTGCACACCGACGCCAGCCATCGCTTTGAACGCGGAGCGGACTTCAATGCCTGCCCGATAGCATCCGCCATCGTGAGCAGTATTCTCTTGGCAAACGGCGGCTGGATTGAGGGTGAACTGGTCGATGTGCGCGTGCCGGCGATTGAGGCGCGCACCACCGACCGAAAGCCTGTTTCGCTCGTGCTCAGCGAGGTTCGGCGGATTCTTGGCGCAACCATTGACAAAGAAGGCATTACCTCGGCGACTGTTGAGGGTGTGCTCGTGGCGTTGGGCTGTGGGCTGGAGAGTGCTTCTCCCACATCTCCGGGCAAAGAACGCTCGGAGATAGGGGGCACCCAGTCAGTTAGAGAGTCAGCGCAGAACGCATCCTGGCAAGTGACCCTGCCTAGCTGGCGGCTCGATCTGGAGCGCGAGATCGATCTGATCGAAGAGGTCGCAAGGGTCTACGGGTACAACCGTTTTGCCAACACCCTGCCTGCCTTTGGCGAAGGAGTGCGCGCACTGCCCTGGGCTGAGAAGGAGTCCGCAGTGCGTCGTACTCTGCTGGCCGCCGGCTTCCACGAGGCAATTGGGAGTACCTTCTGCTCGCTGGCGGAAGCCAAGCTGACCGCACCCCAGCCTGGGCTCTCGGTTCCGCTGGGCAATCCGCTCAGCGAAGAGGCGGGCATGCTGCGCCCCTCGCTCGTTCCCAACATGTTGACGATGATCGGTGGCAATCTGCATCGCGACGTGAGCGACGTGCGGCTCTTCGAGCTGGGGACGGTCTTCTCCGGTACAACAGAAAAGGTCGAGGAGCGTCCTTCGCTGGCCTTGGGCGCGGCAGGCTCTTTGCCTGAGCAGGGAGCGCTGCACGCCGGGCGGCCGATCGACTTCCATGATTTGAAGGGCGTGGTCGAGCAGGTCTTGGCGCGATTCCAGGCGCGATCAATCTACTTTGACCGATTCTTTGCCGACGCCCGGTTGACGCCCGAATGGCTGCATCCGTATCGCTCCGCGCGCGTAGCAGTCGACGGCGCAACCGTGGGCTGGTTTGGCCAGTTGCATCCCCGCGAAGCTGCGGCGCGCAAGGTCAAGGAACCGGTGTTGGTGGGCGAGCTTTATCTCGACCGGCTCTACAAACTCACCTTGCGCCAGCCGGTTGCCAAGGAAATCTCACGCTTCCAACCCGTTCGTCGCGATTTTTCACTTGTCCTGACGGAGAGCGTCACCTGGGAGCAGATCGACCTGGCTGTGGCTGCCCTGCAAATCCCCGAGCTGGTTGATTGGAGGGCCCGCGAGGTCTTCCGCGACGCAAAGCTAGGAACGGACGAATATTCGCTGCTGCTGGGCGCGACCTTCCAGGCCAAAGACCGTACTCTGCGCGAGGAGGAGTTGCAGAGCTTCCACGCGCGAGTGGTGGAGGCTGTTGGCAAGGTTGGGGCACGCCTCAGGAGTTAACCGTAAACAGCTAAAACGGGCGCTATACTTGCACCGATACGTGGGATTCGCGGGGGAGGGTGCTTCAATGTCGGAGTCGTTGTGGGAGTCGAATACGGCGGGAACGGCGCAGCCGGAAGGCCAGCTGGCGGAACAGGCCGGAGAGCCGGGGGCTGAATCGGGCGCACTCATATTGAGCGCGGACGATTTTTCCGCGCTCGAGGAGCGGATCGTGCGCGCGGTGGAGATGGTGAAACGGGAGCGGCAAGCGCGCACCGAGGCGGAAAGGCGCGCCGCTGCCGCTGAAGCTCAACTGCATGAGCAAGCACCCTTGACCGAGAATCTGCAAAAGGAAGTGAGCGCCCTGCGAGGAGAACGTGAACAGGTGCGGCAACGCGTCGAGCGGCTGATCTCTCAGCTGGACGCGCTGGAACTGTGAGGTCCGCTTTGGCTCAGGAGCAATCCGGCAAACCTATCGGCTACGTGACGGTCGAGATCTACGACCAGCCCTATCACCTCTCCGGCCATGATGTGGAGCACATTCGCGCCCTGGCCGAGTTGGTGGACGCGAGGATGCGCGCCGTGGCAGCGCAGGGCCGCACGGTCGATTCGTTGCGCGTCGCCGTGCTGGCCGCGCTGAATCTTGCCGACGAGCTCTCCCAGGTCTCCGCGAAGACCGGTAGCGACGGGCAACTGGGCCGCACGCGCGCGGCCAGCCTGCGCGGACTGCTCGACGAGGTGCTGGAAGAAGAGCGCAAGACCGGGTCGTAGGATAGGCGTTCACCGTAGAACGGTTCCCGATTCTGCTGCTTGAAGATCGCTCGTAAGGAGATGCGATGTTTCGGACTCCCGCTGATGGCTTCATAAGAAGATGCCTTGCCGTTGGGCTCTTTCTGCTGGCTGCTGGCTCCGGCCTCTGCGCCACGGATCTTCCGACAAACGATGCGCCGAAGCCGGGTGAGCCTACCGACCCAAAAGCCCGCAAGACATTCGCTTCGGCCGTAGACTGGGAAAAACATCGAGCTTACGACGCGGCGATCGATGACTACCGCAAGGCCTTCAAGCAGGATGGCGGCCATTGCTGGCAATGCCTGCACCACGGCTATCTTCTCGCGATGAAGCTCGATGCCTGCAAGGATGCGATCGAGTTTGCGCGCGAATGGCTGGCAATATCGGATAACGACACCGACCGGGCGAATGCGCACTTTCGTCTGGCGATGGCTCTGCAAGCAGATGGCATCAGTAACAAGAAGCAACAAAGTCTTCAGGAGAGCAGTGGCGAGTTCAAAGCCGCCCTCGAGATGAATCCGTCGGTCACGGCTGCGCTCTACGCTTATGGCGTTACGCTGGCGCGGCTGCATCAGGACGACGCCGCGCGCGCCGAGTTTACCGCGTTTCTCGATCAGGACCGGGAGAGCCCGAGTTTGCATTCACGCGCAGAACGCTACCTGGAGCGCGTGGACCTTGCGCGAGCCACCATGGCTCCGCCTTTTTCTTTGACGACACTTGATGGCCAGCGCATCTCAATGGACGGGCTCGCCGGCCGCGTTGTATTGATCGATTTCTGGGCTACATGGTGCGTTCCGTGCCGCGAAGCGTTACCGCACATCCGCAGTATCGCCAAGAAATTCGACGGCCAACCGTTTGTCGTGCTCAGCATAAGTCTGGATTCCGATGAGGCCAAATGGAAGGAATTCGTCGAAAAAAACGGCATGACCTGGATGCAGTACCGCGACGGCAGTTTTTCAGGAAGGATCTCAAAGCAATTCAATGTAACAGCGATACCGGCCACCTTCACCATCGACGCCGATGGCGTGCTGGAAGACCAGCATGTGGGCGACGCGAACATCGAAGGGAAGCTAAAGAAGCTGATTGCGCGAGCTACTGAGTTAGCCAGTCGCAAGGCTATACCGGTTGCCGCAGATAAGTCCCCCGCTCCCGAAAACTAATCACGGATAAGCGTGGGGCCAATTTCCTGACTTAAGTAACGTCGCCGTCTATTTGCCGCAAAACCTTTGTAACCCATTACTACAGTGTGGTTTGAGGCGAGATTTTTAGAGCGTGATCCTTCGATTCCACCGATAATCCAACTTACTGAAACAAGAACTTTCTCCGGTCTGGAAGCTGCCAGATCGGCGTGGACCATTGCTGCACACGTGGCCTCAGCCCTGTTGTGGGCTGACGAGAAAGAGAAGCTCATGACTCGTTCAATCGTTGGATTAACTCTGTTGCCGTTGTTTCTCTCCACTGCGATCTTCGCGCAAGTTGAGGCTGCTGAACGCATCACTCCGGAGCTTCGCTCCTCCGGCAGCGGCCACCTCGTCGTTCCTCAGTCTGGTTTGCGTACTCTGGCCGACATTGGCAGGAATTCGCAAACGCAATTCAAGATTCTCGTTCCGGCAGGCCGGCCCGAAGGAGTCATCGGATTTTCCGAAGCTGAAGTCGAGCGGGACGCCGTCCAGCCCGTTAACGGCTATAACGCTGAGACCCCCGCCTCCCTTGCTTGCCTCTACGGTTTGGTCACAGTCACAGCCGGATGTATTCCCGGTTCCGTAACCAGCGTCTCCTCAGGCGGTTCGAAGGCGATTGCCATCGTCGACGCCTACGACTATCCAACAGCCTTCTCGGACCTGGTGGTCTATTCGCAGCAATTCAAGCTCCCGCAGCCCACCAGTGCGACCTTTACCGTGGCCTATCAGGGCACGACAGCGCCCCGTCCCGATCCGAATTGCGCCGCCTATGGGGGCTGGGACTGCTGGGCATCCGAATCCGCGCTGGATATCGAGATGGCTCATGCGATGGCGCCCGCAACGCACATCTACTTGGTCGAAGCAAACTCAAGCAATAACTCCGATCTCTACGCCGCGGTTGCCAAGGCCGTCACGCTGGTCAAGGCTGCCGGAGGCGGCGAGGTCTCGATGAGTTGGGGAGGCGCCGAGTTTTCCACTGAAGCTTCGTCGGACTCAATCTTCACCGGCACGAATGTCGTTTTCTTCGCCTCCAGCGGAGACAGCGAAGGCACGATCTATCCCTCGGTCTCGCCTAACGTGATCGCCGTTGGCGGCACCACCATCTCGCGCAATCCAACCACATTGAGCTTTCAGGCCGAGGTGGCATGGGAGGACACCGGCGGCGGCTTCAGCACCTACGAACTCCGGCCCGCGTTCCAGTCCGGCGTGGCCACCAAAGTCGGTACACATCGCGGCGTTCCCGATGTTGCCGCGGTGGGCAATCCGTACACCGGCGTCTGGGTCTACAACAGCTTTGATAACAACTACGGCGGTCAGCTCTACGCTTGGAACATCTTCGGCGGCACCAGTGTAGCCTCGCCATTGTGGGCGGGAATCGTCAACCATGCCGGCCACTTCAGTGCCTCCACTGCCGCGGAGGAAACTCTAATCTATGCCAACGCCACAGCCGCTGCGGATTTCCGCGACGTCACCGCCGGTACCTGTGGATACTACGATGGCTATGTCGCGATGGCTGGCTGGGATCCGTGTTCGGGAAACGGCGCTCCGCTGGGAACCGTTGGCAAATAACACGTCTATAAAATGCGTGCGCAATAGGCTTTGATCCTGGGAGGGGAAAGAAGCTATTGCGCACGCACTTTGGTTCTCGAATTCCCAAATGCGGAGAGCGGAGAACGTAACACATCGCGCATACCGCGCGCAAGACTTGCAATTTTTCGCGCGGACACCTAGTATCCGCAATAGAAACCGGCCTGCAAAGCAGGTGGGCGATCAACGCTGGTTG
>CAZGHZ010000155.1:0-6299 GCA_964525655.1 uncultured Occallatibacter sp.
TAGACGATATTGGCAATCAATTGATTCTGTTCGACTTGTAGCCGGACAGTAGTGAGTGGGGGTAAAGGCTTGCCAAGTGAGAGAGTAGGGTTTGTCCATGGTATTTGCTGCTGATGATTGTGGCGTAGGCATAGCCTCTGTTCAGCATGTAGTTTGAGTGTAAGCTATGGCGACGCGCCGGCGAAGAGACGGCTCTACGGCTCTTCATCACCAATCCGCAAGCCGCCGTTGAGGGCGCGCCCTGGCTAGAACTGCCAAGGCCGGTGGAGCTATGGGAGGATCTGCCGCCGAAATTCCATCCCCGAAAGTTCTCCGACCTGCCCAAGAAGGAATTCCGCGAAAGCTCTCCAAGCAAGGCTTCCGATTCCGGAAAGACGGGCCTTTTCAAGCGCCTCTTCGGGAGATAGTTTCCGGCCATCTCGAGCATCCCTTGATATAAAAGTGAGAGGATCAGGAATTCTTATGTCGATTATTCAAGGGAAATGGGCTTTGGTAACCGGGGCCAGCCGCGGCGTTGGTCTTCATATCTCCACAGCTTTGGCCGACCTTGGCTGCAACGTCGTGTTGCACAGCCGGAGTAAAGATCACATGGCTGAACAGGAGGACAAACTCAAGGCAAAGGGTATTTCCACGTTCGTTGTCGCTGCCGAACTCGACGATCAGCAGCAGGTGGACGCAATGCTGGATGAGGTTCTGGCCAACGTTTCTCGGATCTACATTCTCTATAACAATGCCGCTATCATGACGCCATTCCGCCAAGATCCCTGGCAGACCACCGCCGACGATTTCCGACGCAGCTTTGAGGTCAACGTGATCAGTTTGGCCCGCATATGCAATCGCCTGGTTCCGCGGATGCTCGAGCAGAAGTGGGGCCGTGTGGTGAACGTTAGTTCGGGCATCGCCAACCAGCCGGAACTGATTGCTTATGCCATCTCCAAGGCCGCCGTGGACAAGTACGTTCGCGACTTTGCCCCCAGTCTGGCCGGCACGGGCGTGATGATGAATCTGCTGGACCCTGGTTGGCTGCGCACTGACCTGGGCGGCCCGAATGCGCCGAATGATCCATCCAGCGTAATTCCCGGCGCACTGGTGCCCGCTCTTCTCGACGACGGGATCAGTGGCCGCTTCTTCGGTGCTCAGGACTATGCCGGGAAATCACTCGCGGAGGCGCTGGCCCAGGCCCAGAAGATCTGAATCAGCCTAGCGTTGACGCGGCCTTTTTCGTTCGGATCACGCTCTTTTCGCGACAAACCGGATGGAGCGTGCTGCATGTTCTGAGCCCAGCAGTTGGCGGGGCGATGGGTTACGGCATTCACGCGTTTACTGTGAAGCCGCTAATCGGCGGACTGTTGTGAATGCGCATCGACAATACGTTTTCTTCGCTGCCGCAGGTTGGCTGATATGGTCATGCGCGAGGCGCGTCATCCGACACCGGAAACCAATGTAATGCGATAGTCGAACATCATGCAGAGGGGTGATGCAGAACGGATCGAATAACTCGTCTCCTGGAAAGCTTGGATGACACATCTCAATCGTGCCCGCATGAGTCCATAAAAGCGCCGCAGGCAACGGCAATCGTTATAAACATTGGGCCTTCGGTTCTCGGAAGCAGCGGTGTAGCGTGTCTGCTTCAGGGTTGCCGAGCAACCCGGTGAGACGCCTGCTCTCCGTTCGGCACCAAACTCCCCTGCGGGCACTCCATGCTGCGTGGTGCAACTCGGTGCAGCCAATCGCAAGACCCGGCAGGGTGGGTTTGGTTCAAGTCTGAGAAGGCAGAACGACCTTCGCCATCTGCCCCTGCAAACTCCAGACGGACCAACTGCCGGCCATTGAAATTCCATAGGTAGATCACCGCGTCCGTCGCAAACACCAGCGACTTACTTCAAACGGCCCTATCGAAACTGCCCCGGCATGAGGTATCGAGACAGTCTGCCCTTCTGCCACGCCGGGGCAGTCCCGATAGGGATCTATCGTTTGTCAGGACCGATCCGACTACCGTTCCCTAATGCACGCAGGATGAGTGCATTGTTTTCTGCAGACTACCTCTCAAATACTCTCCCGGATCATTCAAGGTGTCTCATTGAGTGCAAATTCTACCCCTTGACTATCTACAACACATACTGTAGATAATCATAGTATGGGAAAGCCAAGCGATCTACTGCAAGGAACTCTCGACCTTCTGATCCTCAAGACTCTCTTGATGGAACCCCGGCATGGCTGGGCCATAGCCAAACGTATTCAACAGATCTCAGGAGAAGTGCTGCAGGTGCAGCAAGGCTCGCTCTACCCCGCCCTGCACCGGTTGGAGCAGCAGGCATGGATCAAGGCCAAGTGGGCCGCCAGTGAAACCGGCCGTCAGGCCAAGTTCTATTCGCTTACGGCCGCTGGCCGTGCGCAGTTGGAGAAGGAGACAGCCAACTGGAGTCGGCTGTCAACGGCAATCGATCTGATTGTCAACGAGGCCTGAGGAGGGGTTCATGCGCTGGTTCGTTCAGTTGCGGATGCGGATTCAAATGCTCATTGGTCGCGGTAAAGCCGGAGTACGGCTAGACGATGAGTTGCAATTTCATCTTGAGCAGCAGATCGCCGAGAATGTTGCCGCTGGCATGAGTGCGGAAGAAGCCCATTATGCGGCGCTGCGAGCCTTTGGCAATCCCGCCTTGCTACGCGAGCAGGCACGCGCTACATGGAACTGGACCTGGCTCGAGTTGCTGGTACGCGACGTGCGGCATGGCGTGCGCACTTTGATGCGGACACCGGGATTCGCCGCGATAGCCATTCTGGTTATCGCGCTGGGTATCGGAGCCAACGTGGCTATGTTTACGGTTGTGCATAGCGTGCTGCTCAAACCCCTGCCCTTTCAGAATCCAGAGAGGTTATTCCGGCTCTACGAACACAGTTCCGACGATATGTTCGCCTTTAACATCGTTGCTGGTGGTGTTTATGCTGAGTGGAAAACTCAGAATCGCAGCTTCTCTGATTTAGCACTTCTCGGCGATGCTGTGTTCAATCTCTCTGGCGAGAACGGTCAGCTACCTGAGATTGCGCATGGAACCAATTGCACCTGGAATCTGTTCACCACACTGGGGGTTCGGCCAGCGTTGGGTCGCGACTTCACCGCTGCCGACGACCAGCGCTCAGCGAATGGGACTGTACTGCTCAGTTGGGGACTATGGAAACGGCGCTTCGGTGGGGACCCGGCGATTCTGAATCAAGCCATCCACCTGAATCGTCGAAGCTACACCGTCATCGGAATCATGCCTGCATGGTTTGCTTATCCAGATGCTGCAACCCAACTGTGGACGCCCATCTACCACGACAAGCCTGCCAGCGTGATGGAGTCGCTGGGCGATCACGAGTTTCAGGTCATTGGGCGCTTGCATCCCGGATTTACAATAGCCCAGGGGCGTGAGGATTTGTCGCTGATTGTGCGCCGTCTACACGATCAACATCTCAATAACCCCATGATCAGTAAGGCAGCTGAGATCAGCCCACTGCTCGACGATATGGTGGGCGACTTCAAGCGGCCGCTTTACGTATTGATGTCAGCCACGGGCTGCCTCTTGCTCATTGCTTGCCTGAACGTTGCCAATCTATTGGTCGCACGGGGCGCTGCACGACGTAGGGAGTTAGCAATTCGTACGGCTCTGGGGGGCGGACGTCTTCGTTTGCTGCGTGAGCAACTGATGGAGAGCTTTCTGCTTTCGGCAGCGGGCGGATCTGCTGGGATGCTGCTGGCTTATGGAGCCGTCCAGTGGCTTGTGCATATGCGCCCCGATATGAGCCGCGTCGAGGCCATTCATATTGACGGCATTGCGGCTCTGTTTACGGTTGGACTTATTGTGCTTTGCGCGCTGTTTTCTGGCGTGATCGCTTCGTTTGCGACAACAGACAAAAGAATTCTTTCCACGCTGCAAAGCTCTGCGCGCGGTTCCAGCTCTGGCCAGGCGGGTACCGGGCTGCGCCGGTCGCTTCTAAGCATTGAAATAGGCATAACGGTGGTTCTGCTGGTCGCCGCGGGACTATTCATCAAGAGTTACGCGCATCTTCGTTCCTCAGATATGGGATGCGCCACTGAAAACACTCTTACCATGCGCCTCGCTCTATTCGGCGGTCGCTATGGGCAACCTGCGCAATTGGTCAACTTCTACACGGCGCTGCTTGAACGGGTGCGCTCTCTGCCCGGAGTCGAAGCTGCCGGTTTTGTTCAAGCCGTTCCAGGGCAGGGATACTGGGGAGATAATGGCTTCTCGATTGTCGAGCATCCGCCCTTGCCGCAAGGCGAAGCGCAATTCGCCATCTTTCGCTTTGCCGACCCAGGGTACTTTGCGGCCATGCGCATCCCGCTCTTGCGGGGCCGTAGTTTCGATCCAAGCCAGAGGCTCGATCATGCCCGCGAAGTTGTCGTCAGCAAGTCGTTTGCAGACACTTATCTTCCCGGCGAAGATCCACTGGGAAAGCATTTGCACTCTGGGCCAGGAGCCGCTTACACCATTGTGGGAGTCGTGGGCGATACGCGCTACACACCCTCGGAGGAGCCCAAGCCCATGCAGTATTACCCCTTGTTTGCGGGTGAATCGGACAACGGAACGTTAGTCATTCGCTCTAACCGCGAAGTAGAACAATTGGCCCTGCCGGTACAACGTATTGTGCGAGACTTGGACCATGACTTGGCGGTCTCTGATGTGCTGACGATGGATCAGTTGCTGGGTAAGTCTACGCTTGATGCAAGTTTTGATGCGACGTTACTGCTGGGGTTTGCGGTACTGTCCTTGGTGCTCGCCGCCGTAGGGTTGTTCGGTGTCCTCTCATATATTGTTGCGCAGCGCACGAACGAGATCGGTATTCGCATGGCCCTTGGGGCGCAACGCGAGCAGATTCTACGAACCGTGTTGCTCAACGGCCTGCGACCAGCTCTGGTTGGACTCGCCTTCGGCCTCTTCGCCAGCGCGGGAGTAACACGCCTCATACGTTCCATGCTTTACGGAACACAGCCGCTCGATCCAGCGGTATTTACTGCTGTGACTGCTGCATTGTTCGGTGCTGCCTTGGTAGCTTGTGCCATACCTGCTTGGAGGGCATCCCGTCTCAACCCTATGATCGCCCTGCGCATGGAGTAGTAGCTCATCTGCGTTGTCGCATACTCCGCCGATGCGCTCACCGGAAACAGATTACTCCCCTGAAGTCGCCATGTGGCATGTTTTTGCATCTCGGGCGTGGTCGCGGTCGGATGACCGGCCCTACGCCGTGACGTGTGTCGAGCGACCTGCGTCTCAAACCAGGAAATCAGTTCGGCGACGAATCTTACTCTCAGTATTGTGAGAACCTGCGCCCCAACAGTGTCGCTCCGGCATTTCCAGCCATTACGATTGATTCCAGATGGCATTTGAAAGGATGAGGGTGCGAGACCGGAACCGGATCGATGGCAACGGGGCAGCCTAACCGGACTATTGCTCTCAACGGATTGGAGCAGGTGCTGCTAGGAAAACGGAAAGAGGGAACGAAGTGGACAAGGAAGATCGCGCACTGAAGGGGACTCAGTACACCTGGTTCCTATGGCAAGTTGTCTACGTGTCAATGGCGTTCGCGCTTCTTATACGCGCGTTGAATCTCTGGGGGGCATTCCTCAAGGGCTCCTATAATTGGTGGCACGCCATAAGTTGGGGTTGTGCTCTCCTTATGACCGCTGTTCCGCTCATAATGGGCCTGGCTTTTCGGAAGGTGTTGAACGGCGAGTTGGAGAAGGAAATGCTGAGCGCCAGAACGTACCGCATTTGCGATTTCTGGATCGCACAACTTCTGCTTTACGCCTATTTCGCGCTTATTACCTACCCTCTTTGAATGCTGGATCGCTGCGCAGCTGAGATTCGAGCGAGTCCCTTCCTCCGGGTTCCGACTGATTTTTCATCTTGAGCCGGAAGTTGCGCACGTTTTGAGAATCACGCCTGAATTACCGGCCGTCCGCCGTGGCGCGAATTGAGCTGCTCGGCAAGCGCTTTTTAGGATCGTGAGAGGATGACCGGCAAGTGGGACCCAACGTGATCCACGTCACGTCAGGGAAGTATCGCCGACATAACTGACCAATCATGATGCCCGCGCGTCGGAAACTCAAGTGAAATGAGTAATTTAGGGGCTCGTGCACAGATTGGATCAGTTATGTCGAAGATAACCGGCCAAACTGCTTGATTCTAAACAGCTTCGCTTAACATCAAGGAGCAAGCAGATTTGGGCCGGTTATCTCGTTACGATACAGGAGTATAGGTTTTTCGTAGAGGTCCAGAACGGTGCTTCATCCCCTA
>CAZGHZ010000156.1:0-6159 GCA_964525655.1 uncultured Occallatibacter sp.
TCGCTCAAAGGCCGCAGCTACTACAAGCCCACGCAAGAGGGCCGCGAAAAGCTCCTGGCCCAGCGCATGGAAGAGATCCGTAAAATTCGCTCCTCCAAGCGCGGCGGAGCGTAAATCTGTGTTCACGGCGAACAGCTATCGTTTTTATTGGGCACTTTTCCCAAATCGTTGTTAGATTGATCATTATGCCCGTCTTCTTTCGCCTTCGCGGTTTCAAGTTTTTCTTCTATTCCAATGAAGGAACTCCGCGCGAGCCGGTTCATATTCACATTGAAAAAGACCACGTCGAGGCAAAATTCTGGCTGGAGCCTGAACTCAGACTGGCTTAGAATGATGGCTACAACGCTCGCACCCTCCGGGAACTGCCGGAGATCGTCGAATTAAACAGGGACCGAATCGAAAGGGCATGGAATGAATTCTTCGGTTAAGGCAACACACGTGCATTTCGACCAGGACAGCATGTGGGTTGATCTGAGCGACGGTAGAATCCTCGCCGTGCCGCTGGCTTGGTTTCCCCGGCTGCTCCATGCCACAGCGGAGCAGCGAGAGCAGCTTCGCATCAGCAGCCGCGGCCTGCACTGGGAAGAGCTCGATGAAGACATCTCCGTAGCCGGACTACTGGCTGGCATCGGCGACTTGACTCAAGGACAGAAGACCGTTGCGGCTTGAAGTTTCACGGCAGTTTCCCGACTCGCTCAAAGGCCGCAGCTAGTACAAGCCCACGCAAGGTCCCGCAATCGCCCGTCATTCCCACGGATTCACCACCGAGGACGCAATCTCATCGAAGTGCTTCACATTTCGTGTCGCGAGCTTCGCATGAGAGGCGAGCACGATTCCAGCGATCATGGTGTCGCGCTGCTCTCCGGGACGGCCCCTCGCCTTCCGCGAAGCGGCCAGGTCCGCTGCATGTGCAGCCGCTATGGTGTCAAAGGCAGCGATCCGTCCTTCGATCTTTTCGTTCAGCACTCGCTCGAACAGCGACTTCATCGAAGATTGACGCTTCCCCACGGGCAGAATCTGAAGGCCATAACGGCTCTCGAATACGTTGATTGAGGTCGTCCAGATCGAGGTGCGCGGCTGGCGGTCGAGCCAGCGGATGACTTCCTCATCAGGCGTCTCGCGCATCAGCGCCGAGATGACATTTGTGTCGAGCAAGATCATCGCCGGGGCTCCGGCTCTTCCCCAAAATCCGGCACTTCCATGGAAAAGCGCAGCTCTGGAATCTCTTCTCCTTCTTTAAGTCCGATGCCGCGAAACAGATTGGCGATTTCGGTTCCCAACCCGCCCCCCGGCGCGCCTGCCTCGCGGAGCGCCTCGCGCAGAATCTCCCGCGCCTCCGCTTCCATGCTGCGGCCGTTCCGCTTGGCACGGCGCTGCAAGCGGCCCTTGAGCCCGTCTTCCAGGTTGCGAACCAGAATCTGCGCCATCCCTCACCTCGATTGCTATCATGATAGCACTCCTGTAATCCAAAGCCGCGAAGAAAAGTGCTAGAATTTCCTCGCGCGGGCCGTTCGAGGGCCCTGCGACTTCCCCTAAATCCCCAAAATTGGAGGACAAACATGAGCCAGACACTCAATCTATCCCCGCATTTTGCCGTCAGCAACGCCGCCGCGGCCATCGACTTCTACAAGGCGGCCTTTGGAGCGGTCGAGACCGTCCGCCACCTGGCGCCCAACAGCGGCAAGATCATGCACGCCAGCCTGAAGATCGCCAACCACGACCTGATGCTCAATGACGACTTCTACGCCGAGATGGGCCAAAAGTCCGAGACCGCCGAGGCGCTGGGCGGCTGCCCGGTCACCTTCCACCTGCAGGTCGAGGACGCCGATGCCGCCTGGGCCAAGGCTGTGGCCGCCGGAGCCACGGTCAAGATGCCTTTAAAAGATCAATTCTGGGGAGATCGCTACGGAATGCTGCGCGACCCCTTCGGCCTCTACTGGTCCATCGGCCAAACCATCGCCAAGCCAACCCCAGCCGAAGTCGAAGAAGCCGCGAAGGCCGTCTTCGCACATTGAAAGGACCTGAATCAGTTCAGTAAACTCTGGGTGCCCCATCCTTGCGACGTCTTTGTTTTCGTCGCAAGGGTGGGATGCCACGAACCTACACCCCGCTCAGTGCGCCGCCTTCGGCAACCTTCCCACCGCATCGCTAACAATCCCCGGCGTAAGCACCTCCGGCAGCATCTGCGGCGCGCTCTGCCCCGGCGTATAAAGCGCATAAGCCGGAACGCCGCTCCGTCCAAGAGCCGTCAACGCCTGCGTAATCGCCTCGTCATGGCGCGTCCAATCGGCCTTCATCAAAACGACATTCCTCGCCTGAAAAGCCTTCACAAGCTCCGGCTGATTCAGAGCCACACGCTCATTCACCTGGCAGCTCAGGCACCAGCTTGCTGTGAAGTCCACAAAGACCGGTTGCCCCGCAGCCAGCGAACGGCTCACCGCCGCCTCGGACCAAGGCTGCCAGACTCCGGAGGCCTCCGGCGCAGCCGTTGTCTCCGAAGCCACAGCCAGCTTGTCCGGCGCGGCCACGCAGACGCCAATCACCGCCAGCACGATCACCGCCGCAACCGCCGCAGACCAGCGCCGAGCCGGCCATCGCCCCAGAAACCATCCAGCAATCGCCAACAGCAAGAAGCCAGCCAGCAACGCAGCCAGCACGCCCGCTCCGTAAGCCTGCGCCAGCACCCACGCCAGCCAGATCACGGTTGCAAAAATCGGCACAGCCACAGCCTGCCGCAGCACTTCCATCCATGCGCCGGGCTTGGGTAAAAGACGCGTCCACGCCGGTTGCAGAGTCAGCGCAACATAAGGCGCAGCCAACCCCAGCGCCAGCGCCGTGAAGACAGCAAAGGTGACCGCCGCAGACTGCGCCAGCGCATAGCCGACAGCGGCACCCATAAACGGCGCAGTGCAAGGCGTAGCCACCACCACGGCCAGCACGCCCGTAAAGAAGCTGCCGGTGTGACCCTGCTTCTGGGCAAGCGAACCGCCCGCCGAGGTCAGCGTCAACCCGATCTCGAACTGCCCCGCCAGCGACAGACCCAGGAAGAAGAGCAGCCCAGCCATCAGCGATAAGAAGACAGGGGACTGGAATTGAAATCCCCAGCCCAGCGTAGCCCCCGCAGCTCTCAACCCCAGCAACACACCCACCAGCACCCAAAACGAGACAAGAATCCCCGCCGCATAAACCATTCCATGCGCGCGCAGCCGCCCACGCTCCTCATTGCCCGAGTTGACCAGCGCCAGTCCCTTCAAAAACAGCACGGGAAAAACGCAAGGCATGAGGTTCAGCAGCAACCCGCCGAGAAACGCCAGGCCCGAGATGCGCAGCAGTTTGAACGGCGTGGTCATGTGAGTCTGCGCTGGGATTCCAACGGCACTAGGAAGATGCTCAGAGACCGTGACTGGCGGAGCACTCGCAGGCGTGGACGTGGCTGGCGCTTGGTTGGCCGGGGCTTTAGCCCCTGAGGCCGCTTCACCCGAACTCTGACCGCCAACAGCCGAAGCCACTCCCGAAGGCAGAGCAACAATCTCATACGCCCGCCCCCCAGAGAGTTCGAGAACCCCCTTCAGCTCCTTGGGACTAGCAGCAAGATTTGCATCCTTCTTCAACTCCAAGGTGAACCCATTCGCGGTCGTGGAAAACTTCTGCGGCGCAGGATTGTCGAGAATGTCCTGCTCCGAGGGAAAGAACACAGCAGAAGATTCGCGGTGCCCGGTCTCAATTGAAAGGCGGAATCCCTCTGTCGTGGACTGAAAAAGAGCTTTGCTATTTGAAGGAAATGGCTTGGGAATCTCCGGCAGCGATCTCGTATTCCGCTCAAAAAAACGCCAATCGAGTGTCTGGTCTTTCTCTGAGAATAACGAGTAAAGTCCGACATAAACCTTCCTCTGAACTTCCAGCTCCGCTTTGCCGGGAATACAGCTTGCCTGGCAAACCAGCCAATCGACCTTGACGCGCAGCGTGACGGGACCTGTCTTTACGCCATCAGCAACATGCAATTTGAGCGGAAAAAGCACCTCGTTCTCGTAGCCGAAATCCATCAACGGCCCGAGCGGAAGCCGTCTCGGCGCGGGAAACTGCATCGGTCCAGCAGCGATCCCGCTCGGCAGAGTCCACGAAACATGCGGCGGCAGACCTGCATCGCCAGGATTCTTCCAATAGATGTGCCAGCCCGGCTCCAACTTGAAGTAAAGGCCCACATCGTTTAGATTGTCGCTCGGATAAAGATCATTACCGGGAACAAGCAATTCAACCCGCACATGAGGCGCATCGGCGAAGCTCGACGCCGCCATTGCAGGCAGACCCGCGGCGAGCAGGATGAAGGCCGAGAATATAAGCCGAGCAAAGCGCATCGTGGGGAAAAGCTACTCCTTCATTGGACGCAGCAACGCTGCCGGAATGAGCAAAAACTCACTTCCCCGCCCAGTAAGCTCGATGGCCCAGGTAGCTAGAGTCGTCCAGATTCGCCAGGATCACGCGCCGCAGCGCCAGCACATCCAGGTCGCCCGTCTGCTGGTAGAGCACCTTGCCGTCGGGCGCAAGCAGCACCGTGTAAGGCACGCCCGACTCCCACTTCGGATCGAAGGCCGCCTGCATCGCATACGTATCAGTCGATGCAAAGATCAGGTTCTTCCCCGTCGCGTATTGCTTCTGCAAAAACTTCATCACGCCCGGCTTCTCGTCGGGCAGATTCGTCGCCACCGTGACCATATCGAGGTCGCGCAAGCGGAACATGCGATAGGTCGTCTCAAGGTCGGGGAACTCAACCACGCACGGGCCGCACCACGTCGCCCAGAAGTTCACCAGCAGCAGCTTGCCCATCGGGTTGGCCCGCAGATTCTTCAGCGTGTCGGCATTGGCATCGTCGAGCGTCACCGGCTCGGCCTCGATCTTCTTCAGGTATGCCTCGCCGCTCGCGATCTTCGACTTCCACTTTGTCGAGCAGCCAAAGACGCCCGTATGATCCACCGGCACCGGCTTGTCGGCAAGCAGCGCGTCGATCGCGTTGCGCGTGTCCCGCACCTTCACCAGTGACTCGCGCTGGCTGTCGTCCACACGGCCCTCAAAGCGTAGCTTGCGCTGCACATCGAAGATAAAAACGTGCGGCGTGGCCTTCGGTCCGTAAGCGTTTGCCGTGGCCTGCGTCGCCCCGTCGTAAAGATAAGGGAAGTTGAAGTGTCGATAGGCTGCGCGGACCTTCATGCCTTCGAGATCGTCGCCTACATCGGTCCAGGCCAGCTCGTCGAGCCGCACTGCATTCGGGTCATTCGGCTCGATCATTACAAACTGCACGCTCTGGCCCTTGTAGTCTTCCACCAGCTTCTTGAGCCGCGATTCGTAGAGCTGCGCCGTGGGGCAGTGGTCGCAGGTGAAGACGATTACCAGCACCTTCGCGGCCTTGTACTCGGCCAGCGTGTGCGTTTTGCCGTCGATCCCCGGCAGCGAAAAGTCAGGCGCGGCGGAACCGATGGCCAGCGTCGGGTGCGCATTTTCATCTTCGGCGGCGCAGACTGCGGTTCCCACCGCGAAGATCATCAGCAGCGTGGGCAAAGCAGCCCAGGCAAAGGCGCGACTCACAGCCATAACACCGGAACTGGCGGCCCTGACCCGGTCTCGAAAGGGCACGGTTTCCCAAACTACAGGAAGAGGCTTAGCTTTGAAAGGGCACGACTTCAGTCGTGCCGTATGCGCCGCAATATCCACCAGGGCTTTCGCACGCTTCTCGCTTCTCATCGGACCTACCTCTCGATCTTCCGTTCCGGTGAAAGTATACCGCCGACGCCTACATGTCGAGATCGTCGTCGGGCGCAGCGGCCACGGCCGTGCCCCGCCGCTTGGCCAGCAGATAGCCGCGTAAAAACGGCTCCAGATAGCCGTCCAGCACCTTGTCCACGTCGCCAACCTCGACCTTGGTGCGATGGTCCTTGGCGATGCGATAGGGCTGCAAAACATACGAGCGAATCTGCGAGCCGAAATTGATCTCGAGCTTCGAGTCTTCTACCTTCCGCGAGACGGCACGCTTCTTTTCCAGTTCGTATTCATAGAGCCGCGAGCGCAGCATCTTCATCGCCTTGTCGCGATTCTTGTGCTGACTGCGCTCATTCTGGCATTGCACCACGATGCCCGTCGGCAGGTGCGTCATGCGCACAGCCGAGT
>CAZGHZ010000157.1:0-6123 GCA_964525655.1 uncultured Occallatibacter sp.
CCATCATGATTGAGAGGCTTGACGGTAATTCGTCTCCGCATACGCTTGACGAAGACGTGCGCTTTCTGACCATGGTGGCCAACCTGGTGGGTCAGTCCGTTGCTTTGCAAACGCTGGTAGCCAGAGACCGCGAACGGCTGATGACCGATCGTCACCGGCTCGAAAAAGAGCTGGAGCAGCGCACCGAGTCGAAGCACGACGGCATCGACTGGATCATCGGCGAGAGCGCGGCCATTCGTGAAGTGGTTGAAAAGATACAGCAGGTTGCGCGATGTAATCTGCCGGTTCTGCTCTGCGGAGAATCGGGCACCGGCAAAGAACTGTTTGCGCGCGCCATTCACGAGTATTCCCCACGGACCGAGAAGCCCTACATCCGAGTCAATTGCGCCGCGCTGTCTGAGACAGTGTTGGAATCGGAGTTATTCGGTCACGAGCGTGGGGCTTTTACAGGCGCTATCGGGTTGCGCAAAGGCCGATTCGAGTTGGCTGACGGAGGGACCCTTTTTCTCGATGAGATCGGAGAGATCTCGGGTGCGTTTCAAGCCAAGCTACTGAGAGTGCTACAGGAGGGCGAATTTGAGCGCGTAGGTGGCAGCCGTACGATCAAAGTTGATGTGCGGCTGGTGGCGGCAACCAACAGGAACCTTGAAGCAGCAGTGCTGGCGGGTCAATTCCGCTCTGACCTCTACTATCGCATCAGCGTGGTACCCATCTTTCTTCCGCCCTTGCGGGAAAGGCGCGAGGATGTGGGAATGTTGGCCAAAGAGTTTCTGCGCCGTTTCAATCAAGAGCATGGGGTTTCGCTCACACTCTCAAAACGCGCAATGGATGTGCTGAGCGCTTGCGACTTCCCCGGCAATGTGAGGGAGTTGGAGAGTTGCGTAAAGCGCACGGCGGCGCTGGCGAAAGACTCCGTGATCGTTGTGGAAGATTTCGCTTGCAGCAATGATAGCTGCCTTTCGCTCGTGATGGGCAAGTCCATGAACAAGATGCAGCAACAACAGGCGGGCTTTGTACCACTCCCCGTCCTCTCGCCGAAGCAGGAACGCTCGTGGCCTGTGCACAAGGTTGCTGAGCGTTCAAGTGTTACTGTTGATGATGGGATCGAGAACAGCGAGGCTGCGGAAAGTTTGAGCAGCGCACAAGATGACGCTAGTGAGCGCCGACGCTTGGTCGATGCCATGGAGAGGTCCGGCTGGGTTCAAGCCAAAGCAGCCCGGATACTGGGCTTGACCGCTCGCCAGATGGGCTACGCACTGCGAAAGCACAGCGTCGAGATCAAGCGATTCTGATCGCTGATCCCGACCGGTGACCATTCAACTTGCGCAAAACTCTATCCCTCGATGGCATTGAGATCCTTTCTTTGCAGGATTTGTCGCAGTGACCTATTTGCGACATATTTCTGACCATACCTCTCCTTTGTCACAATTGCGACACAGACCACATGCCCATAAGTCGAGCACCTTCTGCAAGATCGACTTTGGCGGTTGAGTTGCAACAGACCCTTGCATTACCCGCAGTCCGGGGCAATCCGACACAATGGGGGATGCAATGGAGCTTGGCGCACGAAAGGCCGTCGCACAGTTGTTCGTGATGCAGCCAGCTCTTCCAGAGAGTGGACAAAAAGGCTGCGGTTCGAAGGGCGGAAGCGGAAAGTCAAGTTGCGGCTCGGCTGCTGGGCAAGGCGATCTGTCACCGGAAGTATGGGAGAAGGTAAAGAACCACCCCTGTTACAGCGAAGAAGCGCACCATCACTATGCGCGCATGCATGTGGCCGTAGCGCCAGCCTGTAACATTCAATGCAATTACTGCAACCGGAAATACGATTGTTCGAATGAGTCCCGGCCAGGTGTTGTCAGTGAACGGTTGACCCCGGAACAGGCGGCCAGGAAAGTGCTTGCCGTGGCGTCGGAAATCCCTCAGATGACCGTACTCGGTATCGCCGGTCCCGGCGACCCGTTGGCTAATCCCGAAAAGACTTTTAAGACCTTCGAGCTTGTGACCCAGACGGCTCCGGATATCAAGCTTTGTCTGTCGACCAACGGACTTATGCTTCCTGAATACGTCGATAGACTCCGGGCGCTCAACATCGATCATGTGACCATCACCATTAATATGATCGATCCAGAGATTGGCGCAAAGATCTATCCCTGGATCTACTACAACAGGAAGAAGTACGAGGGAGTGGAAGCGGCCAGGATCTTGAGCGAGCGTCAACTGCTCGGCCTGGAGATGCTCACCGAGCGCGGCATTCTCTGCAAGGTCAATTCAGTGATGATTCCCGGCATCAACGACCACCATCTTGCGGAGGTCAACAAGGCAGTCAAGTCGCGCGGAGCATTCCTGCATAACATCATGCCGCTCATCTCAGCACCTGAACATGGCACGGTCTTCGGACTCAACGGAACCCGGGGGCCGACCGCGCAAGAGCTCAAGGCTTTGCAGGATTCGTGCGAGGGCGAGATGAACATGATGCGCCATTGCCGTCAGTGCCGTGCGGATGCAGTGGGTCTGCTCGGCGAGGATCGCAGCAATGAGTTCACAACTGAAAAGGTCATGGAGATGGACGTTCGCTACGATCTGGAGATCCGTCAGGCGTATCAGGAGGAGGTGGAGAGGCAACGCGCCGCTGTAGTTGCGGCGAGAAATGAGGAACTGAAGACGCTCGCGGGCACAGATAGCGAAATCTCAATTCTGATCGCTGTCGCAAGCAAGGGGGATGGCCGCATCAACCAGCACTTCGGTCACGCCAAGGAGTTTCAGGTTTATGAGGTTTGCGCTACAGGCGCGAAATTTGTTGGTCATCGCAGGGTGGATAACTACTGTCAGGGCGGCTTCGGAGAAGAGGAAAGCCTGGAAATTGTGGTTCGCGCCATCAACGACTGCACCGCCGTGTTTATCTCCAGGATTGGCAATTGCCCACGCGAGGGGCTGCTAAAAGCCGGCATTGAACCGGTGGATAGATTTGCGCTGGAGTATATCGAGCAGTCCGCGCTGTCATATTTCAGAGAGTATCTGGAACGTGTACGAAGCGGAGAGATAGAGCACAAGCAGCGTGGCGACGCCGAACTACGGCAAGGTGCATTGATTGCAAATCTGTAAGACGGAGTGTCGATGAGCAAAACAGAACAAGTATCGATGGAGTTGACGCCCGCGGCGGAGAAGTTCATTCGCCGCATAATGCGATGTGGCGCCGGTTCAAGCTCTGGATTCAGGCTTAAGGTCCGCCCTGGCGGGTGCTCCGGTCTTGCCGTCGAGTTCGATCTCGCTGCTGAGCCGGCAGTGAACGAGATCGTTTGGACTTATTCAGAACTGCGCATCTTTGTCGATAGCGCGAGTTCCTTATTGCTGAACGGAGCGACAGTGGATTATATCGACAGCCGTTCGCACACAGGATTCGTTGTCACCATTCCTGGAGGAACTGCACAACCATGTGCGCCGGTCTCGACGCTGGTGCCGGTGGATACGCTCGCCAGGCGCTAGGGCATTGGAGAGGAGGGACGCATGTTGCTGCGCAGACCGGAAAAGGCGTTGGACTGGCAGGGACGCGAAGTGTGCTGCGCTGGCTGCGTTCACCGCGAGCTGATTCACGAAGACCGCTGCCGGCAGAAGCACGTTTGCGTCCAGGATCGCTCTCCTTCGCGCATCGAGGAGTTTTTCAAGACAAACCCCGGCCTGGCCAACGAGTTTCTCTCCCATCCCTACTTCGAGGTGCGTGCGGCAGCGGCGAAACATGCCGATGTCTTCCGTCTGACCGCCTTGCTCAACGATGAGGATGAATCCGTTCGCTGGAATGCGGCTTTGCGGCTGCCGCGCCGTTTCCTGTTGCGGCTGCGCGATGATCCCAATCGCGAGGTGCGGGTTCGCATTGCCTCGCATCTTGAGGGCGAAGAACTGATGCCAATGATGTCGGATCCAGACTACTTTGTGCGCCAGATCGTTGCGCAGCGCATTGGAGTGCCGCAGCTTAAATACATGATCGACGATCCAGACCCTGAAGTACGGCGCGCCGTTGCGCAGCGAATCCCTCCCGAGTGGCTTTTTCAGATGGTGGACGATTCCGACGCCTCGGTTTGTCTTGCAGTTGCCGAGCGCCTGACGCCCACGCAGTTGTTGGCGCTGCGCTTTCATCCCGATATCCGCGTTCGTTACGAGGCGGCTGGACGGGTGCCTGTCAATGCTCTCGAAGTCATGCGCAGGGATGCAGATCCGCTGGTGCGCGAGCGGGTCGAGGAGAGAATGCTTGAGGTCCGGAATCCGCCCGAAGTGGGTCGTGCCGTTCTTCAGATGAAACCGGCCAACGGTGAAGTTGGGAGGCGCTGATATGTCAAAGATCGTGCGTGATGGATGGGTCGTGGAGTTGGATGGGGCCCCGCAGTTTGAGTACGGACAAAAAGTCCGAGCTAAGTTCATGGTGCGTAACGACGGCACATTTCCAGGAAAAGATATCGGCGACGTCCTCGTCAATAAGGGCGAAGAAGGATATGTGATCTCGATCGGAACATTTCTCCAGCAGTACTACATCTATGGTGTCGAGTTTCTTGAAAGCGGTTTCCGCGTGGGCATGAAGCGAAAAGAACTGGAGCCGATAGAACTTGTTGCTGGCGTAGGTGGAGCATGATGCAAGCAAGTGCACCGCGCTATGAATGGGGGCAGCATGTCGAGGCAGCGGCTGACCTGTTCAACGACGGATCGTATCCACAGCAGTCGTCTGAGGGTCTGCTGGTTCAAAACGGCGAAGCGGGAGAAGTTGTGCAAGTGGGCCGTCACACTGACTCAGGAACAGTCATCTACATAGTCGAGTTCACTCGGAATCGAGTCGTGGGATGCTTCGAGCATGAACTGGCTCCCGCGCAGTCGAATGGAGGAGCGCAATGAAGGTCATGATCCGAAGAAGTAGCTCTGGCGTGCTTTCAGCTTATGTAGCCAAAAAGGA
This sequence comes from uncultured Occallatibacter sp., assembly GCA_964525655.1. Classification (GTDB taxonomy): domain Bacteria; phylum Acidobacteriota; class Terriglobia; order Terriglobales; family Acidobacteriaceae; genus Telmatobacter. The sequence goes on from CAZGHZ010000157.1 coordinate 4,937, forward strand.
CTTGGAAGAACCAATCGTTGAAGTCGAAAAGCCAGAGATGTGGGGCGGTTTGGTCACACTGGCAAATGGATGGCGGCTGGAACTGCCGGCAATGAATTCTGCAACCACATTGCCGATCACGGTTGAAGCAAGAAAACTCTTGGAAGACGAGGTGCCGGCTTGAATGACACGCCGCTGGATTCGATTGCAAGAGCATTCGCCGGCGGCAGTGCGATTCCCTTTCTTGGTCCGGGAGTATTGTCCTTTGACAAGGAAAGTAACCAATTACCTGATTCACATAAGGCCCTTGTCGGGCATTTGACATCCAAGAGTAGCGTCCCTCACAAAGTCAGAAACAACCTGGGCGCGGCAGCGCAGTTTATCGAGAATTTCAAGCATCGCAGCACAGTGACCCATGCGATGACAGAAGCATTCAGCGCGGACGCGCAGCCCACCTCGCTGCACACACTATTGATGAGCCTGCCCGCGCTGCCACTGGTGGTTCATGCCTGGTACGACGATCTCCCGCAAAAGGCGATGCGCGCGCGCCACAGTTGGGGCATTGCGCAAGGTGTCAGCCAGTCGGAACATTTCGGCGACTGGATCTACTATTACAACTTAGATGGCACGTACGCTGGAGTGGAGGCTGACCGAGGTTATGTTGACTGGAAGACTCTGCTCTACCAGCCATTCGGCTCGGTATGGCCCGCTCACAACTACCTTGTCTCCGACTCCGACTTTGTTGAAGTGCTGACAGAGATCGATATACAGACGCCCATTCCAGATTCCGTGCAAGAGATACGGAAGGGGAGAAGTTTTCTCTTCCTGGGGTGCAGGTTCTCGACGCAACTGGAGCGGCTTTTTGCGCACCAGATCATCAAGCGTTCATCGGACAAGCATTGGGCCATCCTGCCGGAGGATCTTACGCGCAACGAAGCGCGCTTTCTTGAAGAACACAATATAGAGCGCATCGCAATGAACCTCGATGAATTCGTTACTTCATTGTCGAAGAAGCAGCACGTCGAGTGAAGACATTCGTCGCCGATCCGTCGCATTCATTACAAAGAAACTCTCGATTGTCGCATTCGACACAGAAACACAAGAGCAAGTAAACCACTCAAGATAAACACCTTAGTTAATTATTTCGTTTGGTACGGGGATTGCTTATAGATAAGCGTACACCGGAGCGCAAGGATGCACATCGACAT
>CAZGHZ010000158.1:0-6024 GCA_964525655.1 uncultured Occallatibacter sp.
GCGTGGCACTCGTATCCCCATTGAAAATCTGGTAATCAACAGAGGCAAAGTCGTGATGCGGATCGGGCAATAACTGCCCTCGGAACTCAGCCAATTGCTGGATGGGGACCATTGCGCCGGTCGAGTCGGGAATGGCCTCGGTTCCGTTAAGGCCGTCGACCTGGGGATGCTTCGTCTTGAGGCAGCCCAGCATGTGGTCAAAGGAACGGTTTTCAAGCATTAGCACGACGATATGTCGCAGCGCATCAAGTCCTGGCGGCATAATTCTCCCCGCATCCCACTCGGAACTGCAAAAACTTTATGCAACAGAAATCCGATTGGCGATATAAAGTCTCCTCATCTTCCTCGTAGTGCCCAAACGAAGAAAAGCGTTTCAATCGCCGAGATTTCCGGACTACAATTCCAGCAATATAGTGGTATGCCTGCCAAGGTCGTATCCGTCATCAAGAGCCTGGCGAAGTCAACTGGTGCAACGAGGCGGTTTTGTGGATTAAAGGGAGAGGAGAACCCCTGGCTCTGCCGACAGTAGTTTGACATATCCTGGAGTTTTGCACGGGCCTGGGGCCGACCCATATGGATGAAAATCCGGTCGATCCGGAGTTGGATAAGCGGCGCGCGAGACGGTGAAGGTCGCACGGACTCTGGATACGTTGAGGCCGTCCGGGAGATTGATCCGGAAGGCGTGTTTTGAACCAATCTTTGTCGCGCCACCCCTCCTGGCGGGAAGAGTGGTCGCACGTGACGGTGTCTAGCATCTAAATGCGCGCGCTCTACCGCCTTCACGCCCAGAGGTAGTCATGTCCCATATAGCCTGGTAAAGCGCCTCAAGTCCTGGCCTCTTTCGATCAAGGCCAAAAGCTTCCTGTGGACCGACAGACGGTTGATTGGACACGGAAACGGCTCCGGCTTTGATCGCCTATGCCGATTCTGGCCACGTCGTAAGGGGATGTCTTGTGCTTCATATTTGTGCCGCCATAGAACGAGAACGCCGCCCGGTAGCCCGCGCCTCGCGCCGCAAGTTGTGTCTGGTGGGTGAAGCTGCCCTTGGCGCCGACCGGGTAGGCCAGCACATCGGCTTCGATGCCTATTTCCTCTTTCAATATAGCTCGGGACTTGGATAACTCTTCGCACTGCTGATCCGGCTCCAATTGGCTGAGCACATTGTGCGAATGCGTGTGGGATCCGAGTGCCATGCCGCTTCTGGCCATCTCACGCGCCTCGTCCCAATTCAAAAAGCGCCGCTGCGTCCCCGGCGGGTCTTCCCCTCTCGCCTCCTCCGCCAGTTCACGAATGAATCGCGCAGGGTCAGCATTGTCGGGCCTCTTATAGGTCCTCAGAATCTCGCGCAAGCTCTTCGTCAAGCCATTCTCTTCAATATCGACAACCAGGCCAACCGGGTATCGGAGAGAAAACCGCCGCCTTCGCGCCGTCTTCACCAGATAAGCGATATGATCCCACCATGGAACGTGGCAGGTCCCGACCATGCTCGTGGCAAGAAAGAACACTCCTTGAATGCCGTGTGAGCGTAAGATGGGATATGCGATCTGGTAGTTGTCCAGATAGCCATCGTCGAACGTGATTAACACGCGGCATCGGGGACGATCCGCATTTTTCGTGCCGTCAATAAAAGACAGTCCTTCTTCGAGAGTCACTGGCGAAACGTGACGCTTCAGGTAGGAAACCTGATCGTTGAACTGATCGGCGGTCGCCGAGAAAACGCCTGGATCAAAGAGATCGTCATCGGGGTTGCCGATCCGATGATAGTTTAAGACAACGAGCATATCCTTCGCTGGAAGCTGCGAGAGCATGAAAGAGGCGCCACTCCAAAGCAATCCGCGCGCAAGCAACTCGCGCTTTCCGGGAAATCTTAAAATGTCCGCCATGATAGTTGAATTATAGAGCGACTGGTCCGGCAAGACTGTGACGCTTCGGCAAATATCGCAAGAGTGTATGTGACAGGACCGCGGAGGAATTCGATTACGATTTCAATCAGACACTCGTTGCCAAACCCAAGCTAGACTGTTTAGATTTTAGAGATGCGTCTCGGGGAAGCGTTGCAGATTGTGGGGCGGACCGGTGGAGAGCGGAAGATGAACGTTCATCTTCTCTGTGGTTTTATTCCCCTGCATATCGAGACATTCCTCAAAGCGCGTCTGGCGCTGCGTTTTCCAAGTGCCACCATCGAAGTCAGGACCGGACTCTATGGCGATCTCGAAGGCAACATTCAGAGTGCACGCGATAGCGGCGGCGATAGCGCTATCGCTTTTATAGAGTGGAGCGACCTCGATCAAAGACTGGGATTCCGCGCTTCTGCTGGCTGGCAAGCCCAGACGCTGGATGACATCGTCGCACAGGTTGAGCAAAAGTGCCGGCGCATCGAAGCGCTCCTGACAGACCTAGGAAAAGAAATGCCTGTTGTCGTCGCCGGTCCTGGACTCGAACTTCCTCCGGTGACGTACCTTCCGCCTTCGCAAACCAGCGGCTACGAGCTGCGCTTGAACCTGATCCTTGCGGAATTCCTTCTGCGAATTGGGGGTGTTAACGCAATCAAGCTGGTCAGCAGCGCGGCGTTGGCAACCATCTCTCCTCACAATGCCCGGCACGACATCAAAATGGATTTGCATGCCGGTTTTCCGTATACGCTAGCGCACGCTGACACCCTAGCGGAGTTGAGCGTTCAGTGCCTGTTTCCCTCCCCGCCGAAAAAGGGAGTCATAACTGACCTCGATCAAACCCTCTGGAAAGGTATCCTCGGAGATGTGGGTGTCGAGGGTATCTCCTGGTCGCTCGAGGGCAAGTCACAGGCCTTTGCGCTTTATCAGCAACTGCTAGCGTCACTGGCCGATTCTGGTGTGTTGGTCGCCATCGCCTCCAAGAACGATCCGGCGTTGGTGGAGGCGGCGCTAGAACGGCCCGACATGCTCCTGCAGCCATCACAGATCTTCCCCAGGGAGGTCGGTTGGGGAGTCAAGTCTGAAGCGATTGGACGTATACTCCAGGTTTGGAATATCGGCGCTGACAGTGTAGTTTTTGTCGACGACAGCCCGATGGAGTTGGCCGAAGTCTCCGAGAAGTATCCCAGTATTGAGTGTCTGCGGTTTCCCTCAAATGATCCTGCCGCCGTCCTTGCTCTTCTTTCGCAACTGAGGCTCCGGTTCGGTAAAAGCGAAGTTCGCGAAGAGGACCGTCTGCGGCTCAAGAGCATTCGTGACTCTGCGGTGCCCAGGCAGGAATATGCGGCGGAGACCGCGACTGATTTCCTCGCAGGGATCCAGGCAAAGTTGACATTCGAGTCTGCCGATTCAGGGCAGCGCGCCTTTGAACTTGTGAACAAGACAAACCAGTTCAACCTAAATGGCGTTCGCTATACCGAAGCTGAATGGAGATCTTTGCCTTGGCGACCAAGCGCTTTCCTGGTGACCGTCTCATACGAGGACCGATTCGGACCCTTGGGAAGAATCGCCGTCCTCGGGGGATATTGGGAAAAGAAGTCATGGTGCATTGATACTTGGGTGATGAGCTGTCGCGCATTTTCACGTCAGATCGAGTTCCAGTCAATACGACAGCTCTTTCATAAGACAAGGGCTTCTGAGCTCCTGTTCCAGTTCAAGCCAACCGATCGCAACGGCCCAATGCAGACATTCTTTGCACATTTTCTCCCAGGCAAATCTTCGTGCGAAGGCGTACTGCGTCTTCGCGCCGATGACTTTGAGCGTTTTTGCCCAATCATGTACCACGAGGTTAACGATCGATGGACGATGTCAGAGATAAACTAGGCCACTGCTTCGCGCTGGCTTTTCCCCAGTTGGATTCTAACCAATACGCCAAGGCAAGCGCCGAGAATACCCCGCAATGGGATTCGCTTGCCCATGTAACCCTGCTCACTCTGATCGGCGAGGAGTTCGGAAGGGAGATTGATTTTGAAGAGTTCGAAGGAGCCACTTCCTTCGAAGCTCTGGAGCGCGCGCTTCAGGTTAAGTAAGAAGTGTCTCCTGAATCCAGAAACAATTCATCGTCGTCAGACAGCTGGAACTGGAAATCCTGCGGTAGCGCGACCTTGCCCTTTTTGTTCAGTAGATAGACGGGACAATCTGAAAGGATGTGCATGCCGGAGCCGATGGCTGCCTGCCGACTGACTCCGTCGCTACCGGCAATTGTGATTTCGCAGGCGCCTTTGATGTGGCGAGCGGTCTGCTGGGCGAGCGAGAATGCGTCCTGCCAAGCTTCGCGGTCCGGTTCGATGAGCCACACTCCGGCGACGCGAGCCTGTCCGCGCAGAACACCTATCGCAAAATGCCCCTTCGTACCAAGTTTGTCTTTGATACCGTAAAGTCGCATCGGCATCGAAGGGCATCGGAGAAGATACTCAAAGAAACCGGGCGCTCTGGGGCTAAAGCAAGTATCAGACATATTTCGCAAATAAATCTGTTCTGATATTTTATCGGGTTGAATTTCTTCCACCATCCAATCGCGGTGAGAACTCCCAAGCGATGCCTTCGCTATCGCCCAAAGACAGTTTCTGACAAGACGTGGCGCGAGCTTCCAATTCCGATATTGATGGTTCAGCATTTGCTCGAAAGGGCGTAGAGGGCGGGCACCTTTCCACTGCCGGACGTATTCCACGAATCCGAAAGCGGGCAGTATAGCGCGCGTCATCTCAGAGCCGCCGATCGAATAGATAAAATCAAACATCGTACTTAGCTTCTGCACCAGAGCGAGACCGGAACCTGGGGATTCCCTGGAAGAAGCCCAATCGATCATCTGTACACCCTGCACTCTCTCGGTGCCGAACGACAAAGGGTAGATGCCGGCGTGTGCGACAATGACGCCCTCGCGTTCCATCACATATGAGCGCGGCCCCGCCCAATCGTTTCGCCGCTCCCAGTACTTCCATGCCATCACGGCGGGATCCAGAAACGGTGCATCTTCCCTGACGCCAAAGGCCCGCTGCAGGAGTGTTCGCACCTTCCCGAGATCATCGGTAGTCGTCGAACGCAGAATGGATTTCATGGTAACTGGCGATGGCCCCTTTCTAGGAATTCGACGAGGAGCTTTTCCGCGGTGAGTACCCAGGCGATTCTTCGACCGTCGAATGCGATGGCTGGCTTCGGATGCCGGATGATCATGCAACGGCGCGCTTTCATCTCAGTCATCTGCAACTCAAGATCGTCTACTTCATAGCAGACATGATGTAAGCCACCGCCTCGAGCCGTTAAAAAGCGGTGCACAGGAGAGTCCTCAGCTGCCGGCTCCACCAGTTCGATAAGCGGATCTCCTGGCCGGGTAGACAGAAAACTGACTCTCACTTTTTGGTGTGGATCCTCGTAGAACTGACCGTCCCACGTAGCCGCTAGAGAGCGGACAAATCCTTCCATCCCCGCAGTGATATCCGCCACCACAAAACCCAAGTGATGAAGACGCTGCGCGGTAACGTGATCTTTGAGATTATCCATGGGGCACTCAACAGATGAGCCTTTCGCCACATGGCCCCTCCGTCTCCTTCGAAAGTCAACGCCGGAGTCGGCCATAGTTACATTATCTCTCCTACGGAGGTCAGAAGCCCTGACGAATGAAGAATTTGTACCTATTCACTCGACTCGGCAATGAACCTTACATTTCGGAATACTCCGCTCTTCATTGTCCAAGACAGCACCGTCTATAATCGATTTTCTCTACTTGAGGTTGGCGAAATGGAATCAGAGGGGAAACCTATCAGCCGCCGAATTCTACTTTGAACAGAACTCTTTGGGACCATAGTCTCGGTTGCGGATGCATATGCCAGATCGAAACGGTCTCTTCCTCGGCAAAGAGGACTCATAATCATCCACCCCAAAGCCGAGATGTTCAAATCGACCAGTCAACGAGGAAACCTGAACCGAAGATAGGACTTCAAAAGCCTATGTATCACTTTCCTATCACAGCAGCGATCTTGGACGTCCACGCCTGTTCCGATAAGTTCCTTGCATTAAATGGTGAGCCCGGTGGGAATCGAACCCACGACCGCCGCCTTAAAAGGGCGTTGCT
>CAZGHZ010000159.1:0-5985 GCA_964525655.1 uncultured Occallatibacter sp.
CGAACTCACTGCCAAACGGGAATGCTTGTAGGATAAAGAACTGCGTGCTGCATCCGCATCGCTTTCCTAAAAAGAGAAAAGACGCGATGAATTGCAAGTTGCGGCCGATTTCTCGAATCAGATGCGTTAACGTCTTGCGTTTAATGGAGGCTGAGTTTGAAGGAACCTCATCTGATCCTCGGAATCGGAGAGTTGCTCTGGGACGTTTTGCCGGAAGGGATGCGACTCGGCGGCGCGCCTGCCAACTTTGCCGTGATGGCCGGGCAGCTTGGCAATCACGCCGCGATCCTGAGCCGCATCGGGCGCGACGAATTGGGATGCAAGGCTGTCGAGCGCCTCGATCCAATGCCGGCCGATACGAGTTTTCTCGAGGTTGACACTGCTCGTGAGACTGGCCGGGTGACGGTTGCCTTGAGCAACGGTCAGCCGCAGTACACGATTCATCAGCCGGCAGCCTGGGACTATCTTGAGTTGACCGATCGTTGGGTGCAACTGGCCGAGAGGGCCGACGCAATTAGTTTCGGCTCGCTGGCGCAGCGTTCCACTCAATCGCGTCAGACCATCCAGAAGCTGGTTGCGGAGGCCTCGGCCTCGTGCGTGCGCGTCTTCGACGTGAATCTTCGTGCGCCGTTCTACTCCGGCGAGGTGATGCAGGAGTCTCTGGAAATGGCCACGGTGCTTAAAATGAACGACAGCGAGGCGCCGAAGGTCCTGGAGATGTTGGGAATGCCACAGGTCCCAGGTCTACACACTCAGGCCGAGGGGACACTCACTCCTCTTCACTTCACAGTGGAGCGGCGGAGTCTGATCCGCCTGGGCGCCGATTGGCTGCTCGCGGAATTTCCCTCGCTGGAGTTGGTGGCCGTGACCCGCGGAGCCCGGGGCAGCCTGTTGGTGACACGCGACGAGTGGCACGTGCACCCCGGATTTCCCGTCCGTGTGGCCGACACCATCGGCGCAGGAGATGCATTTACCGCGGCCATGACGCACTATCTGCTGCGAGGGGCGGATTTGCCCACGCTGAACGAGGCTGGTAATCGTTGGGGAGCCTGGATGGCGACGCAATCCGGCGCAATGCCCCGGCTGCCCGACTCTGTGCGCGAAGGGATTGCCGCCGCAATTGAAGGTTAAATGGGTCGCGAAAAGTCGGTTCTGAAAGACTTGTGATGATCGACTCCGGCCGCGTTGTGGGATTTTCTCCAACAATGCGGCCTGAGTAGCAAACCCTTACGTGAGCAGGATTCTTCACCTATCGATTCATCGGTGCGAAACCGAAGGTCACCGAGACCGAGAAGCTGCGCCCTGCCATGATTCCCGGAAGATCGCCGCCGTTGATCGGGGTGGCACCGTTGGTGTTGAAGGGATCGGTGCAGGCGGTGGTGCCGCATACGCTCCCTGGGATGGTTTGAATAGCCGGCGATCCGGCGAGGGAGAGGCTCTGTATATTGTGCGAATCGAGGAGGTTGGTACCGCCCAGTCTGATTTTTGTTTGATCGAAGATGGAGTGGTTGCGGATGGTGTAGTTGATGTAGGCATCGGTTGTACTGAAGGGATTGATGATCGCCTGGTTGTGGTATTGCCCGTTGTCCACTCGCTGTTCGCCGACGCGCTTGTTGAAGATGCCAAGGTCCAGGCCCTTGCCTTGGTAGGTGAGCCCCTCCGTCTCTGTATCGGTCGGGGTCTGAGCTACCCATAGGCCGGCGGGAGCCTTTACATAGACGGGCGCGGTGAATGCCGTAGATGTCGTATTGGCATTGATCGCTCCGGAATAGTAAGCGTTAGCCGCGGTTCCATTCAGATAGAGACTGAGGCCACGGGCAAGGACCGCGCTGCTTTCCACCTCGACGCCCTGGGTGACGGAACTGGGCTGGAGGAAGTTCATGGTGTCGCCAAGGTCAACGTCACCGGCAGTCGTGTCTTCCACGGCAGAGTAAGTGTTCTGAAACCGGATACGGTACGCGTCCGCATCGATCGTGACTTTGTTTGCCTTGTAGACGGAGCCGATCTGGTAGGTGGTGGATTTCTGCTGCTTGGGAGGAGCGGTCAGTTGAGGAGTGGGAACCTTTGCAGTGGGTGTTTGATAGTAGTCGTAAACCGAGCTGGGAGGAATGATGCTGCCGGTCGACACTTGTCCATAGACTGACCAGTCTGGCCTCGCACGGTAGTTGAAGTCGAGGGATGGAAGCCATGCAGTGAAGCTGCCGGAGTTTGAAACCGTTGCCGCGCAGGCAGCGGTGGGGTTGGTGATGGGGGCACAGGTCAAGGGACCCACTGTCGCTCCGTCGTCTGCGTGGTGCAGCACATTCATGGTATAGGCGGCAAACTTGGTTCCGGCTGTGATATTGAACTTCGGCGTTGCGTGGAATTCATATTCGGCATAGGGCTCATAGGAGTCTGTCCAGAACGTCTCATTGAACTTCGGCAGCGCCTGATCGGTCCTGCTGTTTAGGGGATCGCTGGGAACCTGATGCCTGTTGGTCTGTGCCCAGTCGTACCAGAGGCCGCCGCGAAAAACGCCAAAGTTCGAGGTCTGAGTGACAACCAGCGTCTCGCCGTATTTGCGGTAGCTGTTGTATTTGTCGATCGCGCAGGGCAGGGCGACAGTCGTGATTCCGGTTGTCTTGCTGGTCTTGCTGATTGGAATGTTGCAGGGGCTGATGGCGACGCCGAGGTAGGTGTTTGAGCCATTGATGGTGGCTGCCTCGGTGATCGGAGTCGCGTTGCTATAGTACTCACTGTTGTCGTAGTTGTAGGTGTAGGGCTTCACTTCCAGATACCAGCCGCGGCCGAACTCTGTCTTGAGGCCGACATACTCGAAGTCCGTGGGCACGTGATAGTTGTTGTACTGATAGTCCATCCAATTGACGGGGTCGGAGTTGTTGGTCATCAGGAACTTGATGCCTGAACCGGCGAATGGGGCAAGCGTTCCGGTGCAGGTGTAGGCCCCGGATGCAGGAGCGCCGTAAGCCTGGCAGCGTGTGGTGGCGATATTCGGCGTATTTGCATCGACCTGAATCACGCCGCTGAAGCCCGTCAGCACAGTCTTGGGTGAGAACTGGTATTGATAAAGGAAAGAGCCCCCGTTGCGCATCTGGTAATTGAAGGTCTGATAGCCGTCGGAGGTCATGCGATGTACATCGACGAAGAGGTTTGACTTGGCGGGGTGACCAAAGAACCCGAAGCTGCCGGAGTTGAAGGCACCGTCGAAGAGTTTGGTGTTCCAGGTGCCGTAGGAGAAATTGCCGCGGACGTCCATCTCACTGGTAAGCGGCTTCGAAAGCAGATGAATGGAACCGCCAAAGGGGGTAGGACCAATGGTGGATGCGGTGCCGGGACTGCGGTCGAAATCCACTCCACCGACCCACTGGGCGGGAAAAAAAGCCCATGAGTGGTGCGTCGGAGTGTTGGTATCGTAAAACGGAATGCCGTCGAAGTCGATATCGTAGTCACCGTCAACAAAGCCGCGGAAGTAAGTCTTGCTCTGGCCCAGGCCGATGCCGTCGGCGCTGGTGGTGAAGGTTCCGGGAACGATCTGAACGATCTCACCGTAGTCGGCGATTGGCGAGGTAAAGTTCTCGATGTAGGTATTCGAGACCAGGGACTGCGCGGAACGCTCTTCGATGAACCCGCCGCTCGGAGCTGTCTGCGCGGCGAGGGAGTCAATGCCGGCGTTGACGGTGATCTCCTGGAAGACCGAGCTGATCTTTAGCGAGAAGCCAACAGTCTGGGTCTGTCCCGCGTTCAGAGTAATGTCAGGCTTGGACAGAGTTGCGAAACCATCAGAGAATGCCTCGACCGTGTAGCTTCCAGCGGGCAGTCCGTCGATCGAGTAGTTTCCACTGGCGTCGCAACGGGTGGTTTTGACGATTCCCGTTGCATCGCTCTTTGCGGTGACAAGGGCTTTAGCCAGAGCGACTCCCTGCGAGTCTGTGACCGTTCCTTCGAGTTTTGCACTAGCGGATTGTGCATAAAGCAAAGTGCCGAAAAACAGCACAATAACCGATAAAAAAAGAGCGATGACACACCTACGAGAATTCAAGGCAGTATTTGGCACGGTGAGCCTCCAAAGTTTGTCTAAGTGTTTGGTGTCTGGTTGAAGAGGAAGACAGGGGGTGCATTTCTCCCCGCTCGATCTAAAATTAGTGATTTAGTATGAATATTCGGTTTCGGATATATTGACTCTAGATTAATAAGAGACGGAAACGCATGATTTTGAACCCGAAACATGTGGAAAGCACAGTCTCAGGACCGAATGCTTGTTCAGCCTTGCGCTCCAATTTGCTGTCCCACACGCACCAGGGTTGTAGGCTGCTCGGTATGGCTGTGAATTCGGGCCGGTATGCGGGCGAGTTGCGGCGGGAGCTAGGCCACCGATCGCGGCAGTGGGCGCGGGGACGGGCGCATGTTGAGAGCTACGGCGATCCGCCTGTGATCGTCTTTTTGCCTCAGCACCCCGCGGACAAAGATTCGTCAGTGCGGGATCCGGCGACGTGTTTGCGGCACGGAAACTTCTTCGACCCGGCTTATGCGGTAATCGCGACGCGGCCGGAGTGGATGCGGCGCTTCGACAAGATCCATCCCAGAGAGAAGTCGCTGCCAAGACCGGAATCTGGGCGTCGCTGGCGGGAGCTCGACTCGTCGATGAGCTCCGATGCGCTGCTGATGAGCCTCTTTTGCGCGCCGGGCGTGGCGGAGTCGCCGGCACTGCGGCGAGCGCTGGGCGTCGAAGGGGATGAGACGCCGGTCTTCGGGTGGAAGGCGCGGGTGCCGCTCAGGAACGGACGCTTCGATCGCACGGAAGTGGATATGCGGCTCGGTTCATTGCTGGTCGAAGCCAAGCTGACCGAGGGGGATTTTCAGGCCAAGGCCGCTGCGGTGGTGGAGGGCTATCGGGACTTTGATGCCGTTTTCGATCGCGAGCGGCTGCCACGAGTGCAGAAGGCGACGAAGCGGCGGAAAGAAGCCACGGAGTTCCCTGAGGACTACTCGCAGGAGTTTGAAGAGGTCGTTTCGGAAACTGGCAATTCTTCCAGGATTTCCGAAGCTGAGCTTTCAGCCTTGCTCATCGGGACGCCGCCTTACCTCGCAGCCGCAGCCTCCGGGGCCGAAGAGGCCGGCTACGCGAGCTATCAACTGATCCGCAATGCGCTCGCGGCCTATGCCCTGGGATGCAGCTTTTGCGTGGTGCACGACGAGCGACGGCCCGATCTGCGCGAGGCTTGGTTTGAGGTGATGGCTGCGGTCAAATCTGCCGAGATGCGCGTGCGGCTCAAGGTGCTCACATGGCAGGAGCTGGCTGCGATGCTGCCGGGGGATTTGCAGGAGTTTCTCGATCGGAAGTACGGGATCGTGGCGCCGGGGAAGGTGGCGTCGGCGGTGGGAGAGCCGGACGAGGCTGAATGACTGGATTGAAGTTCGTCGTCTCCCGCCCATTCGCCAAAAAGAAGGCGAATGGATGGGGCACGGGTCTTCTGTCGCGAGGACGGAAGAGCACCAGTTCACAGAATGGGATGAATCGGGCGAAAATGGAACTACTGGAGCGGGCGGGGCGCATCCTCTCGCCAAAAAGACCATCAAACTGGTACGTTGAATCAGAAGGACTCTTCCTCGCAAATGGCCTCGAACCCCTATTTTTCTCTGGCAGTTCTGTTTGTGGCGGCGCTGGGCTTCGGGCTCGCGCCGCTGGGACTGGCGTGGCTCTGGGCTAGGATCTTTTCGCCGGCAAAACCGAATGCCATCAAGAACTCGATCTACGAGTGCGGGCTTGAATCAAGAGGAGATGCCTGGATGCAATTCCGCTCGGCCTATTACCTCTACGCGATCATCTTTCTGATCTTCGACGTGGAGGCGGTCTTTCTGTTGCCCTTTGCGGTGGCCTTCACCGGCCTGAGCGGGGCCGCGTGCGGGGCGATGCTGGTCTTCGTGCTGCTGCTGATCGAGGGGCTGGCGTGGGCCTGGGCCAAGGGTGTGCTGACGTGGGCGTGA
>CAZGHZ010000160.1:0-5894 GCA_964525655.1 uncultured Occallatibacter sp.
CCGCTTCCGCCTCCTCCGGGAACGAACCTGGCGTTATCGGCTCCGACGATTCCGCTTCCGCCTCCTCCGGGAACGAATCTGGCGAGCTAAATTCTATAATTTCGTTCTCTTACGGCCGATGAGACCGGAGAGAATAGAAGCGGTGAGGTGGAATGAACCTTTCGGCATTCGATTGGCTGTTCGTTGGGTCTACCTCACTGGGCACGGCAGCTGTGTTCGCCGTTCTTTTGTTTCGACACAGGTGGAAGAGTTTTCCTGTCTTCACCGCGTACATGGGTTTTGACACGGTGATGGCGCCGCTCCTCTCGACCATTGGCCGAATAGGCTCTCAGTGGTGGTATTCGGAGATCTACTGGACTTGCGTACTCTTTGAGTTCGTTCTGCAACTCGGTGTGATCTGGGAGATTGCGCGCATCGTAATGCGGCCAACTGGGACCTGGGTCCGGGACGCCAGGAAGACATTTATCTTGTGGGGCACGGTGGGTATTTTGCTGGCCGCTTCGCTGCCGTGGCTGGTATCGCCTCCTGCCGCCAGCCTGCTGGGGCGCCTCGATGTGCGGGGTAACCTCTTTACTAGTCTGGTGGTTTGCGAGCTAATCGCTGTATTGACCCGGACCTCGAAGAGCTTGGGACTGGGCTGGCGCAACCATGTAATGGCGCTGGGCAATGGGTGGACGATTTGGGCAGTGGTCGCGATCCTGGTGGATGGGCTACACAGCTATTTCGGTGCCCAACGTTACTTTAGTGCCCTCGAGCATGTGAGAATGGTCGCCTATGTGGCCGCTCTTAGCTACTGGGCGGTTCAATTCTGGCTGGAGGAGCCGGCGAGGCAGCCAATTTCTCCAGAGTTAAGCAATTACATCCAAGCTTTGCACAGGCGAATAAAAATGGACCTTGACACGGTGAATGCTCAGAGGTAACATGCTTGAGATGACCTTCGCGCTCTCCTATCTCGTGTTTGGAGTTATCCTGTGCGCCTTGGCAGGAGCTGTGCTCTTCGACAGAAACTCCTCGCGCAAGAGTTCTCAGCGAGAATGGCACGATCTGGTCGCCAAGCTTCAACGTGTCGATTTCGCCGGAGTCACAGAGGTTGCGCTGGATTATTTGACTCCGCACCGCGGGCAGATCGACTTGGAGCCTGACCAGATCTGGAAGTCACTAGGCGGCTACGAAGGCCTGAAGAAGATGCGCGAGAATGCGGAGATCATGCTCGAGTTGGCCGCCTATGCGCAGCGATGGAATTTCGATGAAGCCGTGATCGTCACCGAGCGCATGAGGCACGACGCGGCATTGTTGCGCCGCGCGATCCGCCGCGTTGAGTGGGGCCTGGTTCCGCTCCGGCTGATGCGCCACTTCCGTTTGACCCTCCCCCTCCACGCCCAGGAGGCCTCTTCGGCCTACTACCTGATGCGGCAACGCCTGCTCTCTCTTTACGAGACCAGTCACGAGTGTCGCCTTCCGGCTCTGGCAGCTACCCTCTAGATCAATTCCTTAGTCTCTATGCACATGGATTGGTGAGTTCCTATCCTAAGGCCCTGTTATAGCGTCTAGAATTAGACAGGGTTCTCCATGACGTTCAGAGCATCTAAGATCTCCGCTGATCTATCAGTCGCCTTTCTTTGCCTGCTGGCATGTATTCCGCTTGCCTCTGCCCGAGCCCAGTCCTCGAGCAGCAGCTCTGCCGCGCCTTCGGGCAAGGGTCAGACCTCCTCTTCTGTGCAGGGATTTGTGCAAGAAAAGGCGCCTTCGCTGGTCGATCCTGCCGGTCCTACCATCTCGCTGGTCAGCTCCGAGCCGGTGTTTGTCATGGCCGCGGCGCTGAATGCCTGCGGTTACGATGAGGGCCTGGAAGAGAGCGCTCCGGTTCGCAAGCAGGTCCGGGATGAGATCAATCTGGCGCTCACCAAGAGCGAGAATGCCCGCGCTGAACGAGACAAGGTCTGCCTCTATATCGCCCAGCACCGCATGACGGGCGGAGTGCGCGACATCGCACAGTACATTTCGCTGGCGCTTTATCTGACGCCGCCGCCGGAACTGGAGATCTCGGCCGAACTGACCGAGATGCCTCCCGACTCGACTCAGGTTGCCGAAATCGTGCCTCTGCTCCGGGACTTTGCCTCCGCTGTCGATCTGCACGGCATCTGGCTGGCGGTGCACCACACCTACGACGCCGAGGCCGACCGTCTCCACGATTCGCTGTCGAAGATGATCGTTTCCACCGATTTTTACCTCAAGATGCCTGCCGAGACCTACAGCGGGCGGAGGTTCATCGTCGTCACCGAGCCGATGCTCTCTCCGCGCACAGTCAACGCCCGCATCTACGGCACCGATTATGTGGTGGTGGTTTCGCCGGTTAACGGAACCATTCGCATGAACGACGTGCGGCATACCTACCTGCACTACGTGATCGAGCCGCTGCTCCTTACGCGAGCCAACGCCGTCGACCGCATGCAGCCGATCCTGAAGGAAGTGCGCGAGGCTCCTCTCGAATACCGCTACCGCTCCGACACCGTACCGCTGGCCATCGAGTGCCTCATCAAGGCCATCGAGGCCCGCACAATGGACACCGGTATTCCCGAGTACAAGATCCCGGCCAATGCGGACCGCTCGGAGATGCCGCGCTACGAGCACGAGCGAACGGTGGTCCAGCAGAAGATGGAAGCAGTCCGCCTGGCGGCGATGCGCCACGACATGAGCCAGGGATTCGTGCTGACACAGTACTTTTATGAGCAATTGCTCCAGTTTGAAAAGGACCCTGCCAGCCTGCGCGACACCATCGGCGAGATGGTCTACAGCATGGATGTGGACCAACAGGTGCACCGCGCCCGCCAGATCGACTTCGACAAAGAAGCCGACGAAGATGTGCTCTCGCGCAGCAAACCGCGCAAGCTCACCGGATTGGATCTGGCCGAGGCGCGGCTCGCGGCCGGCGACGTGGCCACGGCCAGCGCTATGGCCCGCCAGGCGCTCACTATGCACTCTGACTCCTTCAATGAGCTGGAGGAGGCAGCCACCGGCTCCCGCGCCGAGTTCATTCTGGCCAGGGCGGCGATTCTCACCGGTCATCCCGATCAGGCCATCGATGGATTCCAGAAGACGCTGGCCGCCAGCAAGGACCCGCGCCTTCTTTCCTGGTCGCATATCTACCTGGGCCGTATGCTGGACCTGGACTGCAAGCGCGACCAGGCCCTCGCCGAGTATCAGGAGGCGCTGAAGGTCCGCGACGGGCAACAGGATACTCGTCTGGCCGCCGAGCGCGGCGTCAAGGCCGCGTATGCCGTCAAGGGTCACAGTTGCGACGAAGATGGCAACGACGACGCGCCCGAGAAGCCCCTGACGAACCCGTCCAATCCTGGCAAGCCCCAAGGAGAAAAGCCGGAAGCTTCATGGCCCAACGGGACGGTAACTCCAAGGTGATCCCGCCACTCAGGAGACTACTAAGCAGCGCAAAACGTCCAATCATGTGAATAGGGCATCTCTCGGGTCATGAACCCAGTTCTCAGTGTGGCCCCGGGGAAGACGATCGAGGAACATTTGGAAGCCACTCTTGCAGAATTGGAAGCGACGCTCGGGCATCGCTTTGCAGACCCCGAAGTGCTCCTGCGCGCGTTGACGCATCGGTCGTTAGCCAATGAACAGGCGGCGCATGAGTTGGCCGCCGGCGAGCAGCTTGCCGCCAACGGCATACGCGAGCCCGCTGGAACCGGGAATAATGAACGCCTCGAATTTCTGGGTGACGCCGTTCTGGGATTGGCGACGGCTGAGGCGTTGTATCTGAGCCACCCGGAGTGGCATGAAGGCGAGCTGACCAGGGTTCGGGCTCTGCTGGTGAGCCGCAAACACATGGCGGAGGTTGCCGAGGCAGTCGGGTTGGGCAGCCACCTGCGCCTCAGCCGTGGCGAGGAGCATAGCGGCCTGCGGCGCAAGACGACCGTGCTCTCGAACACGATGGAGGCCGTCATCGGCGCACTCTTCATCGATGGCGGACTGAATCCGGTGAGAGCCTTTGTCCACCGCTGGGTGATGGGCGAAGCGGCCGAGCAATTGGCCAGGGAGTTGAACTCCGGAGAGGCGTTGGGAAACTTCAAATCGGCTTTGCAGGAACACCTGCAAGCCTCGCGCGCCGGGGTGCCTGTCTACCATGTCAAGAGCGAAAGCGGCCCGGATCACCGCAAGCGCTTTCTGGTTGAGGTCCGGCTGAAGATGACAGAAGGAGAACCGGGAAAGCAACTGGCTCGCGGCATGGGAAGCACCAAGAAGAATGCCGAGCAGGACGCCGCGCGGCGAGCTCTTGCACGGCTCCAGGCTGAACCACCGAAAGCCAACGGAACTGTCACGGTCATTCCGGACGCCGAAGGGGAGGAACCAGCAGAGGAATGAGCATTCCCTCTCAAGAGCCCGGCGCGCTCTGGCGGTGGCTTGAGTTGCTGCGGCTCCATCTGCCCACAGTACCCGAGGCATTCGCGTCGCTCCTCCGGACGGTGGTGGTGGCGCTGTTTCTTCTTGCTTTTGTCTTGCAGCCCTATCTCATCCCCTCCGAGAGCATGGAGCATACCCTGCTGGTTGGCGACTTTCTACTCGTCAACAAGCAGGTCTTCGCCCCGGCAGGCATTCTGTCCCGCTGGATCATGCCCTATCGAGAAGTTGCGCGCGGCGATATTGTCTTTTTCTATCACTCGCAGCCGCCGTTTCTGGTCAAGCGTGTGGTGGGAATCCCCGGAGACCGGCTGCGCATCGCCGACGGGCGCGTCAGTGTAAATGGAGCGCCTCTCGATGAGCCTTACGCTGTCTTTGAACCGGCCGCCCGCAATCCCTTTCGCGATGAATTTCCTGCCACGATCTACACCGACCCCAATATCGAGCCGCTCTGGTGGCAGCAGATGCAGAGGCTCACCCGCGATGGCGAACTGATGGTGCCCCAGGGTGAGTATTTTGTTCTCGGCGACAACCGTAACTACAGCAAGGACTCCCGCTATTGGGGATTTGTCTCGCGGGAGCAGATTGTGGCCCGGCCGCTGGTGATCTACTTCTCGCTCTCCCGGCCTTCCACGACCGATGTGCAACAGGCCGCACAGCAAGCTTCAGATGATAGACTCGGACACGACAGTCAGCTCTCGGCACGGCTCTCAGCCTTCGCCCGCTGGAAGCGCATCTTTCATGTAGTACACTAGCGCGCCTTCGGGTGTGAACTCGTGCAGCCGCTGTTGCGTACCTCTCCAAAGAGAACAGGATGACGAAGAAAATACCGCCCACTCCAAAGACGCCCCCAGAAGCCCAATCAGCTCCACAGCCTGCTGAAGAACGGGTGGAAGAGACGCCCTTTGAGGCTCTGGCGAGCATCTGTTCCATTCTGGTCATTGGCCTGTTTATCCTGACCTTCCTGGGGCAAAACTTCGTCATTCCCTCCGGCTCGATGGAAAACACGCTGCTCGTGGGCGACCACCTGGTGGTGGATCGCGTCACCCTGTCTCCGCCCACCAAGTGGATGCCGCTCGTGCATTACCGCGAGCCCAGGCGCGGCGACATTGTGGTCTTCATCAAGCCTGTACCCGATCTGGATGCGGATGGAAATCCGCAGTATCTGATTCTGGTGAAGCGGCTGATCGGCGTTCCCGGCGACCATATTCATCTGCACAATGGCGTTGTGATTCTCAACGGAATCGCGCAGAATCTACCCAAGGATGGAGACAATTCCGATGGCAATCCAAGCGAGAAGGAGTATCTCGACGAGTTTCCGTCGATTCCTCCGGCGATGAATCCGAGCGCCACCGAGGCGTGGGCGGTCGACTTTCCCAATCATTTTGAGAACGGCGACCTTGTGGTCCCGCCCGGCAAATACTTCATGATGGGCGATCACCGGCACAACAGCCTCGACTCGCGCTACTGGGGCTTTG
>CAZGHZ010000161.1:0-5827 GCA_964525655.1 uncultured Occallatibacter sp.
ATCCCCACCGAGATCTACAACCAGGCCAAGGTGGCTCTGGGAGAGGCCGATGCGCTGGTGCTGGTGGTGGATGCGCGCACGGAACTGGCTAGCCCAGACTACGATTTGGTTCGACTGCTGATTCGCGGTGGCAAGCCTGTCTTCCTGGCAGTGAACAAAGTTGAGGGCGAGGCCATGACTCTTGCGGCTGAGAACTTTCGCCAGTTGGGGATTCGCAACGTATATCCCATCAGCTCCGAGCATGGGCTGGGGATCGGCGACTTGCTGGAGGCGATCTCCGAAGCGATTCCGGCACCAGCCGATGCTGTGCTGACCGAGGAACAAGTGCTTGCCCAAGAAGCCACTCATGTTGAGGAAGACGCCGAAGCCGAAGAAGCTGAAATCTATGAGGGGGGCCCAGTCGCGCCCGAATCGGGAGACGAGTTGGTTGGTCCGCTGCACCGGACGCATGGCGAGTTTGAGCCGCACGAGACTTCAATTGCAATCATCGGGCGGCCGAATGTGGGCAAATCCACGCTGCTGAATGCTCTGACAGGTACAAGCCGGGCAATTGTTTCGCCCATTGCCGGTACCACGCGCGACGCGGTCGATGAAGTGGTGGTGTTTGAGGGGCGCCAGTTGCGGTTTGTCGATACGGCAGGCATCCGGCGCAAGGGCAAGACGCACCTGATGGCCGAGAAGATGAGCGTGGTCATGGCGCGGCGGCATCTGGAGGCCGCTGACGTGGCGCTGCTGGTGATCGATGCGGTCGATGGCGTGACGGCGGCTGACGCAACCATCGGCGGCTATGCCCACGAGAGCGGGCGCAGCGTAATCATTGTGGTGAACAAGTGGGATGCGGTGACAACGGGGCGCACAGACGGCAAGCCGCCGGCCGACCGCGAGATCTTTGAGAAGCAACTGCGCTCTGTGCTCAAGTACCTGAGCTATGCGCCGGTGATTTTTCTCTCGGCGCTCGAAGGGACGGGCCGCGAAGCGAAGAAGATGCTGCGCGTGCTGCACGAAGTGGTGGCTGTGGCGGCCGAGCGGCGCAAGCGCGTCTCGACCGGGCAGATGAATCGCTTTCTCGACAAGATCGATTTTCAGCGCGCGCCGGTGCCGATGGCCAAGCGGGTTCGCATCTTTTATATGACGCAGGCCGCGGTGGCTCCGCCGACCTTTGTGCTTTTCACCGACCGTGAGATCAAGCTGCACTTCTCATTCGAACGGTTCCTTGAAAACGAGATCCGCGCGGCTTTTGGATTTCAGGGAACGCCGATCTGGTTCAAGGTGAAGGCGCGGAACGAAAAGAAGGACGAGTAGATCAGCGAAGACGAAATGATATTTACCACTTAATTAACTGCAAGGTTTTGAAAATATAGATAGGGGGGGAGGGGTACCCGAGAAACAGGGAGCGGGGGTTAGGGATTAGTAAAAGCTCGCTCCTTTGGTAAATCTTCATCCCTTTATTGTGCGGCAAGGCGCGATAATTCTCTGCAATGCGCCGGGTTTCAGCCCGCGCTCAAGGCGGCAGCTTCCGCCTTACCGGATTGGGTTACGGACTCGCTGACGGCCCAGCCGGCAATAAGCAGGCTGGGCGCAACCATGGGTGCGGCATCGCCGAGATTGGCGAGTGTGGTGAGCTGAACCTGCTGGCCGGGCTGGGCTGCGTGAGAGATGAGGGCGCAGGGGAACCCGCCGGGCAGGCCCTCGTCGAGCCACTGCTGTTTGAGGGCGCGCAAGTCGCGGCCAGGCATGTAGATGACGCGGGTTGCATCTTCGATTTCAGATTGGCGCTGCGATGCGGGGCTCTCGGGTTGCGATTGCGCTCGATGATTGGTTGAGAAGATCACGTTCGACGCGGCGTTGCGGCTGGTGAGCGAGCAGCCAACTGCGGCGGCGGCGGCAAACGCGGCTGAGATGCCGGGGACGACCTCGAATGGAATGCTGGCGTCGGCTAGTGCGGCGATTTCTTCTGCAGCGCGGCCGAAGATCAACGGGTCACCGCTTTTGAGGCGAACTACACTTTGCTGCGCCCGCGCGTGTTCGATCAGGAGATCGTTGATCTGGTCCTGCGTGATGCTCTTTGCGCCGCAACGCTTGCCTACGTTGAGGATCTTGGCTGTAGGCTGCGCGAGCGCGAGAATCGTCTGCGGAACAAGGTCATCGTGAAGGATCACATCGGCCGATTGGACCAGGCGCAAGGCCTTGACGGTGAGTAGGTCGGGATCTCCGGGACCGGCTCCGACGAGATACACCTTGCCGTGCTCTTCGCAGGTCTGCTGATTGAGCGGCGCTAGCGCCATCTGGCGCGAGGGGCAGGTTGCCGAGTCGCAGAGCGGTCGGTGCGCGAGCTCGTGCAGCAGCAGCCTGCGTGCTTCGCCGCGCGGATGAGTGTCGAGTACTTCGCGACGTAACTGGCCGAGATTGTCGAGCCACGGGCCCAAGTCTTTGGGCAGTTGCTCGTCGATCTCGCGGCGCAAGCGCTGTGCGACGGCGGGACTTTCTCCTGCGGTCGAGATCGCGATTTGCAGCGCGCCACGGCTGATCACCGAGCCGAAATAGAAGTCGCAGTGGGGCGGGTCGTCTACGCTGTTGGCGAGAATGCCGCGCTCGAAAGCTTCCTTGTAGACCTGTGCATTGACCTCTTCGGAGTCGGTGGCGGCGACGACTACGAAGTTGCCATCGAGATCGCCGATTTCAAAGGGCCGTTGAATCCACTTGAGCTTGCCTTCGCTGGCGAATTGCCTGATCTCGGATGTTACATTGGGCGCGACAACGCGCAGCCACAAACCGGTCTTAAGCAGACTGGTGATCTTTTCCAGAGCCACAGCGCCGCCGCCGACTACCAGTCCGCGGCGGCCGTCGAGTTTGAGAAAGATGGGCAGCAGGCTCATAGGCTGATTCTCACTCCGCAACGCTGTGCGGCACTGGAGCAGTCGGCAAGTCGCGCTCGACGGGCGCCAGAATCTCACCGGCCAGGTCAGCGCGCAGTTCGTCGCTCGAGTGGCGGCCGAACCAGGCGCGCAGATTCTCCGCGGGCTGGCGATCGGCGAGATAGTGGCGGAGGAGCCGCTCGATCGACTCCGGCACCAGTGTCGCGGGACAGCGATATCCGACTGGCCGCGCAATGGCGGCGTGCCGGCCCACTGCTCCGCCGAGGCAGAAATAATAGGCATCGATCAGCTTGCCCTCGTGCTTGATCTTCTTGCCTTCGATGCCGATGTCGGCGATCCAGTGCTGGCCGCAGCTATTGGGGCAGCCCGTCACATGCAGACGGAGCTGCTGATCGAAGCCGGGTAGTCGCTCTTCGAGTTCATCGACGATCCAACGGGCGAAGCCTTTGGTCTCAGTGATGGCCAGTTTGCAAAACTCGGTGCCAGTGCAGGCAACGGCTCCGCGCCAGAAGGACGAGCCCTCGACATACAAGCCGAGTTTGCCGAGTTCCTGTGAGAGTTCTACTGCTTTCTGATTTGGGATGTCGATTAAGATCAAGTTCTGCGAGACGGTGGTACGCAGGGCTCCGCTGCCAAAGCGCTCGCTCAACTCGGCGGCGGCTTCGAGCTGCTCGCCGGACAGGCGGCCGCGCAACACCGATGCGCCAACATAACTCAGCCCCGGCGTTCGCTGGGGATGAATGCCGGTATGGTCGCGGTAGATGTCTTCGGGAATCACTTCAGGCGCGGCCGGGAGCAGCTTGAAGTCGAGACGCGATTGCAGATCGGCGAGAAAGCTCTCCGTGGTCCAGCCTTCCTTGAGAAAGAGATATTTGAGGCGAGCCTCATTGCGGTTTTCGCGCAGGCCCTGCTGTTCGCGAAAGATCTCGGCGACCGCGCGAACCACACGCACCACCTGATCGGGACGGACGAAGGCATCGAGGCGAACAGCCAGATGCGGCTCCTTGGAGAGGCCACCGCCGACGCGCAGCGAGTAGCCGATCTGGCCATTGTGCTCGGTCGCAGTGAGACCGACATCGTTGATCTCAGGATGCGAGCACCACGACGGGCATCCAGTCACCGAGATCTTGAATTTGCGCGGTAAGTTATAAAACTCGGAGTTACCCTTGAGCAACGCCGAAATCTCGTCTGCAAGCGGAGAGGCATCGACTAACTCATCGGCGGCGACGCCGGCCAGCGGACAGCCGGTGACATTGCGCACAACATCTCCGCACGCTCCTTTTGGGGAGAGGCCGGCGGCGTCGAGGGCATCGACAACCTCGGGCAGCGATTCGATGGTGAGCCAGTGAAGCTGAATGGCCTGTCGGACGGTGATGTCCGCGAGATTGCGAGCGTATTTGCGCGCCAGCCCGCCGATGACGCGAAGCTGCGAAGCGGAGACGATGCCATTGGGAATGCCGATGCGTAGCATGAAGTAGTCCGACGCGATGCCTTCGCCGCCTTTGCCGCCGGTAGCGCCGACGCCATCGCCCTGGGTGTAGACGCCCCACCACTTGAAGTAGAAGTTAGCCCACTCGGGCAGCACACTCGAGCGGCCCTGGCGCGCAAACGAGCGCACCTCATCGAAGGCCTCCCATGGGTTCTTCTCAAGTTTCAGGCGCTCGGACTTCTGGGCCTTTGTCTCTTTTGCTTGAACAGCTTCAGTCATTTTTCCTCTGCGCTAGAACCGGTTGCTTAACCCCATCAAGGCGGTCGAAAACCATCCCTCAGGGGCTAAAGCCCACAATTTTATTGCCTCTTTTGCGGCACGGCTAAAGCCGTGCCCTTTCAAAACCCATGATGCAACCAGTTCTACAAATAGAAATCCCGCGGCAGCTAATGCTGAATCGCGGGCATTTTGGGGGAACCTTGGATTTCGATCTGAAGTTCAGTCCCAAGTCACCTGGCCGCGCGAGGCAACAACCAGCAGCGACAACAGAGGCGACCATTCATAAGTGGATACTAGGTGGGGCGCAAGCGAAAGTCAAGTTGCGCTGGCGCAATCTCTTGCGCTTCAACTTACCCTATGCTACCTTCAAATTGTGATGGTTGCATTTAGCCAAACCCGGACCTGTTGTTGCGCCTCCCCGGCGCACCTGGCCTGTTGTTGTCCGCGCTAGATTCCGCGACCCCTTACTATCGGCAATTCGCTTGATAGACAGCCTCCCCTCAGCAGAAGACTCTCATCGCAAGAACACCCTCTGGAGCTTTTGAATTTGATTCCCTCTCAGCACATTCCCGCTTTCTTTGCGCGCTTGTCCTCCAGACGCTTGATCAGAATTGCGCGGCGCGTTCTGTCGTTGTTGCCGCCGACCCCGCGAGATTCTTCCTCTTCCAAGAGCCCGTGGCGAAAATTGAGAATGGCGAAAAATCGTCCCTCGGGGGCTAAAGCCCACGTCCATTCTGAGCCACTTGCGGCACGACTGAAGTCGTGCCCTTTCAAAACCGGACTTTCAACACGGGCTACTAAGGCATTGATCACAACCAAACTTTCAGGAATCCAGTCACGCGCCCTCCCAAAATTCAAAGGGGAATCCAAAATGCTACGAGCTCTTGATACTCTTATGCCCGGTTCTCTGCGTCGGTTGCCGCTATCCATCCCTGCTGTTTTTCTGTTTGCTCTAGCGGTCGTCCTGCCCCTCGCGGCGCAAGACGACATCACAACCCAAAATGCGACGTCCGGGTTCAATGGAGCGTTTATCACTGGGCCGGCCTCGAATCCGTTGAGCTTTCTGAACGGCGCGGCCTGGCGCACCACCGGCAACCCGGCGCCTTATGACTTTCACGACTTTGCCCCGGCGACTTATCTTGACGCAAAGCTGCCCAATTGGATCGACGTGCAGGCCGAGGAGCGGTTCCGGTACGAGGCGTACGACAATTCAAGCTTCAAAGCGAAGGTCGATGACTCCTAC
>CAZGHZ010000162.1:0-5745 GCA_964525655.1 uncultured Occallatibacter sp.
GTTGGGACGGGTCCCTGTTGCATTGTAAAAGCCAAGGGTAGGTTGTGCCTAGTTTTGACCGAAGACGGGGTGAATCGATGCATTTTCCCGCGATGTTCACTCCTTGAACGAAGCGGAAACTGCCGTCCTTCCGGCCCAACGACCAGATTCCATGTGAGCTTGCGAATTGGACGCCATCGGAGGGAAAAGCGTCATCGGCGCCCCGGTTTCGTCAGGGGTGCGGTACAGGAGCGCTGGCGCCCCATATCTGGCGCAGTTTCATCACGCCAGATATGGGAGTCCTTGTTTGGCTGGTCCTACCAGACCCGGCAGGACTTCGCAGGGACCATCGGCTGGCCCTTGGCGCAGCCAAAGGCCTTGCCGAATGCATCGAAGTTCTGCACGGTGCCATTAACCCGCCACTGTCCCGGCGAGTGCGGATCAGTCACCGCCAACTGGCGCGACACCTGCTCCGTCTGGTTCTGGCACCAGACCTGCGCGAAGCCCAGGAAGTACCTCTGTGCCTCTGTGTAGCCGTCAATCTTTTCGTCGATGCTCTTTCCCTGCGCCGCCAGCGTATCCAGCAGGGCCATATAGGCGATGCGCAAGCCGCCGTTGTCGGCCGTATTTTCGCCCAGGGTGAGCTTGCCGTTCAGCTTCTGCGCGGGAACGTCGTCATGCGCCGGGGCAGCCTCAAAGCCGCTGTACTCGTCGGCTATGCAATCGGTTCGCTCGGTAAAGGCCTTGCGGTCCTCTGCGGTTTGCCACTCGCGCAGGTTGCCCTTGCCGTCGTACTTCGAGCCCTCGTCGTCGAAGCCGTGGGTCATCTCGTGGCCGATCACCATGCCGATGGCGCCAAAGTTCACCGCCGGGTCCGCCTTGAAATCGAAGAACGGCGGCTGCAGGATTCCTGCCGGGAAGTTGATGTCGTTGAACGACTGGTCGTAATACGCATTGACCGTGGGCGGTGTCATCCCCCACTCCTTCTCGTCCACCGGCTTGCCCAGGTGATCGAGGTTCCAGTCGAGCGCGAAGGCCGCGCCCCGGCCAAGGTTGCCGACCAGGTCGTCCCGCTTCACCTCCAAAGCCGTGTAGTCGCGCCACTTCTCCGGGTAGCCGATCTTGTTGCGGATCATCGACAGCTTTTCTTCGGCGGCCTTCTTGGTGGCATCGGTCATCCAGGGCAGGGTCTTGATATCGTCGGCCAGGCTCTTCTCCAGGGCCGCAACCATTTGATCCATGCTGGTCTTGGCTTCCGGGGGGAAGTTCTGCTTCACCCAGTCCTGGCCCACCGCCTCGCCCAGAGCGCGGTCGGTCATGCTGGTGCATTGCTTCCAGCGCGGCGTCGGTTCCTTTTGCCCGGCCAGCGTCTTGCCGAAAAACGCAAAGTTCTCGTCAAAAAAAGCCTTCGGCAAATTGCTCGCCAGCCCATGCAGCGTATGCCAGCGGAAATAAGACCTCCACGCCTCGATCGGCTCTTTAGCGATCAGATCGTTCAGCGCCTTGAAGTAATCCGGCGTCGACACATCCAGCGTGTCAAAGTGCCGCACCTTCACGTCCTTGAAGTAGACCGAGTAGTCGAAGTCCGGAGTCAGCTTCTGGAAATCGGCAACTGTGTAGATATGGTAGGTCTTTTCCGGATCGCGCAGGTCGGTGCGGCTCATCGACGCCTTGGCCAGCGCGGTTTCGATCTCCATGACCGATGCGGCTTCTCTGGCCGCCTGATCGGGAGTATCTCCGGCCAGCTTGAACATCGCTGTCACATGGTCGACATATTGCCCGCGAATCTGCTGGAAATGCTTGCTGTCCACAGTGTAGTAGTCGCGATCCGGCAGCGAGAGGCCGGCCTGTCCGATGCCGGCGATCTGCTTCGAGGAGTCTTTATCGTCCTGGCTCACGCCAAATTGGAAGAGTGGCGCGGGACGGCCCGCGGCCTCCAACTCGCCCATGAGGGTGCCCAGCTTGTGCTTGTCTTTGAGCTTGGCGATTTGCATGAAGATCGGCTCAAGCGGCTTTAGCCCCTTCTCGTCGACCAGGGCGGTATTCATACAGGCGGCAAAGTAATCGCCATACTGCTTTTCGAGCGGCGTCTTGGGGTCGGTGGCGGCGGCATCCAGTTCCTTCCAAAGCAGGTAGCGGTTACGCTCGTTCAAGACCGAGAAGGAGCGCGCCCAGCGCACCTGGTCGGCCGGAATCGGATTGTTCTTCACCCAGTTGCCGCAGGCGAACTGATAGAAGTCCACGCAGGGATCGGCCGTCTTGTCGATCGCCTCCGGATCGAAGCTCTTGCTCGCCACGGGCGGCGTGGGCTTTGAGGCATCGGTAGTTATGGACGCGGCAGGCGCCTGTGCCAATGCAGCGCTAACCGACAGAATCAGGATCGGTGCAAATCGTAGGCAATTCATCGAATTTCCTCGTGGTGAAAAGGTCAATCGCACGGCTCCAACATAGCCTCGGGATCGGTTGGGGAGAGTCCGGGACCGCGTCCGAAATTGAGCCTTCAGCAGCCAATTCCGCGCTTGCTGCTTTGATTAGGAGGCTATCACGGCGGATGGGGCGTCTGGCAGGCAGGTTCTCATCGCCACCGTGGCGATGTAGAAGGCCGGTACTGCAATCGATGCGACCGGGCTACTTGTCTCGAGGCCGTAGGTGAACGATCACCCTCTTGTATCGCGTCAACGGCGGAGTTCCCTTGTCCGTGACCTTCAGGATGAAATGAACGGTCCTGGGCGCATCCACGTGAGGAGCGGTCACGACAAGCCGAATCAGATTTGGCGCAAAAAAACCGTTGCTGATGGCCTCTTTCAAATCACCGGCCTCGAGATACTGAAACCAGTAATAGCTCAGTGAATCGCCGTCAGGGTCATGCGAGCCGGTTGCATCCAGAACGATTGGATCTCCTTCGGTGACCGAAAACTCGGCGGGGCAGTTCAGGTCCACGACCGGCGGATGGTTGCACTCGGAGTATGGCTTGGTTGCCCAGCACATGCGGGCGGCAAAGTCGTTCTGGATCTCGTCCAGCCAACGCCAGATCGTGACCTGAATGGACTTGTAGACCGGAGGCTCTTTGCCGGGCGCATCGGCAGGAGCCTTCCAGCCGAGCGGGGTATAGGTGTCGACGGCATTGGTCCAAACCGGCCGCGTCTCCGGCACCGGCCTGACGGTATAGGAGTAGCTCGGCTTCCAGTTCGCATCCGTAAACTCCGGCTTGTAAAGCTCATAGCGGCCGCCCCAGCCCCCATAATTCGGATGCTCCGGATCGTTCAGGCCGTTAGGAATCAGCGACAGGAAAGACGGCGTGTCGCCCTCCATGCCATACGCGATATCCGGATACGCCGCGCCCAGCGGCCCGTGTCCCTGCTGAATGTTGCGTGCCAGCCACTCGGTGCTGATCACCGTTGCGTCGGAGCCAGGCGAAGGGGCGGAAAATCCGGTCCAAGTAGCCTTATCGAAGTTTCCCGGACTGCAAATATAAAACACATCGGGAAAATTGCTCCTGATCCAAGCGCCCGAATCGTCCTGGTCCGAGATTGTATACACCCGCAGCTTGCGATAGAGCATCTCAGCCTCTGCCTCTGTGTAAGTCTTGCGGATCTTCCACAGCGCCTGCGCCAGAGTATTCGGCCCTCCCCAGACAGAAACCCAGAGCGGGCGCTCGTCCTGCCTCTCCAGCTCCGCAACAATCAGATCCGAACCCGGCGAGTCCTTCCCGTCTCCCACCCCCTCCATTCCATACACTGCCAGTCCATGACTGACTCTGGCGGAAAGAGTCTCGTAGCTTGGATAACCAGACTCATGGAGCAATAGGTTGGGGCGAGCGGCCTTGTAGGCATCGACAACGCGTTGAATGCTCTCCGGCTCGATCCGGTTCTTCTGGAAGAC
This sequence comes from uncultured Occallatibacter sp., assembly GCA_964525655.1. GTDB lineage: Bacteria > Acidobacteriota > Terriglobia > Terriglobales > Acidobacteriaceae > Telmatobacter. The sequence goes on from CAZGHZ010000162.1 coordinate 3,862, forward strand.
CGATGTCGTCGCAACCAGGCCTCGAACTTCGATCTCGTTCGAATAAGTCAGCAATCTGACCAGCGACATTGTGTCATCCGGATCAGCCCCAATATCTGTGAGGATGACGACGCGCTGCTGATGCGCACTCGGCGCGGATGCCTGGGAACTCTGCGCCAGACAGGGCGCAAGGCAGGACATGAACAGAGAAAAACAGAGCAACCAACCAAGCTTGAATGTGCTATTTCTCCTACAAACGCTACTCATATCTCTCCTTGCCGCTCAATGCCTAATTCGCATGGAGAAGCATGACGTAGTTCTGATAACTCATCGTCATCAGACTAGACTATCAGCGCTGCGAAAGGCCGGGTCAGGTAGCGCCAACCGCACATCTTCCCGCCGGTGAGGACCACTACGACGGCCGATCAACAAAGCGGACGTATGCGGCAAATGTGGAAATCCCCGCCCAAACCGACCCTTTTCGAACCTGAATTAGGCTTGCAATGTGCCGACGCGCCCTGCCACACTAAAGAGTGGCCACCCAAACGATCGTCATTCTGGATTTTGGCTCGCAATATACGCAACTGATCGCGCGACGCATTCGCGAGCTGAACGTCTTCTCCGTCGTGTTGCCCTGCACGGCGTCCATCGGCGAAATTCAAGCCCTTAAACCGCTGGGGCTCGTCCTCTCCGGAGGGCCTTCGTCGGTCTACGATGCCGACGCGCCTGCCGCTGACCCCAGGATTCTCTCGCTGGGCCTGCCGGTGCTGGGAATCTGTTATGGCCTGCACTTTATCGTGCATCACATGGGCGGCAAGGTTCTCTCCGCGCCGCGGCGCGAGTATGGCCACGCCGAGGTGATGATCGAGAACGGCGCATCGCAGCTCTTCGCCGAACTGCCGCCGACGCTCCAGGTTTGGATGAGCCACGGCGACGAGGCTCTAGCGTTGCCCTCCGGCTTTCATCGCACCGCCGTCTCTGCCAACGCATTGGCCGGCTTTGAAAATGTCGAGCGCCGCATCTGGGCCGTGCAATTCCACCCCGAGGTGCACCACACGCCGCTCGGTCCTCAGATCATCAAGAACTTCGTCCTCTCGATCTGCGGCGCGCGCGGCGACTGGACCCCGGCACGCTTCATCGAGTCGACGGTTGCCTCGATCCGTGAAAAAGTCGGCAAAGGCCACGTCATTTGCGGCCTCTCCGGAGGCGTGGACTCATCGGTTGCGGCCACGCTGGTGCATCGGGCCATCGGCGACCAGCTCACCTGCATCTTCGTCAACAACGGCGTCCTGCGCAAAAATGAATTTCAGAATGTGCAGAAGAATCTGCGCGAAAAGCTCGGCCTCAAGATCGTCGCCGTCGATGCCAGCGAGCGCTTCCTCACCAAACTAGCCGGCGTCATCGAGCCTGAGAAAAAGCGGAAGATCATCGGAGCCGAGTTCATTGCCGTCTTTGACGACGAGGCCACGCGCATTGCCAAAGAGACCGGCGGTCCAGATTGCAAACTGGACTGGCTCGTCCAGGGCACGCTCTATCCAGACGTGATCGAATCGAGTAGCGTCAAAGGCCCCAGCCAGACGATCAAGAGCCACCACAACGTCGGCGGCCTGCCTCTGGGAATGAAGCTCAAGCTCATCGAGCCTCTGCGCGACTTGTTCAAGGATGAGGTTCGCCGCATCGGCCGCGACCTCGAGATGCCCGACGAGATCCTAGGCCGCCAGCCCTTTCCCGGCCCCGGCCTCGCCGTCCGCATCCTCGGCGAAGTCACGCCGGAGCGCGTAGCTCTCTTGCAAGAGGCCGACGAGATCGTCGTCGCCGAGATCAAGTCTGCTGGCCTCTACAACTCCATCTGGCAGAGCTTTGCCGTGCTGCTCCCGGTGATGAGCGTCGGCGTGATGGGCGACC
>CAZGHZ010000163.1:0-5664 GCA_964525655.1 uncultured Occallatibacter sp.
AGCCTTCCACTTAAGAATCGCTGAAAACTGTCCGAACAAACGGGACCACCGCAAATATAATAAGACGATGAGCAAGATCGCCAGCGGAATTGCACCCGTTATCGACGTCAATCGGAGTGCGCCGACCCCTTTAAACCGTCAGATCTACGACGCATATCGTACGGCAATCCTTCGGCGCGACTTGCGCCCTGGACAGCAAATACCGTCAAGCCGCGAGCTGGCGATCGAGATTAAGGTTTCCCGCTTTCCGGTGCTTCATGCTTACGCACAACTTCTGGCCGAAGGGTATTTTGAGAGCCGCCGGGGAGCAGGAACATTTGTGTCGCATTCTCTGCCGGAGCAATTGATGTCAGTTGAGAGGAAAGTGACGCCGTCCGCTCTTGTTCCTTGTGGATCTCGCCCTATCGCACGCCGCAGTTCTTTGCTCCCGACTTTCGAAGGCTCGCCGTCGCGAGCTGGCTGGGGTGCATTCGGTGTGCATCAACCGGCATTTGACCAGTTCCCCTTTGAGATTTGGTCGAACCTTGTGACTCGTCATAGTCGAAATCCGGACGCACGCGCTGTTCATCACATCGACCCACTTGGCTCCGAGCGATTTCGTGAAGAGATCTGCTCCTATTTACGCACCGCGCGCGCAGTAGTATGCGAGCCGAGCCAGATCATGGTTGTCTCAGGTTCTCAACAGGCTCTTGACATCACCGCTCGGGTTCTACTCGATCCGGGCAGCCCGGTGTGGATCGAGGAGCCTGGATACAAACTGCAACGAACTTTGCTGAGTGCGGCCGGGTGTCAACTCATTCCCGTTCCTGTAGATGACGAGGGCATGAACGTAGCTGTGGGTATCAAGCGGCATCGCAGAGCGCGTGCTGCCTTTGTTACACCTTCTCATCAATATCCACTCGGTTCCACTATGAGCGCGTCGCGACGTCTGCATCTTCTCAATTGGGCACAGAGTTCAGGAGCCTGGATTGTCGAAGACGACTATGACAGCGAATATCGCTACGAAAGCCGCCCGGTCGCCTCCTTGCAGGGAATGGATGCTAATTCACGGGTAATCTACATTGGGACTTTCAGCAAAGTTCTATTACCGTCGTTGCGAGTTGGCTACATCGTCGTTCCGTCTGACTTGGTGGAACGGTTCGTAGCAGTTCGCGCCGCCATGGACATCTTCCCACCGTACCTTTATCAGGAAGTGCTTACAGACTTCATGCGCATGGGGCATTTTGGAAGGCACCTCAGGAAGATGCGTCAGCTTTACAAGGAACGTCGCAGCGCTCTTGTCAACAGTCTCCGAGATGAGTTTGGGGAGATGCTAGAGGTGCATGGAGCTGAAGCCGGAATGCATTTGGCAGTGACGCTGCCGAAGGGGATCCGAGATCGAAAGATCGTCGAAAGAGCGGCTGAGCACGGTCTTCAGCTTTGGCCGCTCTCGCCTTGCTACTACGGTGACGCAACTCGTCAGGGCCTTATCCTCGGTTTTGGGAGCACCCCCACGAAACGGGTACCTCGTGCTGTGTCTCAATTGCGTTCCCTTTTGATTGGTTAGCGGTCCCATTCTGTCAACGCTCGCGTGTAAGGATTGTTTGCCACCACGCCGTTGGACTTTACAACAGATTCTGGCCTCGCTGACCGAGGCAAAGGCATGCAGGTGGACCTATTCGTACTTGACCGATCTCCAGGTGCACTCGACGAAGACGTTTTCGCGCCAGCGGCCTTTGTCGTCCATGTCCCATCTTCTTTTAGCAGCCCGGTGAAGGCTTCGCTGGTGAACTGGCTGCCCCGGTCGGTGTTGAAGATCTCACTACCCTCGACACTATCGGATGTAAGTGATCTCCATGGCCCAGACCTGATTGGGACGAGTGATGGCCAGGCCGCGCAACAGGTAGGGATAAATCCTGTGTCCTGGCGCGGGTTTGGACGTATTGGGCCGGCGATAGATGATCTCGATGCCCATCCTGATACCCAGGGCTGCTGCCTGTTGCATGATGGGCAGATCATTTTACACAGCAAGCCCTCGAAGAGTCTGCGCGGCTCCAGAGCGCCGAAATGACGTTGTATTGGCGCCGCAGACCGGATTAGTACTGGGAACGCACATCCCAACTTCGATCCCCAAAGCCCAAAACGACCTCGGATTCCAGTCGCGATGGTGACCTGTCGTTCCAAATCCGGGTTCAATGGTCGCGGTTTTCATGCTTGGAGCAACTGGACGGCTACTCTAGTCCTTTGGCACAAGGTTGCTTGAGGACAAGGGGCGGCAATAGTGTTCCTAGGGGTTAGAACTTGCTCATTACCGACGACCCGTTGCCATTGTTAACCGCCAAAGCTAAATTCTTTGGAGAGGTCTTATGACAAGGAAAGCAAGCAATCTGAAGCCACGGCGTGAATTTCTCAGGCTTGCCGCGTTTACCGGTGCGGCAGCCCTGACGGGACAAGGATTGGCAGCCGCAGGGGAACAGAATACCGGTCCGCAAGCAGCGGACAATCATGAGGGGGATGACAAGATGGGGTTCCTTCGTGTTAGCGGCCGTCACATCGTCAATGCGAGTGGGAAACAGGTTCGCCTGAGGGGAACCTGTCCAGGCGGCTGGATGAACATGGAGGATTTCATTAATGGGCACCCAGGCGCGGAGCATACTCTCCGAGCGCAGATGGCGGAGGTGCTCGGTCCGGCTAAAGCTCAGTTCTTCTTCGAGCGCATGCTGGACTACTTCTTCAACGAAGACGATGTGATTTTTCTCAGGAAGGCTGGCGCCAGCGTCGTCAGGATACCTCTTAACTATCGACACTTCGAGAACGATGCCGCACCTTTCAAATACATCGAGGCGGGTTTTGCCCGTCTCGATAAAGTGTTAAGCCACTGCGAAAGACATGGTCTTTACGTCATTCTGGACCTTCATTCGGCGCAGGGGTGGCAGAATGTCCACTGGCATTCTGACAACGCATCGCGCATCTGCCTTTTCTGGGAAGTTGCGTTCTATCAGGATCGATTCGTTGCTCTTTGGCAGGAGTTTGCGCGGCGCTACCAGAACAGGTCTGTGATCGCCGGCTACGATGTGTTGAATGAGCCTTGTGCGAACAACGCCCTAGGCGATTATCCATGGAACGTGGGTTCCAATTACAGGCCCCGTTTTGACCGCATGAATGCGGTCTACCGGCGCCTGGTTACAGAGATTCGCAAGATCGATTCCAGGCACATTATCTTCCTTGAAGGCGATGACTACGCAAAGGACTTTTCGGGGCTAGAGAAACCCTTCGACGATAATCTCGCCTACAGTTCACATAACTACACTGTGCCTGGGTTTGGACCTGGCCGATACCCTGGCACCATCCATCCGCGATCGGCTGCGGCGGGCGGTGCTCAGGACTGGGATCTGACAAAACAGGAGCGCAACTTCCTCGATGCCGAGGGAACGAAGTTCACCCAGCAGCATAACGTTCCGCTGTGGGTTGGCGAGTTTGGGTCTGTCTTTAATGGTCCCGCCAATGAGAGTAGTGACCGGCTTCGTGCATTAGATGATCAGATTGGCATCTTTGAAAGACACGAGACGCACTGGACAACGTGGAATTACAAAGATGTTGGCGTGATGGGTATGCTGACACTCAACCCTGCATCTCCGTACATGGAGCGTATCGGCGACCTCCTCCGTAAGAAGGTTGCTCTTGGCTCCGACGATTGGATGAAGTGGCTACCGTCAACGCCGGTAAAGGATGCAACGGCTCAGCTTGCTGACCAGATCCGTCAAGTGGTTGGTGATCCGCAGTTGGATGCGCGACTCAACGTACGGTGCATGAGTCAGACCCTATTGTGCTTCTACACGGGAACTCTGATGCAGCCGCTCTACGCCGGCCTCTTCAATGGCCTGTCCGAGAATGAGCTGGATTACATCCTATCTTCCTTTTCGGCAAAGCAGTGTATCCCCAGCCGGGGATTGGTAGATGTCCTGAGCAAATACATGAGAGATCAAGCCTAGATGACAAGTGGAGGTGGCAGGACCCTGAGCCATCACAGTGCAGCAAATCGGATACAGCAGCAATGTCATGGTGACGCACAACGCCTTCTGCGAGGACTTAAGACCTAGGGGTTCATTGAGTACCAGTTATGCGCAGCTCTAGGATTACTCCCCTGAACCGCTCATGGCTTCAAGTTGCTAATCGCCGAGCTATCGGCGCCTCGTGGAAGGTTATCCTTCAGGGAACCGCGCATCAGCGGTATCGGGAACTAGCATCGGGATGATAGAAAGAGAGGTTCATCCGGAGAGCTCATGAACCGCCGCTCTTTTCTTCAGTCCCTTCCTGCCGCCGCTTTAGCCGCTGCCGCCTCGCCATCGCTCTGCGCACCAGCCGCCCCCGCGGCATGCGGCAGCCTGGCCTTTGTCGCTCCCGCCGCTATTGACGGACCGCTGGCTCGAGCCCTCATGCCGCCAACGGGCCAACCTCCCCTCCCGCAGAGCGCACGTTACAAAGGCCTCCGATTCACCGGCCGCCAGCGCATTTACTCTGAGTCAATCGGCGCTGACACCTGGTTCCCCGGCTGGGCTGCTGATGGTTCGCTCTACTCCAGCTACACCGACGGTGGCGTCAATGACGCCCAGGGCCGCCCCATCCGCGCCAATTCGCAATGGGAAGACCCGGAAGGCCTGCATGAGCGCTGGTTTCGCGACCTCGGCATTACCGTACGCAAGGACGCTCTCACTATCCAGGCAGACAAGCGCACCACTCAAGGCCACGCCCGCCTCGATGGCGACGATCCTTTTGCCCTCCGCGCCACTCCACTCCCACCCTTTTCTCGCGCCAGTGATCGCTACGAGGGCTATTACCCCTGCGCCAACCTGCTCCACAATGACATCTGGTACTACGGCGGCTACTATTGCCACCGTTGGCTCAACCTCCACAGCGTGCCGATCACCTACGAACTGGGCGGATTCGGCGGCTTCCGCATCTCGCGCGACCTCGGTCTCACCTGGCAGGACTCGCCCCACGACGACCGTTCCCCGCTCTTTCCTGAGACCGGCCGCTGCTCGGGCGGCGCTCCCATCCGCATGGGCACGCCCCACTTTGTCGATTTCGGCCGCAATCTGGAGCACTCGCCTGACGGCTACGCCTACCTAGCCGGCCACGGCACCTACACCGCAGACGGCATCGCCAATTGGTCCAGCGGGGATGCCGTTTCGCTCGCTCGCATCAAGCCTTCGCCGGAGTCCATCAACAGCCCCGCCGCCTGGGAATTCTTCGCCGGCAACTCGCCCGAAGGTCCCATCTGGACAAGCGATTTTTTCCGCATCGCCCCGGTCTTCGAATGGCCGGGCGGCGCCGGCTGCGTCAACATCACCTGGCAGCCCGCCCTCAAGCGCTACTTCGGGTTTCTCTGCGGAGGCTGGGCCGACGGCGACGCTGGCTGCTACAACCTCTGGGGCGTCGAGAGTGAATCGCCGACCGGTCCCTGGTCTACCATCGCCTCCCTGCGCGGCCCTCTCGGAGGCCAGCCCTATTTCGTCTGCATGCCCGGCAAGTTCAATCACTCGGCCGACGGCAAGCTCATCCTCTTCTACTCCGCCAATTGGCGCGCCGACCGCGCAGGTATTCCCTCCTGGAAGAATGCGCAGAGCCCCGAAGGCGCCTACAGCCTCTGCGTCGCGGAGTTCGAATTGCTTGACTAAAGAAATG
>CAZGHZ010000164.1:0-5456 GCA_964525655.1 uncultured Occallatibacter sp.
AGCCAACTGCCGATTCAATCGGCTCCTTCCTGCCGTCTCCGCGCGCTTCCGGCGAAAGGTCAGCCAACAGACGCCCGTGAAAAAGATTCACGTTGCCCAGGAAGTTATAGACAAACGGCGAGGCCGGATTGTCGTAGATGCTTTGGGGAGTTCCTATCTGCTCCAGTCCGCCTTGATTCAGTATGGCTACACGGTCGGCAACCTCCAGCGCCTCGTCCTGATCATGCGTGACCAGCACTGTAGTCACGTGCAATTCATCGTGGATGCGGCGCAGCCAGTCACGCAACTCCTTGCGCACCTTCGCATCCAATGCGCTGAAGGGCTCATCCAGCAGGAGCACCTTGGGCTTGACGGCCAAAGCACGCGCCAATGCCACGCGCTGACGTTGTCCCCCAGAGAGCTGCTCGGGATACATTTCGGCAAAAGAATCCAATTGCACGAGATGGATCAACTCCCGCACGCGCTCGCGAATATCGCCCCGAGACGGCCTCAGTTTCCTGGACTGGACGCGCAGTCCGAATGCAACGTTCTCCGAGATCGTCATGTGACGAAAGAGCGCGTAATGCTGGAAGACGAATCCGATTCCGCGCTTGGACGCGCTGTGCCCGGTTGACTCTTCACCGTGAAGCCGAATCAAACCCTCATCGGGCGATTCGAGGCCTGCAATGATGCGCAACAGCGTAGTCTTGCCCGATCCAGAGGGTCCGAGAAGCGCCACTAGTTCGCCGCTTTCAATGGTCAGGCTCACATCCGAAAGCGCGGCAAAAGAACCGTACTGTTTGCTGATTCGCTGGACCTGAATGCTCACGATTGGGCTTCCTTCTCTTCCGTGTGCCGATGAACTCCGGATGTCACTTCAATAGTCTTTTTAAGCACCAGCGTGACGATGGCGGCTAAGGTCAACAGCGACGCGGCGGCAAAGGCTGCGGTGAAATTGTATTCGTTATAGAGCATCTCCACTTCGAGCGGCAGTGTGGTGGTTTGACCGCGAATGTGTCCGGAGACGACTGAAACAGCGCCAAACTCGCCGATCGAGCGAGAGGCTGCAAGTATCGTTCCATAGAGCAGCGCCCACTTGATGTTTGGCAGAGTGATGCGCCAGAGAACGCTCCATCCATTTGCGCCTAGCACAACGGCCGCAACCTCTTCATCGCTGCCCTGCGCCTGCATAAAGGGAATCAATTCACGTGCCACGAAGGGGAAGGTCACAAAGACCGTTGCCAGCACGATTCCCGGCACTGCAAAAATCACATGCAGGTTATGCTCGCTCAACCAGGGGCCAAACCATCCATGCAATCCAAAGACCTCGACGTACATCAGGCCAGCAACCACTGGAGATACGGCCAGCGGAATATCGATCAGCGTAATCAGCAGGCTCTTTCCATGAAACTCAAAGCGGGTAATGGCCCAACTGGCGGCAATACCAAAAAGCATATTGAGCGGGACCGAGATGCATGCAACCAGTCCAGTAAGGCGCAGAGCGGAGAGCACATCTTCCTGATGAATTGAATCGGCATACATCTTCCATCCTTGCGAGAAGGCCTGCGTAAAGACGGCCACAACCGGCAGCACCAGAAACACTGCAAGAAACAGGAGCGCCGCAACGATCAACACTATGCGGCCAGTTCTTTGCTGCATCGACGGTTGCAGCAGCGCCGAAGACGAGTTTGCGCCGCGACCGCTCATACTCGCTTCCCCTCTCTCCGCTGCACCCACCACTGAATCAGATTCACCGCCAGCATGATCGTGAACGACAAAGCCAGCATCGCCCCGGCAATCGCTGCTGCTCCCGTGTAATCGAATTCCTCCAGCTTGGTCACAATCAGCAGTGCGGTAATCTCAGTCTTCATCGGCATATTGCCCGCGATGAAGATCACCGAACCGTACTCGCCGGCGGCCCGCGCAAAGGCCAGCGCCGTGCCTGTTAACAAAGCAGGGAAGGCTACCGGAGCAATGACGCGCGTGAAACGCTGCCAAACACTTGCGCCCAGGCTCGCCGCGGCCTCCTCCATCGCCGGGTCCAAATCTTCCAGCACCGGTTGCACACTGCGCACAACAAATGGAAAGCCCACGAAAGACATTGCCATGACGATGCCGAGCGGGGTAAAGGCTACATGTATTCCATGCGGCTCAAGATAGCGTCCTATCCATCCGTTTTCGGCGTAGAGTGCGGTAAGCGAGATGCCGGCCACTGCTGTCGGCAGTGCAAAAGGAAGATCCACAAGGGCGTCCACGATGCGTTTGCCGGGAAATCTGTAGCGCGCCAGAACCCACGCCAGCAGCATTCCGAAGAGCGCCGAGAGCAGCGCGGCCGTGGCCGCTGAACCCAGTGTCACACGGTAAGAAGCCATCACGCGTGGAGCCGTAACCGTGTGCAGAAATGCATTAAATCCCAAACGCGCGCCGTGCAGAAGAATCGCCGTGAGAGGAATCAGGACGATGACCGTCAGATAGGTCAGCGTGAAACCCATGCTCAGGCGAAATCCGGGAAGCGGCGAGTTCCGCGTGACCAGGCTCCATGTTTTTCGTGCCTTTGTTTCTGGCATCATTACCATTTACTTTCCGTAAATCTGATCGAAGGTTCCGCCATCGCTGAAGTGCTTGGCCTGCGCCTGCTGCCATCCCCCGCATCCCTCGACTACTGTGAAAGTGTTGACCTTTGGAAAGACACTGGCGTACTTGTCCGCGACCGACTTGAGCCGCGGACGATAGTAGTACTTTGCCGCCAAATCTTGCGCTTCCGGCGAATACAGATACTCAAGATAAGCCCGCGCAACCTTCTCCGTTCCATGCTTGCGAGCGACTTTATCGACTACCGCGACCGGAGGCTCGGCAAGAATCGTGGCGGAAGGAACCACAATCTCAAACTTGTCCGCGCCAAACTCCTTGAGCGCCAGCAGCGCCTCGTTCTCCCAGGCGATCAGCACATCTCCAACGCCGCGCTGCACAAACGTCGTGGTCGCACCGCGAGCGCCTGAGTCGAGCACCGGCACATTTGCGAAGAGCTTCTTCATATAATCGCGCGCGCCTGCTTCGTTGTTGCCGGACTTGCGCAGCGCATATCCCCAGGCCGCCAGATAGTTCCAGCGAGCGCCTCCAGAGGTCTTGGGATTTGGCGTAATGACCTTGACGCCGGGACGAATCAGATCGTCCCAGTCGTGAATACCGAGAGGGTTCCCTTTGCGTACAAGCAAGACAATCGTCGATGTGTAGGGTGTGCTGTTGTTGGGAAACTTCGACTGCCAGTCCTTGTCAAGCAAGCCGCCATTCTGTGCAATCGCATCGATGTCATAAGCGAGGGCAAGTGTCACCACATCCGCCTCCAGGCCGTCGATCACCGCGCGCGCCTGCTTGCCGCTCCCACCGTGTGACTGGTTGATCACCACATCCTGCCCGGTTGTGACCTTCCAGTGCTGCGCAAACAGGCGGTTGTACTCCTCATAAAACTCGCGTGTGGGGTCATACGAGACGTTGAGCAAGTGAGTCTGCGCATCGGCGAATCCAACTGAAGCGCCCAAAAAAAGGATGATGGCGACGATCGTGTTGATGCTGCGATTCAGGCTTCTCATGTTGCTCTCTCCGTATGGATTCCATCTATGTTGAACTTTGGAGCGCCGGGCGGGAATCGAACCCGCGCATACAGGTTTTGCAGACCTGCGCGTTAACCACTTCGCCACCGGCGCTTTTTTTAGAACAGTTGGTATTGACCGGCAAAAACTGAAGACCGGTAACCGATGTGCAGAGGCACAAATAGCTACCACCAACGCGTTTCCAATGCAGAGTGAATTCTCAGTCGCGAAGAGAGACTGTTGCTAGCGGCAACAGGGACAACAAGCGAAATGCCGAGCGGCATAGAGCGACTGATTCATGGATTTGAGTCTACAACATTTTGCGCAAATGTCAAAGACTTCCGTCGGCGCACGCGCAAATCTCGTGGGTGACCTTCAGTGACGGGTTCTTCCAATGCCGCGTGTAGTTTTCCAGGGTGGAAAAACTGTAGGGCAACATACGATCGATATAGAGTGCGCCGCGCAAATGGTCAACCTCGTGCTGAAGTGTGCGGGCATGCCATCCGGAGGCATCGATGATCCTAGGTTCTCTTCGATGATCGAGACATCTGATTCGCACATGCTCGGCTCTGGGAACGAGCGCAATAAAACCGGGCAAGCTCAGACAACCTTCAAGAAAGTCCTCGAAGATTCGGTGACCGGCTCAACCACGGGGTTCACAATCACATGAAATGGGACTTCGCTTCGTCCTCGCTCTTTCAGTTCCCACTCGGTGAGAGCCTTATGGTAATCGGCCTTATCTTCAATCACGGCAAGTTGCAACGACTCCCCAACTGGCGGTGCAGCAAGACCCACGCCCGGCGCATCGCGAAGAGTCTCACGCATGTGCTCAATGAGGTTCTGAATAGAAGGGCTTAAAATCTGCTCCTTTGATAGCTCGCGAGAGGGTGCTCGCAGCGCTGGCTCACCAACACTCACATTTTTCAAACGCATCTTAGGTCATCCTCGCTGCACGCCACGAATTCCGAATTCATGCCTAGACACCATGCTCAGCCAGAATCGATCTCGCTTTTCGAAAATCCCAATCGACCACTCAATGGACGTCACGCCGTCTCGCGCGTTCCCGACAGAGCGACGGCGATTCAGTCCGCGTAACGGCGGGAATAGGTGGCAGTGCGCTCGGCCATCAGTCGCGTTCGCCAGAGCGCAAAGCGTTCTCGCGTTCCGGTTGTTCTGAGCGTCGAGCAAATTAAAACGCTGCGCAGTCATCTGCGGGAACCTGTGCGCACAATGGCTCTGATCGATGTATCGACCGGATTGCGAATCGGCGAACTCCTCGCCTTGCAGTGGCGGGACGTTGATTTCGAGAACTTCGAGATTTCAGTAACCCGTTCGATTTCACTGCAACACATCGGCAACTGCAAGACGGAATCCAGCCGCAAGCCGGTTCCGATGGACGCCGAACTCGCCGAGGCTCTCTGGCGTTGGCGCAATAACTGCGGCTATCCAATGCCGGAGGACTGGGTTTTTGCGAGTCCGGCCAAGAACGGGAAACAACCGTAATGGCCCGGCACGTTGTATCGGGCGCATCTTCTACCCGCCGCAAAGGCCGCCGGCATTCCAGGCAAGATCGGCTGGCACACCTTCCGGCACACATTCGCCACATTGCTCAAGGCGAATGGTGAAGACATCAAGACCGTGCAGGAACTTCTGCGTCACGCGAATATCTCGGTCACGATGAATGTCTATGCGCAAGGAGTCACCGAACTGAAGCGCACCGCGCAGCATCGGATCGTGCGTATGGTCACTGGTGGGAAGGATGAGGAACCGGAGGGAGCTTCTTAATGGGAGCTATCGGACGCCAACTCTTGAAGACTGTTTCTTCTAAGTCTTTTGTTTTGTTGGCGTCCCCGACGGGATTTGAACCCGTGTTATCGCCGTGAAAGC
>CAZGHZ010000165.1:0-5299 GCA_964525655.1 uncultured Occallatibacter sp.
AGCTCGTCGTAGTTGAGATGGAATTCGCGATACGCCAGCGCCAGGCTCTGAATCACGCTGAGTTGCGCAGGCTCCTCGAGGTCGAAGTCGCCGGCATCATACCAGCCGCCCACGTTCATTCCCGGAATGTGATCGCCGCCTTTGTACTTTCCGTCGGTTGCCGTGGCCTGATTCCATCCGTCGAATTGCTCGCCGACCACAGGCGCCATGCGGCCATCATCCAGATGCGAAGCGCCGTGCCACACGCGGTAGCCTTCGCGAACGGAGACGTGATCCATCTGCTCGGCAAGATGATGGTCCAGGCTGTCCTGCCAGCTGTTGGCGTACGCGTCCTTGGAGATGGGGAAGGGCGCCGTACGCTGGTCTGCGTACTCGATCACATAAAGGCCGGGATCCTTGACTGGTGTGAAGTCGAATTTCGAATAAACATAGCGAAGCCAGGAGGTTGAAGGCGTGATGGGTCCCTCGAATGCCTGCTGGTAAGATCCATCCTCCATCAGGCGCAGCACTTTGGCCGTCTTCGGACCGTCGTACTTCGGGTCGAGTTCGAGCACCGCCACCTTGGAGAAACCCGGCGCGTATCCGACCTGACTGTGCGCGATCATCGGCGTTCGTGTCCAATTTGGAATTACGTCCGGCCGGATGTGCCAAACGATCGCCCCGTTGGTCTTGCCGAAAGGGATCAGCGAACGCAACACGAACCAGCCGTTCTGTGCGCGGTTGCGTCCATCGAAGAGCATGAGATCGGCCGTATCCGACTTCACGTTGATCCGGGCCAGCGCGTCGTCGACTCCCAGCGTGATGCTCTGGCCGTGGGCGAAGGGCAGTGGCTCAGTGTATCCCTTGGCCTTATCCCAGTCCTCCAGGTAGTACGCCTTTTTCGGTTCGTCAGCCAGGGGCAATACTCTGACCATCGGATCGTTCGGCGTTCGCGGAAAGATGCCGGCTTTGGTGCCGTCCACCAGATAAGTCTTTCCCATGTAGATCGAGGGCAGGAACTCCAGGTTGAAGCCCGCCCGTCCGACAAGTTTCTCTGGTAGCGGCTTGTCGAGATTGATGCTGACCTTCACGCCGCCAGGTTCGGCTGCGACTTCCAGGGTGTAGCTGAAATCAAAGGTCGGGAAAGCGAGGTCGGCGGTGAGCCGATTGTTCGCCTTATCGGCGTGGCGCCCTTTGAGGGTGGCCACTAGATCCCACTGCTCGGGAGTTGGCATCAGGCGCACGTCGCCGTTTGTAGCGATGCGCTGGCCGTGGAGAATCATCTCCATGGCCGTGTTCTTTTGGTCCACGAAAACGGGATGGTACGTGCTGTCGTAGAGAAATACGCTAAAACCTTGCGCGTCGAGGTAATTCTTGTCGTTCACTCTCATGGCAAAATCGGCGCCGAACAGGCTTGGACCGGAGCTCAGGGCCAAGAGAAAACACACTATGATTCGGGTGGGCATAGATTGGGGTCAAACTGCTCCTTTGCCTTAACCTAACATGACATGCACACCTTCTGGGCGACATTCATCACCAGGATTACTCCCGGTGGTCGTTAGCTCCGAACCGGGGCTACCCCGGCCCGTTAAGGATAGTCTGTCGAAGGATCTTTTGCCGGGGCACTTTCGATAGTGCATCAGTGCGCAGTTCGACACAAGGCTCCAGATCGGCCTTTGATCTCGCTACTTGGAATACTCCAGGCCGGGATTGTATTAGTTTCTCCAGATCGGCAGGGGCTCCGCTGCAGCAGTGCGAAGAGTCTCCAGCAGCCCATGCGTGGAGCTATATCGACAAACTGGATCGATCGCTTTCGCATCTCCGGCAAGCCGACGGACGGCAGCCACTGGGACATTGCGCCTGCAACTGTCGAGACTCTCTATCTGCGGTCAACGAACAGCCTGGACGTTCCTGCCGGCATCATTCAGCTACTTTTCTTCGACCTTGTCGCCGATCCCTCAGTAAACTTCGGCAGCATTGGCGCAGTTGTGGGGCACGAGTTGACGCACGGATTCGATGAGCTCGGATCGAGATTCGACGGCAAAGGCAATCTGCGCGAATGGCAGACCGCCGACGATCACCGCAGGTTCGCCGAGAAGACCGGCTGCGAGGTGGCTGAATTCGGCAACTTTGAGGCGATGCCCGATCCTGGCAATCTGCCGCTATTCAAGGTGAATGGAAAGCTCACGCTCGCCGAAAACACAGCCGACAATGGCGGTCTGCGCATTGCATTTCAAGCACTGACTGAGGCCTTGGCGGCCGACGGAAAAAGCACTCAGGATTCTCTGGATAGATATAGCGTGAAGCAGCGTTTTTTCCTGTCGTTCGCGCAGGTCTGGTGTGAAAACCAGGGAGCGCGTTCCGCCAGGCAGTCAGCCGCAGCCGACTCGCAATCGCCAGGTCGCTCACGTGTCAACGGCGCCATCCAGAACTTCGACGAATTCGGCAAGGCCTTTGGATGTACCAGAGGTACACCCGTGTACCCGGTGAACTCTTGCAGGGTTTGGTAGCAAGAAGAGTGCAGACCTATTCAGGACGAGGGATAGCATGAAGGCAGCACATTTGCTTCTTTTGTCGTACGCCCTCCCGGTCTTCGGTCAGGCTGATCAGGGTGAATTGCAGCTCAACGTGGTCGACCCTGCCGGCGTTGCCGCGAAGGTGTCCGTCCGCATTGTGAGCGAAGCCAATCAGTACTCAGCTACGCTGATCACCACCGCCGAAGGACGTCTCGTGGCAGAGCACCTGCCCTACGGAATCTACCGGTTTGAGACTCATCGACCCGGATTCGATGAAGTCTCCACGTTCGTTGACGTCCACTCCGCTATCCCCGCTCGCCAGACGATTCAACTAACGCTCTCGTCGGTCAAGCAATCGGTCGTCGTTGGCGCCGACGACACTCTGCTTAACACTGACCAGCCGGGCTCGGTCAACCGGTTGGGTTCCGCTCTGTTTCAAAATCGCCCTGGCTCCATTCCGGGCCGCTCAATAGCTGACCTCGTGAACTCCCAGCCCGGTTGGGTTTATGAGGGAAGTGCCGTGCTTCACCCGCGTGATTCTGAATACCAGACGCAATTCGTCGTTGACGGAATACCGCTCACTGACAATTGCTCGCCCGGTTTCGGTCCAGAGATCGAAGCTGATAATGTGTGAGTCGATGAGCATCTATACCGCGGGCATACCGGCGGAATACGGACGCAAGATGGGCGGCGTTGTCGAGATAAGTACCCAGCGGGATTTCGAGCCGGGATTCCACGGCCAGGTTTCGCTTTATGGCGGCAGTTTCGACTCCGCCGGAGCCTTCGCCAACGGGCAGTACTCCTGGGGAAAAAACGTCTTACGAGCGAGCGGCGACAGCAGCCGCACGGACCATTACCTCAATCCCGTCGTGCCGCAGAACTACTCTAACACCGGGACCCTCGGAGACTTCTCCGTGGACTATCGCCGCGAAGTCACACCCAACGACAAGCTCACCATGAACGTGCGCCATGAGATCGCCCGATACGATATTCCCAACGAACTCATCCAGCAGGCCGCAGGCCAGCCCCAGAGCGCCGACAATGTCGAGACGATCGGGATTGTCTCCTACCAGCACCTCTTCTCCGCGAATGCCGTAGGCGACCTGCACGGCATGGTCCGCGACAACTCCAACGACTTCGACTCCAACCCCGAAGCGACTCCCATCGAGGTGTTCCAGCACAATTCCTTCCGTGATGGCTACTTCAACGCAAGCTTCACCTTCAATCGCGGGCGTCATGAGTGGAAAGTTGGCGTCGAGAGCGACAATACTCTTCTGCACGAAAACACCAGCTACAACATTACAGATTCTTCCCTGTTCGATGACGGCACACCACTCACGTTTGCATTTCAAGGCGGACGTCCTGATCTCGAACAAGCGTTCTTTGTCCAGGACATGATCCATCTAAATCGATGGACCATTTCTGCCGGTCTGCGTTGGGACCATTGTCAATTGCTGCTCAATCAGCAAGCCGTGCAGCCGCGATTCTCCATCGCGCGCAACTTCGAACCCATCAACACCGTGATTCACTTCTCCTATGACCGTGTTTTCCAGACACCCTCCTTGGAGAATCTGCTGTTATCCAGTTCCGACGCGGTCAAAGCCATCTCACCCAATTTCCTTCGACTGCCCGTCAAGCCCTCCCAAGGCGACTACTACGAAATCGGATTGAGCAGCGTCTTTGCCAAGCATCTTAAGCTCAACGCCAACTACTTTCGACGTTTTGTCAACGACTACGCGGACGACGATCAGATCGACAATACTCCCATCAGCTTTCCGATTTTCATTCAGCAGGGCAGTCATTTACGGGGCAGAAGGCAAGGTCGAGGTTCCCGAATGGCGTCGTCTCTCAGGTTTCGCCAGTTATTCTTACGATGTGGGCAAGGTCTGGAACCCGGTTACCGGCGGCCTTTTTCTGGGTCAGAATGCAAGCGACGCAGCCTCAATCCTCAGCGGTCACTTCCCCGATTTACAGGACCAACGCAATACTGTGCGCGGTCGAGTCCGATATCAGGCCGCTTCACGCATCTGGTTCGGGGCAGGAGTTCAGTACGATACTGGTCTGCCCTTTCAGTTTGGCGGGAGCGCCGAAGATGCCCTCGCACAGTACGGACAGCAGGTCTTCGATCACATCAACTTCCGTCGAGGTCGCATTCTGCCTTCCTTTCAGGCCAGCGCTTCAGTTGGAATGGAACTCTATCGCGGCGATCATGCGAGAATGCGTTTGCAGGTCGATGGGCAAAACCTAACCAACATACTTGACCTCATCGACTTTGGCGGTCTTTTCTCGGGCAATGCCATCGGCCCTTCCCGCAGCTTTTCGTTACGTCTCACCGGCAGTTTCTAAGAGGGGCTCTTAATTGCTACGAATAATACGAGAAGGGCAAACCCGGCTGGGAACCGACCCCGTCTTCCCTTCCGTGCGCACAGGTGATGCTCTCCAAGGATCGCGCGGATGGTTCTCGACTGCCCTGGAAGAGGCCAAGATTGGAGAGTATACCTGGCATTGCAACCGCCATACATTTGCCAGTAGACTGGTTATGGCCGGAGTAGATCTGCGGACAGTTGTAGAGCTGCTCGGGCATAAGACGCTCCAGATGGTCATGCGGTACGCACATCTCGCTACGGAACACCAGGCGTCGGCAGTTGATCGTCTGGTCCCCTCCGAAGGACGGATGGTGACTAAATCGGCGACCGGAAAATCTGAGGCGATAAGACCCAAACAGACCCAAACATTAACTCATTGGAACTAAATGAGTTATAGTGCGGAGAGGTGGCAGAGCCCGGTTGAATGCACCTGACTCG
>CAZGHZ010000166.1:0-5067 GCA_964525655.1 uncultured Occallatibacter sp.
CGATGGCCTGCTGGATGCCGTAGCGCAGATCGCCGGGCGCGCCCGGCCCCAGGCCGGGATTTCCTGACGAGTCCGTCGATTGGGTGTCGGTGATCAGCGTCACGGTGTAGATGGTCTGCGCGTGCGCGCCCGCCGTAAGCAGGCATAGGATCGCCGCCGGCACTGCTGCCGGCACAAGCTTGGCGTGCCAAGCCCGGCGAATCCAAATGGAAGCGATGATGGGAAAAAGAGACAGGCAACGCAAGGGCTCAGAACGCGCAAAATCGAACATGCGGACACACCTCACCGCTAATCTTTAGGGATCACAAGGGAATGTTCAGTGAGGTGCTTTTGGAGCAAACACATCCCTTGTGCCGCGCAAGACGTGGAAGGGGGGCACAACGCCGAGTAAAAATTTAGCGGAACACTGTCGGCATTATGGTCCGCGCCGGAAATCCCGTCAAGCATCGCCATCACATATCTTTGTCAATCATCCGGCACGCCGCCTTGGGGCCGATGACTCGTGAGTGACGAATCGCGATCTCAATGTTTTTCGACGCGTTCAGGCGTTATTTGCTTGCGTTCTTCCCTCTCACGGAAGTGCCCACGCTGCTTCGCTAACCTCTCGTCTTCTGCTGCGGTTCATCGTTGACGCTCACGCTCTACGATCTGACGGTTCTCCTTAGCAGTGCGCCGAAGCCGTTTCGCCGAACCGCCGGCCGTGCCATCTGCTCTTGTTTCCCTCACAACGTCATGGTCGAGCAGATCGGTTCATCTGCCTATACGGCGAGACCCGGACGCTTACCGAAGTAGAACAATTGGAAGGTCATCAGGCCCATCCCCGCCGCTCTATGCATGCCTCCCGCAAATCGCCGCAGGGTCCAGAATCGATGCTACTCCTGTATTGTCGCCAATCCGTCTCCAACCCCATCGGTGCCGGAACTTAGACCAGAAATGATCAAAAGATGGATTGTGGCCGTGAATAATTTATCGCGTTCAGGGAACTTTTAGCTTCGCCAACCCATTACCGATTGTGAAGGACTCAGGCGGCACATCATGCAAGACGCACTACCGGCGTTCGTTCTACACTCGGAGGCAAGAAGGCAACCCACTATGAACGATGCGCCCAGCGATTCCGCGGAAGGTGGTTTCCAACCCCCGCCAAGCGACGAAGAATTGATGGTCGCCTTTTCGCGCGGCCAGACCGATGCGTTCAGCGCGCTCTTCGCACGCTACAAACAACCGGTCTTTGGGTTTTTTCGACGCCGCGTCGCCGATCCCGCCCAGGCCGAAGAGTTGACCCAGGAGACCTTCCTCGCGATTCTGCGCGCAGCGGCGCGCTACCAACCGACCGCTCTCTTTCGAACTTACCTCTACGCCGTCAGCTTCAAGATCCTTCGAGCTTATCGCCGCAAAATAGTGTTTCGAGCCACATTTCTGGGCGAACAGCCCCCTGATCGAGAGCCTGCGATCGAAGACGCCATCGAAGCCAAGGCTCTGATGCGCGATGCGGTGGGAAAGCTTGAGAGCCTGGATCGGGAGATCCTCTTACTGCGTGAATTTGAGCAATTAAGCTATGCGGAGATTGCCGATCTGCTGAGCCTGCCGCTGAACACGGTTCGCTCGCGGTTGTTCCGGGCTCGACAGGCTCTACACGATCTGCTTGCAGTTCCGGCTTCCAATATAACAACTCGCGAGTTCGCTCAATCCAAGGAGCGCCTATGAACACTACTACACATTCCGTTGCTCCCGAAGAGGTCATGGCCTTTCTCGACGGCGAACTCTCTGAAGCCGATGCTCAAGTCGTCTCTGCCCATCTCGACCACTGCGTTGAATGCGCTGGTCTCGCCGGGCGGTTCCGCGCCACCTCTCAGTCCCTTTCTCAGTGGACAGTCTCGCCTGTCCCGTCGAGCTTGGAGGAGTCTGTAATGACCGAGGCAGCCAAAAACACACCCAGTCCTTTGCCTGCCAAGCCGGGTCGCTCCATCCAACTCAGTTTTTGGAACTGGAGGCTGTGGGCAATCGGCGGCGGAGGTGCGGTTACGGCAGTTCTGATCTTAGTGGCCTTTGTCGCATCCATGATGTATTACGAAAACCACCCAAGATCTTCTCCTCAGATGGCAACCATGTCCCAGAGCCCTGTATCGGGATACACCGCTCCGACCGCCGCTCAGAGTATGCAAAAGAGCGTCCTGAAGGATGAGCCTTCCGCAGGGATCGGGGGAATTGCGCAACTCGACTCATTCAAGGCGGCGTCCACACGAGCGCCTGCCGACGAGAAAATGAACAATGCCTTGATGGGTAAGTCAGACAACCGGCCTCAGGCGGTCTCCGCCCCGATGATTGCCCGCACCGTCACGCTTTCCATTATCGTTAAGGACTTCGGTGTTGCCCGCTCGTCGCTTGACTCGGTCCTCGCGCGTCATCACGGATATGCAGCGCAACTCACCGCCGCAACCGCCGAGAATGCTCCGCGCAGCTTTCAGGCATCACTGCGTATTCCCGCGCCAGACCTCGCCGCCGCAATTGGCGAACTCAGAACGCTGGGCCGCGTCCAAAACGAATCCCAATCCGGCGAAGAAGTAACGCAACAGCACACCGATCTGGCAGCGCGCCTGCAAAACTCCCGTGAAACGGAAGGGCGGCTGCGAGCAATCCTCGAGCAGCGCACGGGAAAGATCGACGATGTCCTCCAGGTCGAACAGGAGATCGCGCGCGTCCGCGGAGAGATTGAAGCCATGGAGGCAGAGCAGCAAGCTCTCGAACACCGAGTGGAATTCGCCTCCGTCGACCTGCAACTCACTGAAGAGTACAAAGCCCAGTTGAACCCGTCCTCCGTGTCCGTCTCTAACCGCCTACATAACGCATTTGTGACCGGCGTGCGCAATGCGGCAGAGACGGTCCTCAGCGTAGTGCTATTCCTGGAGGAAGACGGCCCCGTTCTGCTCATATGGCTTGCGATACTTGGCTTGCCAGTCCTTCTGCTGGTCCGCCGATATCGGAGAGTTCGAACGAGACTTTAGTTGGAAGACGCGTGGAGAAATCCGGACTCAGACGCTTCGAGCAGAATGTAGGATTCCCCCAAAAGGGTGTTGTTAGAAGGCTGGGGGCATTTTGTCGCCTACTCTTCCCCGACGTAAGCTGGCTCACGCTGGGCCCCGCTTGCCGGTCATTCAATCGGAACTCCGGGACTTATGTGGTCTCTTTTGTTCGCTGAGAGCCTGGACGATCTACTCGCTCATAGGCAAGTTACATTTTTCTCTTGGCATAATGTATTAGTCTTATAGTACAGTGATGCTGAGATGAAATTGCAATCCACTCCGCCCCGTAATCGCTTTCTGCTTGACCTGCATAGCGGCGTACCCGTGTATCGGCAGATCATCGATCAGGTTCGCGGTGGCATTGCGTCAGGCGCGCTGGCCGCTGGCGATCAACTACCTACTGTACGCCAACTAGCTGTCGATCTGGCCATCAATCCCAATACCGTTGTCCGAGCCTATCGCGAGCTTGAACTGGGCGGATTGCTTGAGACACATCAAGGGACGGGCACGTTTATCAGCACCCAGAAAATGAATCGGGCAGACGCTGAGCGGGATCGGCAATTGACACAAATCGTGGGAGATACCGTCTCGCGCGCCGGGGCGGCTGGGTTCACAATTGACGATTTGATCGAGGAGTTATGCGAATTGGCTCAAAGCCAACGCAAAGGAAAGGAAAGATCATGATGAGAGTTCAAGCTGTCCCAAGGAACGGAGTGGCAGTAACGTCCCTTATTGTTTGCATTGGCGCGGGAGTCGCTGTCAGTGCGGGCCTGCGCAACCCAGCGCCGATCTTTGTTGGAACACTGGTTTCTGCCTCCTCAGACTTGAACCAAACCTACCCCGCCGGGTCTTGCGATTGGCTGCACCGAGTCGCACCACGCAGCATGGCGTGCCCGCAGGGGAGTTTGGTGCCGAATTGAGAGCAGGCGTTTCACCGGGCTGCTCGGCGACCCGGAAGCAGACACGCTGCACCGCTGCTTCCGAGAACCGAAGGCCCAATGACTAGGGCACATTCAGTTCAAGAAGCCAGTTCGAAGCCATGGGACGGTGTATGGCACGGAAGCTTCAAAGAGCCTCGCCGTGCGGGAGACGTCGAAAGGCATCCGCCGGACCCTGGGTGTGGCGCCAGCGGTGAAGTCGCCGCTGTCCGTATATCTGTTTCCGCAACCGTTATCATTGAAGCTGATGTTTCAGATTCGACATGTGAGAGGACCGCAGGTGCCAGTTTCTACAAATCGTGTTTGGCGACAATTGCCCAATGAGATACGAATCGCCGTCTGCCGGAATTTTTGGGCTGATTCCAAGGGCTCAGAGAAACAGTTCCTCTTTGCCTCTCTCGCAAAAGCAAAAAACCTGCGAGAGGTCTTTGTCCGCAAAAGCCCGATTGAACGGCTGGTCAACTGGACGGCGGCAACCCCTTCACTTCCCGACCCAATCGTGGATGACCTGCTGAAGAAGTATCTTCTCCACGAGTATCGTGCCGTGATTGTCAGCTTTCTTGACTTGCTCAATATTCCCCATTCCCAGGGAATGATCGAGGAGAACTTTGACTACGCCACCCTGACAGATGAACGCGTTCAGGAGGCTGCCCGTCGCTTGCTCGCATCGGCAGATCGCACAGGCTCCGAACTTTACCTGAAGTACCTCGTGCTTCAAGGTGGACCCTGGGCTCGGATTGAAGAAGTCCTGCCAACCGGAGAGTAAAAGCCACTGGCAGATTCTATGTCCTGGGGATCGAACCAAACAGCGCTCCTTATTTGCTGCTTCAGGCTGCACAAGACCGCACCAGGGCGCACGCGCGCTCAGGAGAGGAGTTTGGTTCCGAATCTTCCACCGGCGTCTCATCGATGCTGTTCCGCAGCTCGCGGGAAGCCGGAGCCCCATTTTCGGAGAACTTTCCCAACCAATTTAAGGGAGATTCACCCTCTCACGTGCCACCGCTGCAGGGGAAAACTGCGGCCATCGATTGCTGGCCCTCTTCTCCCAGACGAGCTGTCAAGGGCGGAGTAAAAGTAGACCACTGGGGCGGAGTAAAAGGGAGCCAGTA
>CAZGHZ010000167.1:0-5066 GCA_964525655.1 uncultured Occallatibacter sp.
GTAGTTCGCGATCTGCTCGCGAAGAAGTTGCGTAATCTCGTCTGCCTTGATCTGCGCCATTTTCTTCCTTTTGCAGGGGTCAGAGATCAGAGATCAGTTTGATCCTGCCAATTCTGACTTCACATCCGGCCCACAGTTCCCAATTTCCAACCACCAAAGCTGTTCACAACCTAGCGGTCAGTAATCCCTGATCTCTGACCCCTGATCTCTGATCCTTGTCACGCGACAAGAGCTTCCTTCAACCGCTCCAGCCGTCCGCGGAGCGAGCCATCGTAGACCGTGGAGCCGATGCGCACCACCGCTCCGCCGAGGATGGTCTCGTCCCTTGTAAAGCTGGCCTGCACGCGCCCGCCTGCCAGCCTGCCGGCTCCGGCCACCAGCCCCGCGCGATCCTTCTCATTCAACTCGAGGGCGGTCACAATCTCCACTTGGCGAATGCCCTGCCGCTCCTGCATTTCCGTGCGATAGGCCTCTGCCACCGCGCGCACCTCGCCGATGCGGTCGTTGTTGATGAGCACGGCCAGCAGGTTGCGCAGTTGCTTCTGGAGGCCCATCTTCGCATTCAGCTTATCGAGGATCGCAACCTTTTGCGTGACCGCCACTGCCGGATTCGCAAACAGGGCGCGCAACTCGGCGCTGGCCTCGAAAGTGGCCAGAAAATCGTCCAACTGCCGGTCCAAGGCCCCCGTATCGAGCTTTTCCTGGGTCACCACGTCGGCAAAGGCACGGGCATACCGCTGAACAAAGGCCGCCATCTACTTGTGCCCTCCCATCTCGTGACCGTTCAGTGCCGGGTCGCCGAGAAACTCGGCGATCAGCGCCCGATCGGTCTCCGGCGTGAGGACCATTTGCTTCATGGCCTGGTCGATGGCCAGATCGGCGGCGAAGTTGCGCAGCGAGCGTCGGGCCTGTGCGGCCGAGGCGCCAATCTCCTGCTCGGCTGCGGCAACGATTCTTGCGCTCTCCTCGGCGATCGAGGCGTGGATGCGCTCCATATCCTGGCGGCTCTCGGCCTCCACCTGGGCGCGAATGACCTTGATCTCTCCGTCCAGGCCGGCGAGTTTGGCCTCGATCGCGTTCAGCCGGGCATTGGCGTCCTCGGTCACCTTGCGGGCCGACTCGATATCGGCACTGACCTTTTCTGAGCGCTTGTGGAGCAGCTTGG
Organism: uncultured Occallatibacter sp.; assembly: GCA_964525655.1. Classification (GTDB taxonomy): domain Bacteria; phylum Acidobacteriota; class Terriglobia; order Terriglobales; family Acidobacteriaceae; genus Telmatobacter. The sequence goes on from CAZGHZ010000167.1 coordinate 1,166, forward strand.
GCAACATGCGAAAAAGGGGAATGCCGATCGCCAGCACGATAATCGCGAAGTTGATGAACTCGAAGATCTTGGCCGTCGTATCGACATCCAGGTGAATCATCCGGGCGATCGATTGCACCACGGGTGCGTGCAGATAGACGTTGCTTTCCTCTTCCTCGGACTTCCCAGCTTCATCAGTCTTGGCGGTTGGCGCCCCGGAGGCTTCATTCGTCGTGGAAGCCGCCGCCGGCTGGGCAGCGGGAGCGGATTCCTGCGCGCCAACCCGGATCGGCGCAAGGGCCAGCCATGCGGTCATCGCCAGAAAGAACAACAAAGGCAAAATGCGACGGGAACTGCGCGCTTGCGGCATGGAATCTCTCAACGGGAACTCCCGGCGGGCACGGGTAGCACGGCGTGGACCACCTGACGGGCCAGATCCGCGGCGGAGGCCTGTAGTTCAGTCTTGGCGCAGGCCGCCTCGGCCTCCAGTTCCGCCTTGGCCTGGCTCACTTTTTGGCTGGCGGTCTTGCGCGCCTCGTCCACAGCCGCGTCGCGCTCGGCATTCCATTGCTTGACGCGCTCTTCGCGAATCCTGAAGACCTCGCCGCGGGCTTGGCGCAGCCTGGCTGCATACTCGGCTGCTTTGGCCTCGGCCTCAGCGATGGCCTTGTGCGCATCCTCAATGGCGCCGTCGGTAAGCGCGCGGCGCTTCTTCAGCATGGCCGTGAGCGGCCCCTGGATCAGAAACTGGTAGGCCAGGACCAGCACCAGGAAGAGCAGAATGGTGGGTACGGAGCCGATAAAAAGCGTTTCGAGTTGTTGAAAGATCTCTTGCATGCTAGTCCGGCGAGTCCGGCTTCTTCTGTTCTGCCTTTTTACACGCTTGGTCCGGCCGTTTTGTCCCGACCGCTCAGTTTTCAAGCTTCCCCGGTCGCCCGGAGTTCATGCAGCCCAAGTTGTTCAGATTTTCAGGCCATCAGCCTGGCTCTCTGTTGCGGGCAGGACATCTCTTTGTATCAGGAGCCAACCCTCAAGTCAACGTTGAGATTGCTCGTTTCGATGATTCTATCGACGCCATTCCCGAAGCCCCGTGATGGTGGTCACGAATGGGAATCTTTCTTCAAAAAATCACTTGATTTTGCTGGAAACAAGCCTAGACTGAGAATATCACCTAGACCCGGTCCAGGGTCCAGCGGGCTGTCGGCCTCGGGAAGTCCTTCCACTCCCGGAGCTGACGGTCCGCTTCTTCTTTTTTCAAGGCAGTTTCACGCCAAAGTGCCGAATTGCCACCTCTCATATCGAGGGCTAAATTGCTGCATCCGAAGCAGGATGCCCTTATGTCATTCTCATTAAACTTTCAACCTTCAGTGTCGTAGACACACCGTTTCCGAGTTCCTACCCATGGGTTGAAAGCAGAAACTCCCATCGCATTCTTTATCCCACACCTGAACCGACAAACAGGAAATCCCACGAGGTATCAAGATACAGCCATCGCTGAGAGTCGAACCAACTGGTTGGCAGCGACGGAATATGCAGCAAGGTATGGCCGCCCATGCACATCATCTCCGTGCCGTTCCATGCCAGGAAGGTGCGGGATGCGAGGCCAACCTGGGCCGGATGTTCCACGCGCCTAAGGCAAACCGGACAGCGTTGCCGGTGATCGAATAGCGCCCAGCGCAATCCGAAAAGACCGATTGAAAATGTGCACACAAGCTGAATGACCTGCAACCCATGCGAATCGTATGTTACACAGAAATAGGCAAGGTCGAGCGACGCAAAATAGACGATCGGCAGCAGCAGCCCAATCTTGGCGCACAAAAAACTCCAACTCAAGAGCTTCCTCGGCCACGAGGTCTCTTGCGGGCTCAAACTGTATTCTCCCAAGGAAACCGACGTGATGGCCGGCAAGGAGAGCAATGCGAGAAAGAGCCCAAACCAGTAAACGCCCCACGAGCCTGGATTCCACTCATCGATAGAATATCCTCGATATTCGTGTTCGGAATCGCCGGGCCCGCAGTCCGTGATCCGCGTGACTTCGGGCCACATCTTTTCTCTGCCCGCGCGATTCAGATGGGTCACCACGTACCCCGCGCCGCCTGTGGCGATCACGGAATCAGGTTCCAGAATCCAGGCGCCGGCCTTTCCAGGCAGCCCCCAGGAATCCTCCCCGGCTACGCCAGCCACTCTGGCTTTGCGCCCGCCGATCCGCACAATGCTTCCGGCAATCTGCGGGTTGGCGCCGAATTCCACCTTCCAGACACCTTCACTCAAGATCACATCGGGCAGGCCGCCGTCAGCCTTTGCCCCCGGAACTGCGTTTTGCACGGGCAGACCAAGCAACGCGAAGAGATTTGAACTCGCCTGTGCCACTCTCCAATGTCCAGATTGTCCTGAACCGGAACTCGCGAGCTCTCGTTCAACGCTCTCGTCGGTGACACGATAGAAGGCGAAGCTATCGAAGTAGTCGAGCTTGTGGCTCTTCCACGCCCGGTATTGTGCGGGTGAGATCAAACTCGAATAACCTTCTGAATCCAGAATCAGCATTAACCCTGGAATCTGCTGACGCGGTGAGAGCATTCGCTCCGCGCGAACACCGGGCAACAGCAGCGCAATGCCGTAGCTCGCTACCAGAAAGACGGAAAGTAGCAGGATGCACTGCATCGCCGATCCTCGCGAGGTCACTAGCGGCGCGCTCAACTTCCACCGGTACTGCATGAGGCAAAATGCATCGTGAAAAGCGCCTACACAGAACGATGCAATCTCACGCTCTGCCTGCCACGACAGTTGATCCATCGGGGCGCGCTCCCGGCGCACGTGCCACAGCTCCGCGCGCCACTCGCGCATCCACTCAGCGCGCCGGCTCCTCGGCACAAGCTGCGAAGCACCGCAAACAAGCCCTTGATCGATGAACTCAAAAGCCGATTTGAGAGATCGCCTCATACGGTCTTGGCCTCCTCATATTCGGAGGGAATCAACCTCTCCAGCAGCGGATAGCGCCGCCTGGAGGACTGAAGTGTTGTCCGGCCGGATGCCGTCAACCTGTAATACTTTCTCGGCGGTCTCTGCTCGGCGTCGGCGATGGATTGCTTCTCCCATCGCGAGAGGATCAGCTCATCGCGTTCCAGCCGCCGCATGGCCGGATAAACCGTGCCGCTGGGCAGGCCGGTCATTTCCATAATGCTGAATCCATAAATATATCCGGCGTCCAACGCCTGAAGGATCATTGCCGCCGTGTGCGAGAGTTTTGGCTCTGTGGCCATAAGAGCATTTTACCTATGTAGTAAACTTCTTGACAAGCCTGTAAGCCGAATGCTACATAGGGGTGTGTGCGTAATGGTACGCCGAGGCTGCGGATGAAGAAGATGCTCTTCCTATTGCTGACGCTCGCGGCTTTCACCCGTGCGTCACTGGCCGCCCAGCAGAGTTCCGGTGACTGGCATATCAGAGTCGAGGTCAAGAGCATTCTTCAGGTCAGGCTGCGTTTTATCAGTATCAGAGTGCCCGGCGGCGCCGTCCGCAGATTCAGTTTGCTGATTCTCGATTCGTCAAGTTCAGCTCATCCGCTTGTTTTGCTGGAAATCGGAGACCGGCATCATGCTTGAGATTCAAGGCCTGTACAGAAGTTTTCGCGGCATTCCCGCTGTTGAAAATGTCAGCTTCAGGGTTGCCCCTGGAGATATCGTTGGCTTTCTCGGCCCGAACGGCGCAGGCAAATCGACCACCGTAAAGATCATTACCGGCTTGTTGCGACCCAACGATGGGCACGTGTTCTTTCAAGGCCGGGATATCAGCAAGGACATGGTCTCTTTTCGCGCCGCCTTCGGTTACGTCCCAGAGGAGGCGCATCTCTACAACTACCTCTCTGGGCTCGAATACCTGCAACTGGTGGGCAGGCTTCGCGGACTCGGCGAATCGCTGATCG
>CAZGHZ010000168.1:0-4841 GCA_964525655.1 uncultured Occallatibacter sp.
TCGTCCATGGCCAGCACCTTGGCTGTGCCTGCCCGAAAAATCGCCTGTGAATCGGCCAGGATGATCTTGTTCATGATGCGCGCCCCATCCTCCGCAGAATCCCGAAGCCCAACGATCCTGAACTACCCGTTGTTCCGGCTGCGCCGGAAACCCAGGGCGATCTCGAGTCAGGGCTTCTGTCCTTTGCAATACTATCGGCAGATTACCGCAAGTGTCTCAAAGTGTCTCATTCTGCAACGCTAAGCTTCGGGCCGCATTCATCTTGCGACTGGTCCCGGCACAAAAATCCTACCCTCTCGCAGTTTTTCCTATCAACGAGATTACAGCCATTCTTCGATCTCGGCCACGAAATTCTACTCCTGGCTGCCAAGGCCTCTGTTTACTGAAGAGGGTCCTGCGTCCCGACGGATGGGCGGGAGCCGTCTCGCGTGCGGTTTCGAAGGTTGAACTTCCCGCTCCCGAGCCCACTTCCCTGTGAGTTTCACTTCCGTTTTCCTTCACACTGCAATACGGTCAAGTTGGCCTGAGTCACGCCGATGAAGTGGAGCAGAGGCATGGATGACCGATCGGACGGAATTGCTTGAAGCCGCGTTGGACAGCCTTTCGGAGGGAGTTGCCCTGATCGACGACGAGGGCCGGGTTGCGTTCTGGAACCGTTCCGCGGAGGCCATCACCGGGCACGCTGGCGTGGATCTGGTAGGCCGAGCCGCATCCGTGCTGTTGGAACCACTGCTCATCAGCCAGCGGCCTGGCGAGCAGGAGCCATGTCTGGGCGCGCAGCCGGGAAGTGGAGCCCTGGTTCATTTGAAACACAAGCTGGGCCACGATGTGCCGACCATGATGCGGGCACTTGTGCTACGCGATGGGTTGGGTGGACGCGTCGGCCTTGCGGCTGTCTTTCATCCCGCCGAGAGCCTGGATGAACTGCCGCATGGAGAGAGTAGCGAAGACTCGACGGTCGAGGCGAGCCAGGCCGAGTTCGAGGACCGCCTGCAAGCGGCATTCGAGGACTTGAGCCAGGGCGGGGAGACCTTCGGTGTTCTCTGGCTCACTGTCGATCAGGCACGTCACCTGCGCAAGACACATGGAGCCCGCGCCTGTGACGCGATGCTCGAAAAAGTGGAACACGTGTTGGCAAACGGGCTGAGACCGGCTGAGAGGATGGGGCGATGGGGCGACGACGAATACCTGATTCTGTCGCACGAGCGCACGCCCGAGATGCTCGCTGCTCATGCGCAGGTGCTGGCCGGGTTGACCCGAACAACTGACTTCCGCTGGTGGGGAGATCGCCTGTCGATCACCGTGAGCATCGGTGCGGCGCAGGCAGAGCGGGAGAGCAGCTTGATCGGTCTGCTCGAAAGGGCAAAGGCCGCCATGTTTACCAGCATTGAGGCGGGCGGAAACCACATCACATCCGCACCAGGGGGAAAAGAATGTTCGCCATCATAGGCATTGTGGTAGTTTTTGGCTCAGTCATTGGCGGCTTTCTGATGGAGAAAGGCCATATGGCGGTGTTGATTCAGCCGGCCGAACTGCTGATCTTGGGCGGTGCGGCCTTGGGCACGCTGCTGGTCGCCAATCCGATCCACATCATCAAGGCGATCGTGGCCGCATTAATGGGAATTCTCAAAGGCTCTCACTTTGGGAAGGCGCGCTACCTCAACACCCTGAAGATGATGTACCTGTTCCTCAACAAGGTGCGCAAAGAGGGCTTGCTGAGCGTGGAGATGGACGTCGAGAAACCCAAGGAGAGCTCAATCTTCAAGGGCTTTCCGGAGTTCATTGCTGACCATCATGCGCTGGATTTTGTCTGCGACACGCTGCGCATGGCCATCACCGGCGGAGTCGATCCGTTCGACATGGATCAAATGATGGAACTGGACATGGAGGTCCACCATCACGAAGCGACGCAGCCGATTGGTTCGCTCAGCACAGTGGCCGACGCCCTGCCAGGATTGGGAATCGTGGCCGCGGTGTTGGGCGTGGTGATCACGATGGGTTCGCTGGGCGGTCCGCCCGAGGAGATCGGCGAACACGTGGCTGCGGCGCTGGTAGGAACCTTTCTGGGAATTCTGGCCTGCTATGGCGTGGTTGGCCCGCTCAGCTCGAACATGGCCAAAACGGCTGACGCACACAACGAATACCTGCATGTGCTGCGGGTGCTGATTCTCTCGTTCCTAAAGGGTTCGGCTCCCATGATCGCCATCGAGATGGGACGACGCGCCATTCCAGCCCATGTGCGGCCCAGTTTCGACGAGATGGAGAAGAACTGCAAGAGCAATAGCGGTGGCGCTGAATCTCAACCGGCGGCGGCAGCGGCGTAGAACGCAGGACAATCGCAGGGGGGACAGCAGATCATGGCGGCCAAGACGCAACCGATCATTATCAAACGGAAAAGCGGCCACGCAGGCCATCATGGCGGCGCGTGGAAGGTGGCCTACGCCGACTTTGTCACCGCCATGATGTCGCTGTTTATCGTGCTATGGCTGATGGGCTCCAGCGAAAAAGTCAAGAAGGCGGTCTCCGGCTACTTCAACGATCCCAAGGGAACCGGCAAATTAATGGGCACTCTGATGACCGGCACCGGCACAGGCGTCACCATTGCGCAGGCGAGCGCAGACCAATTGCAAAAACTCAAAGACAAGCTCGAAGAGGAGATCAAAGCGCGAAAAGAGCTGGAGAAGCTCTCGAAACAGATTGAAATCACAATTACTCCCGAGGGCCTGCGCATCGAGCTGATCGAGGGCAAGGATGGAACCTTCTACGAATTGGGAAGCGCAAAACTCAGCGCGAACGGCCAGACGCTGCTGGCACTGCTGGGAGCAGAGTTGAAGACCCTGCCCAATTCCCTGCTCATCGAGGGCCACACCGATTCGACGCCGTATTCAAGCGATGCCGGCTACAGCAACTGGGATCTCTCGGCCGACCGAGCCAACGCCGCGCGCCGCCTGCTGCAACAGGATGGCGTCCGCGTCAATCAGGTCAGTCAGGTGCGCGGTTACGCCGACCAGATGCTGCGCGTGAAAGACAATCCTGCCGACCCATCCAACCGCAGAATCTCGATCCTGGTAAAGAACGACAATGAAACGGTACCGACGCTCCTGGCGGCCAATGTAGTAAATGGCTCCACACCGTTGCCGGGCGCCGCGAAGGCACCCGCCAAGGCAGCAAACGGCGCCAAGCCGCAAACCGAGCAACCAGTCCCCGCTCCCGCCGCGCAATCTGCGACACAACCAGCCGCTCCGGCCTCGAAACCTCCCGCTGGAACTCCAGCAGCCAAGCCCAGCCTGATCGACAGGCTCAAGAAGATGCTGCCGGAAAGCAAGAAGTAAGCATCCTATAACAGAGCCGGAAGCGGAATCGTCGGTAGCCTCAAACGTATCTGAACGTTGCTTCTGGCCATTCTTCCTGTTCCGCATCTCATTCATAAGGCCTTGTATTCGGACGCGACTTCAAAGCAGACACGTCGTCGGTTGTGTCTCTTGCGCCTGGAATCACCGTTTCAGCCGCCGGGCGCTTCTAGTACGGGACCTGCTACGGTTCTTTCGTGATCGCGTCCGCGGCGTTGCCAGCCACGACCCAGTTTGCCGACCCGGCTACGACGGCTTCATCCTCGAACCAGAGGAATCCGAAGTCGTCGATACACTCCGGAAAATCCGGCTTGATGATGATGTATCCCGGAATCACGGCGCCCGGGATATAAGAGTTGTCGGCGCGGTTGTTGCTGTAGGTCTTCGTCTTCGAGACCGTACCGACGCCAGCTACGTACGAGGTACTGGACACCGGGTGCGTGCCAAGAATGTAGTTGACGGCGCGAAGTGTGTATTCAGAGCTCACAAGGTCCGGAAATCCCCGGTGCAGAAAGTACATCCGAATGGCCATGTCCACCACCGCACCTGATCCACCCCAGGTGCGGAGACTTGGAGGCACGCCGAAGGGCGTCGAGTCCAACTGCTTGTCCAGGTCTGCCATGTATGCCTTCACCGCTTCGCGCATTTGATCCTTCGCGCTCGGTTCCAGATAAGGCAATGCCCGGACCGCCGTCCAGCCACGGAAACCCAGCTGCGGCGGCGCGATCATCTGAGGGAACAACTCCCGGAGACGGGACTTGTAGGGCTCGGCGCCATGAGTGGCAATAGTCAGTTCCAAAGCCGCAGCCCAATCCTGCGTGGCTTCGAACGCCCTAGGGTCGAAGCCAGCCGGCGGAGCTGCTGGTGCGTTCGTTGAGGCAGAACCTGCCGGGGCGGCCGCACCGCTGCTTCTGTTACGACCACCGTGCGCGTGAGATACCACGCCCTGGGAGGCGGCCAACACGCCACCTCCAGAGTCGTCTTCCATATCCTCTCCGCCGCGCATTGGATTCGGCGTCGGGTGAGCCTTCTCGTCATTCCATGCCTTTATCGCGGTTTCAAGGCAGTCTTTCGCCAATGGGTCGTCCCAGCCTTTCAACGTATCGGCCGCCGCTGCCAGCGCCGCGATGGCATTCCACTGGAAGAACGGGTTGTTTGACGTGAAGATCCAGCGATCGTCCGGCCTGCCGGAGTAGTCGCCCTTCACTTCGTTAGGACCGAGCTTCGGGTCGTAGATGCGGCCGTCGGTCTTCGACGCTCCGTCGCCCAGGTGCGTATATTGGCGCAGATCAGGTTCGTGAGTGCCGCGGATCGCGTGACCGATATTGTGGAATTGCGCCAGGATCAGCAGTGCCCCGTGCTTGACCTGCTGCACGGTGTCCGGCACTCCGTCAGGACGGTGCATCTCGACCTGGCGAGTGGCTTCATCCACAGTCAGCTCGTCGTAGTTGAGATGGAATTCGCGATACGCCAGCGCCAGGCTCTGAATCA
>CAZGHZ010000169.1:0-4693 GCA_964525655.1 uncultured Occallatibacter sp.
CGGTCAGAAAGTCGTGAGAGCGGCGAAGTGCGGTGCGGCGCGTTGAATGGCGCCTTTTCGGATTCGGCATTTCAAAATTCCTTTCGTTTCTCTGCCCGGTTCCACCGGACCGAACCTTCGCCCACCGGCCTCAGGCCATGCAGGATCGTTGCCGCCTTCCGGCTCAGGTTCGCTACCCTCAATGGATCCAGATCATCTCTGGGGGCTGTCTTCCTTGGACTCGATCCGGCCGCGGAGACCTGCCAGCGGTTCCCAGCGGGGGTCGTCACCCCCACCACAGTTGCAGGATTGGCTGTTGCGGTCTGCACCGCAGCGCGGGCAAAGTCCCTTACAGTCGGGCTTGCAAAGCGTCCTGACCGGCAGGGACAAAAGCACCTGCTCACGCAGCACATCCTCAAGCGCAAGGCTGTCTCCTTGATAATAACCGATTTCGGTCTCCTGTGCAGTAATGGAGCGTTCGGTAGCCTCCGAGTCCGCTGCCGCTGGCCGGAAAATCAGATCGAATTCGGAAGTGAGCGGGATCTCGACCGGCTCGACGCAGCGGGCGCAGGGCACCTGGAAGACGCCGGCGAAGAGGCCGCGGAGCCGGATGTCGGCGACGATGTCCTTAGGGCCCCGGTGCTCGTGCAGCACCTCAGCCCGGCCGGAGGCAGCCAGAAGCCCGCGCTGCTCGGCTTCCGCACCCAGATCGACCGCGCCGGGAGGCATCTCCAGATCAAATTCAATCGGCTCTTTTTCCAGGTCGATGATTCTGAATTCCATGTTATGAGCCTACGGCGCAAGCCACCCGCCGTCAATGCGGAAGCGACTGCAAAAACCGGCAGGGCTCCTGCCGGGTGGGGCTAGAATCGAATCAGGGACAAACTCAGCTTGAGCGACCTTGAACTCTTGCCCCGTATGACGCCATGACCCAGAACGCGACTCCCGCCTCCGAACTCGAAACTACCCTGGCGGTCAGGCTGGCCACCGATGCCGACAGAGCACGCCTGATCCCTCTCATCAACTCGGCTTTTTCCATCGAAACCTTCCTCGAGGGCACCCGTACCGACGAGGAGAGCCTGGCCTCCATGATGCAGGAGGGCGATCTGCTGGCGGCGGAAGATGGCAATGGCCGGCTTGTGGGCTGCGTCTATACTGAGGTGCGAGGCGGGCGCGGCTATATGGGGATGCTGACAGTAGACCCGGCTCGCCAACGCTCTGGCCTGGGCACCCGGATCATGGAAGCCGCAGAGGATCATCTCCGCCGCAGAGGTTGCAAGGCTATTGACATCCTGGTTCTCAATCTGCGGACTGAACTGCCTCCCATCTATCGCCGCCACGGCTACGTCGAGACTGGTACGCAGCATCACGGCCTGCACCGCACAATCAAGCCCGGCGTGGAGTGGCATTTCATCATCATGTCAAAAGATCTGTGAGCAGGCTGCGGTGGAGACCCTTCCAAGACAGGTCTCGGGTTCGTTGTCTCCCACCTCTGGAGCGATGAGACCGCGCCAGATATGGGGCACCCCGGCGACCACTTGTAAGTCCATGAGACCAGGGCGTAAATGCCGGGATGTTTCTCTTGTGTAAACTTGGGAGCGCCAATTTCCGTCCATTTACGTGGGGGACCATGGTGACTCGCTTTCGCTGCCCATGCTGCGGATTGAAGACGCTGGACGCTCCCGGCGCTCTGGCGCTCTGCCCCGTCTGCTGGTGGGAGGATGACGGGCAGGAGGACGCCGACGCCTCCGACGTCCGCCTGACAGTGAACGGCGACCTCAGCCTGGCCGAGGCGCGCGATTTCTATGCCCGTTGCGGCGCGGCGCATCCCCGCTTTCTGCCCTATGTCCGCAAACCTGTTGCGGCTGACCTGTAGCCTCATATTCCCGCGAGTCGCATGGCAATATCCGCGTCCCTTCGCAGTCACGTGCCTAATACGGTCCTCTCCGTCGCCGAAAGCAGCCCATCCGGTTTGACCCTGCCAGCAAACCCACTTACCATGAGACGAGGGCATTCCTTGGCCGCACGGCGCCGGTTTGGCCCGGAGCAGGAACGGGAGCGACTTTCTGGAGCAAGAGGGGCGTATTTAGGCCCTGACCGGCAAGTTTTTGAGCCCACTCTTGCAGTTGATTCGGCGCAATGCGCCTGGAAGGCAAAACCTTGAGTTCTACCGACACCGTCGAGAACACCCCCCAACCTGAATCGTCCGAGGCGGCACACACGCACCCCGAAGACGGCCACGATCATGAAGGCCACGACCACAGCCACGACGGCCACGATCACGACAACGGGCCAGTCCTGAACCCTGAGTGCACCCGCGAACTGGTGCTGGATATTCCTGCCGAAGAGGTCACAAAGGCATATCGGACCGTGACGGCCAACTACAGGAAACATGCCAAGATTCCTGGCTTCCGCGACGGCAAGGTGCCGGAGACGGTCATCCGGCGGCGCTTTGCCGACGGTATCCGCAAGGACGTGATCGACGGCCTGCTGCCTGAGCGCTTCAACAAGGCGGTCATCGACCTGGGCGTCAAGCCCGTCGGCGAGCCGCGCGTGACCGAATTGACCATCGACGACGGCCAGCCGCTGCACGTGAAGGCGGTCTTCGAGTTTATCCCGGAGTTCTCCATCAAGGACTATGACAAAGTCACGGTCGAGAAGCCGAAGGTCGAAGTGACCGAGGAGGATTTCCGGCGCGAGCTTGAGCAACTACAGGCTGCGCATGCCACGATGGAGCCGGTCGAGGAAGACCGCGCCCTCGAGGACGGCGATTGGGCACAGATCACCTACAGTGGCCAGATTGCGGGCGAGGAACAGGCTGCCCCGGTCTCTGGCGAAGATACGCTGGTCGAGGTTGGCGGCAAAGACACGATGGACGCCTTCACGACCGCTCTGCGCGGCGCCAAGCCCGGTCAGGAGCTGAAGGCCGAAGTTATCTACCCTGCCGATTATGCCGAGTCGAAACTGGCCGGCAAGACAGTGGCCTACGACGTCGAGGTGAAGGCGATCAAGAGGCGCATCTTGCCCGACCTTGATGACGACTTTGCCAAGGAGATGGGCCAGTACGAGAGCATGGCCGAGCTGGAGACCCGCGTCCGCGAGCACATGACCAACCGCGTGCGCCGCAGCGTGGAGGGCGAGACCAAGGACCGGCTCTTTGCCGAGCTGATTGCGCGCTATCCGTTTGCCGTGCCGGAGTCGCTGGTGCAGGAGCAGATCGATACGCGGCTCGAGCGCGGGTTGCGCGCCCTGGCGGCTCAGGGCATGAATACCGATCAGATGCGCAAGCTGGACTTTGCCCGTTTGCGCACAGCCCAGCGCGACGGAGCACTGGCCGAGGTGAAGACCAATCTTCTGCTGGACCGGATCGCGCTTGAGGAAAGCATCGCCATCAGCGATGAGGAACTGGAGCGGGAGTTGCAAATTGCGGCTTTGCAGTCCAGGGAGCCGATCGATACACTGCGGTCGCGTTTGGCGGCCGACGGCGGAATGGCCAGAATTCGCGAGCAGTTGCGACGCGAGAAGACGGCAAGCCTGATGTATGAGCGGCTGCCCTCGTAAGCCGGGCGGCTGGAAGTCGAGTGCGGTCTGACCGATACAACAGTTGGCCGCGCAGGTGCAAATAAACGGGGAGAGAGTCCCCAGCGAGAGAGAAGAAGGCCAATGGCATTGGTTCCCATGGTGGTTGAGCAGACGAGCCGGGGCGAGCGCGCCTACGACATTTACTCCCGTCTGCTTCGCGACAACATTATCTTTCTTGGTACGCCGATCGACGATCAGGTGGCAAACCTGATTGTGGCGCAGATGCTCTTCCTCTCTGGCGAAGATCCGGAGAAGGACGTTCATCTTTACATTAATTCGCCGGGCGGCTCGATCACTGCCGGCCTGGCTATCTACGACACGATGCAGTTCATCAAGAACAAGGTTGAGACGATCTGCATCGGTCAGGCGGCCTCGATGGGCGCGTTTCTGCTGCTGGCGGGCGCCAAAGGCAAGCGCTTTGCCCTGCCCAACTCCAGGATTCTCATTCATCAGCCATCAATGGGCGGATTAAGCGGCCAGGCCACGGACATCGACATTCATGCCCGCGAGATTCTGCGCATACGCGAGATCACCAACAACATCATGGCCACGCACACCGGTCAGCCTCTGGATCGCATCGAGCGGGACGTCGAGCGGGACTTTATCATGAATGCGCAGCAGGCCAAGGAGTACGGCATCGTCGACGAGATTATCGACCGGCCGCGCGGGTAACCGGCGCGCCGCGCGCACGTAATGGGCTGGCCTGGGGTTGGCCATCATGCAAGGCCTGCGAACCTGCTACACTGAGCGGGACGCAGAAGCAGAACGGGAATTGAGCTCGTCCTAAGGGGAGCCGTAATGATGAAAACGCGTGTGGGACCTGAAGAAGCACTGCGCTGCTCGTTCTGCCACAAATCGCAAGACGCCGTAGCCAAGCTGATCTCTTCGCCCAGCGACTACCCTCGCGCTTACATCTGCGATGAGTGCGTCGCAGTCTGCAACTCGATTCTCGAGGACGACCGCACCGCCGATGCCGCCCATCCGGCCAACGCCGCCGGCCACCTGCCCAAGCCGCAAGAGGTCAAGGGCTTTCTCGACGACTATGTGATCGGCCAGGACCAGACCAAGAAGAAGCTCGCCGTCGCCGTCTACAACCACTACAAGCGCATCCAGATGAACAAGATGCGCAACA
>CAZGHZ010000170.1:0-1044 GCA_964525655.1 uncultured Occallatibacter sp.
AGCCTTCCACTTAAGAATCGCTGAAAACTGTCCGAACAAACGGGACCACCGCAAAGCTACCGGCCACCGCGGAGCTGGCATCCAATTGCGTTGCGCTCAAAGCCGTTCCGTAGTTGATCGGCGCAGGTGTAGCCCAGGTGATCGTCGGCGTAGCTTTGTTCACCGTCAGCGTGACGCTGGTCGAAGCCGTGGAGTAGTCCGTCGTATCAGTCGGAGTAAAGATTACAGCCAGCGTTTGGCTCCCAGCCGCGAGCACCGTTCCTTCTGCCGGTGAATAGGCGAAGGTGCCCGCCGCCGTTGAAGTGGCATCCAACTGCGTCGCGCTTAATGCTGTTCCGTAGGAGATCGCCGCAGGTGTTGCCCAGCTAATTGTTAGCGCAGCTTTGTTCACCGTCAGCGTGACAGTTGCGGTCGCCGTCAAGTAGTCTGTCGTATCGGTCGGTGTGAAGGTTCCCGTTAATGTCTGCGTACCCGCATTCAGCACAGTTCCAACCGCGGGTGAATAGATGAAGCTTCCGGCCACCGTCGAACTGGCGTTCAGTTGGGTTGCGCTTAGCGGCGTGCCGTAAGTGATGGCCGCAGGTGTTGCCCAACTGATCGCCGGCGTGGCTTTGTTCACCGTCTGCGTGACGCTGGCCGAGGCTGAGGCGTAGTCAGAGGTATCAGTAGGTGCAAAGGTTGCCGTCAGCGTCTGCTGTCCCGCTGTCAGCACCGTTCCGGCTGCCGGTGAATAGGTGAAGCTTCCGGCCACCGTCGAGCTTGCATTCAACTGCGTCCCGCCCAGCGGCGTGCCATAGGTGATCGGCCCGGGGATTGCCCAGATGATTGCCGGCGTGGCTTTATTCACAGTCAGCGTCACGCTTGCCATCGCCGTTGTGTAGTTTATGGAATCGGTTGGAGCAAAGGTCACCGTCAGCGTCTGCTGTCCGGCTCCGAGCACCGTTCCGATTGCCGGTGAATAAGTGAAGCTTCCGGCCACCGTTGAGCTAGCGTTCAGTTGCGCTGCACTTAGCGGCGTCCCGTAGGTGATGGCTGCAGGAACTG
>CAZGHZ010000170.1:1144-4656 GCA_964525655.1 uncultured Occallatibacter sp.
CCCAGGTGATCGCTGGCGTAGCCTGGTTTACCGTGAGCGTCACCGTAGCCGAGGCGGCTGTGTAATCCGTCGTATCAGTCGGAGTAAAGGTCGCCGTCAGCGTCTGCTGTCCGGCGGTGAGTACTATTCCGGCTGCGGGTGAATAAGTGAAGGTTCCGGCCACTGTCGAAGTGGCACTGAGCTGTGTTGCACTCAGCGGCGTGCCGTAGGTGATGGCTGCAGGGGCTGCCCAGGTAATCGCTGGTGTAGCTTGATTTACCGTGAGCGTCACTGTAGCCGAGGCCGTTGTGTAGCCTGTCGTGTCAGTCGGAGTGAAGGTTGCTGTCAGCGTCTGCTGTCCGGCGGTCAGCACTGTTCCGGCAGCTGGTGAATATGTGAAGCTGCCGGCTACTGTCGAAGTGGCGTTTAATTGTGCTCCGCTCAGCGGCGTGCCGTAGGTGATCGGCGCTGACGCGGCCCAGGTGATCGCTGGCGTAGCCTGGTTTACCGTGAGCGTCACCGTAGCCGAGGCTGTTGTGTAGCCTGTCGTGTCAGTCGGAGTAAAGGTTGCCGTCAGCTTCTGCTGTCCGGCGGTGAGTACTGTTCCGGCTGCGGGTGAATATGTGAAGGTTCCGGCCACCGTTGAGCCAGCGTTCAATTGTGCTGCGCTCAACGGCGTGCCAAAAGTGATCGGCGCGGGCGTTGCCCATGCAATCGTAGGTGTGGCTTGAGTGCCCGTGCCGCTCAGCGCGATGCTCTGCGTGGCGTAGCCTTGCCCCGCAGCATTCAAGTTGTTATCCGTCAGCACGAGCGAGCCGCTGAGAATGCCCACCGCTGTCGGCGCGAAATCAATCGTCAGTGTGCAGGTTTCATTCGATGCCAGCGAAGTGGTTGTCTCGCAATCGTTGGTGGCCGAAGTGCTCTCCGGGAAGAGGGCGGGATAGGTGATATTAGTGAAGTTCAGTGGCGCATTGCCATCGTTGGTGATGGTCACCGTCTGCGCGGCGCTGGTCGCGTTCACATGCGTCGAGGGAAAGGACAGCGAGGGCGCTGTAACGCGGTCGATCTTCATTACCGCATTGTTGCCGTTATCAGTGACGTAGACGTTCCCGCTCCCATCCACCGCCACGCCTTCGGGATATGAGCCGCCGAACAGCGTCGTCACGCAGCTTGCACTTGAGCAGTTCGCCGACTTCTCCTGCACCGCGGCACCGAAGAAATCAGCGATGTAGACGTTTCCGCTCCCATCCACCGCCACTCCAGCGGGAGAGCTAAAGAGGCCGTCCAGCGTCGTCACGCAGCTTGCACTCACGCAGCCCAACGGTATCTCTTTCACCGGACTGTTGCTGGAATCGAGGACGTAAACGTTCCCGCTTCCGTCCACCGCGACGCCTTCGGGATAGAGGAAGCCGCCGCCCAGTGTCGTCACGCAGCTTGCACTCGCGCATCCCGGCGGAATCTCCTTCACTGCATTGTTGATGCGATCGGTAACATAGACGTTCCCGCTCCCGTCCACCGCCAGGCCATCGGGAATGTTGAAGCCGTCGCCCAGTGTCGCCACGCAACTTGCACTCACGCATCCCGGCGGAATCATCTTCACTGCATTGTTGTCGGAATCGGTGACGTAGACGTTCCCGCTCCCGTCCACCGCCGGGTAAAGGGGACCGTTGAATCCGCCGCCCAGAGTCGTCGCGCAGCTTGCACTCGTGCAGCCAGGGGGAATCTTCTTCACAGCATTGTTGCCGTAATCGGCGACGTAGACGTTCCCGCTCCCGTCCACCGCCGCGCCATTGGGATTGCTGAATCCGCCACCCAGTTCGCCTTCATTGCCAGTCGGCACGTAAGCCGGCAAAAAGTTGATCTGCGGCCCGATGCCTGTGCCCTGCAAGTAGCCGGTGGCAATCACGTTCTCACTGTTGTCATAGAGCGCCACTGCTCCATAGCGGGTTCCGACGAACTTCGGAGTGAAGGTCACGTTCACGGTGCAAGTTTGGCCAGCGGCGTAGGCTGTGTTCGCCTTGCATGTGCCAGTTCCAGCATCGGCAAAGTCCAGCCCGGTTGCACCTTGCGTTAGAACGGCTGTCGAACCCAGCGTGCCGGCCGTGTCGAAGGTGAAGGTCATGGAGATTGTCGCGCTTGTTGCTCCGAGATTCACCATTCCAAAATTGCCCGATGGCGACACTTTATAAACATAGTTGTTCGTTGTCGTGCTGCCGAGAACATATAGATTTCCACTGCCATCAATAGCAAGACCGTTGGGGTACTTGATGCCATTAGCCAGCGATTTGACGGTTGGTGAGGTCGGAATGCTCCCATAGACCGCAACAATCTCGTAGACTTCATCAACGCCGCTATTTGCTGCGTAAACATTCCCGCTTTTGTCGACCGCGACGCTCGTGGGATATGCGACACTACTACCCAACACCTGGAGCGTGGGTGAAGCGGGGATGCTGCCATTTACCGCTAGTAACTCTTTGATGCCAAAGTCCCAGGCATCGGCGACATAGACATTTCCGCTATTGTCCACGGCCACAGCCCATGGCTCGAGAAATCCGCTTCCAAACGTGTTGATAGTGGGCGAGGCCGGGACGATTCCGCTAACCGCCAGAAACTCCTTCACTACATGATGGTCAGTGTCGGCTACAAATACATTGCCATTGCCGTCCACTGCCACACCGCCCGGATAAAAAAGGCCGCTACCCAAGCTTATGATGGTCGGAGAGGTGGGGATGCTCCCATTTACCGCCAGTATCTCTTTGACTGTGTTGTTGCCAATGTTTGCCGATGTGTCAATGTTGGTAAAATATACATTGCCACTAGAGTCCACTGCGACGCTTTCGGGATTGCCGAGGTTTTCGGCCAGAATTCTGATAGTAGGTGCGGTCGGAATTGTACCGTCGACCGCCAGCATCTCATAAATCGTATTTGTGTCAGAGTCGGCAACATAGAGATTTCCTCTTCTGTCCAGAGCCACCCCATCAGGTTGAACGAAGCCGCCACCCACTGTGGGGCCAACCAGTGTGGTTTGCGCACCACTGAAGTGAGCGGTCTGGGCTGACGCGATGCTTACCGCTCCGCCGAGCAGCACGGCCAGAACAGTACACAGCACAATCAGCCATTTCCGCGTCTGCGGACGGCAGGAAACACGAGGGATGGCAACGGCGTAGGTCGCCGGGACGACTGAGGGAGGCATCAAGATCATAGCTGAATCGCTCCTGAGAGGGGGGTGGACTTGCTCACCGCAATCTACCGCCGAATTGGTAAACAACGGCCAATGACAAACCCAGAGGAACTGCAGGGATTGCAGACGACGGGAATTTGTCTCCATTGGAAGCGAACCGAGAATAACACAGTGCATTCGGATGCGCCATAGTCCACAGAACATTTCAAGGGCGGTTACGTATTGTTAATAAGTGCGGGCTGTAGATTGCAGAATGCAATTGGTTGTAATAGCAAAATGCGATTTGCGACGACAGTAGGGAATCGAGTATTCAATAAAGAGATACCTCGCGAGTTGTCTCTATATATATTTT
>CAZGHZ010000171.1:0-4648 GCA_964525655.1 uncultured Occallatibacter sp.
AGGCGCCATTCAACGCGCCGCACCGCACTTCGCCGCTCTCACGACTTTCTGACCGCCGTCGGGGTCTCCGAGTGCCCCGCCTGCCATGAGAAGAAGCTGCCCCATCGCGCCTGTCCCAAGTGCGGCGAGTACAAGGGCCGCGCCGTCATCGAAGTCAAGGAAGTCAAGTAGCTTCCGGTTCCCATGCTCATCGATATTGCGCTCGACGCCGTAGGCACCGACAAAGCTCCGGAGTCGGAGATTCGCGGAGCCATCCTTGCCTGCAAGGCTCTGCCCGTCCGTGTTCACCTGATCGGGCCGGAGCCGGAGTTGCGCGACATCCTCGACGAGTTTCTGGAAAACGAAGATCTGCCCATCGTCATCCACCATGCCTCCGAGCGCATCGGCATGGAAGAGAAGGCGGCGCACGCGGTCCGCACCAAAAAAGACAGCTCCATGCGTGTCGGCCTCAAACTGGTTCGCGAGGGCGCAGCCGCCGGTTTCGTCACCGCCGGCAACACTGGAGCGGCCATGGCCACGGCCAAAATGGTGCTCGGAGCCCTGCCCGGCGTCGATCGCCCGGCCCTGGCCACTCCCATGCCCAGTTCGTCTGGAACTCCCTGCGTCCTGCTCGATGTGGGCGCCAACGTCGATTGCAAGGCCAGCAACCTTGCGCAATTTGCCGTGATGGGCGAGATCTACGCCCGCAGCGTGCTCAAGATCGACTCGCCCCGTGTGGGCTTGCTCTCGATCGGCGAAGAGGAGACCAAAGGCAACGATCTCACCCACGAGGCCTATCCTCTGCTCAAGGCGCTGCCCATCCGCTTTATTGGAAACGTCGAGGGACGCGACATCTTCTCTGGCCAGGCCGACGTCATCGTCTGCGACGGCTTTGTGGGCAACGTCGCGCTGAAGACCAGCGAAGGCGTGGGCCGCTTTGTACGTGACGTGCTGCGCGAAGCGCTCACCCAGACGGTTACCCGCAAAGTTGGAGCCCTGCTCTCCCGCCAGGCCTTCAACGAGTTCCGCCATCGTCTCGACTACCGCGAATACGGCGGGGCGCATCTGCTCGGCGTGCGCGGAGTCTGCATCATCGGCCACGGCTCTTCCAACGACCGCGCCATCTTCAACGGCATTCGCGTGGCCTATGAATCCGCCGAGGCCGGCACCAACCAGCGCATCGAGGCGGAATTCGCCAGCCAGGCGAAGCGCGTCGTTTCAGTGGCCGGCAACTCCGAACAGATTACCGAGCAGCCCGCCGGACCGGCCTCTGTTTCAGCCTCCACTCCCGACGCCACCATCCAATAGGGCGCTATGCCTGCCGACTCCAAAGCCCATCTCGCCCTTAACCCCACAGTCCTCGACCAATTGGCTTGCCCGGCTTGCCTGGGTACTCTTCGCCTTGAAGACGCGCGCCTGCTCTGTGCCGCTTGCCGCCGCTCCTATCCGATTGTCGATGGAATTCCAGTCCTCATCGCCGGGCCGGAAAACAGCTAGAGGCAGTTTCATCGCCGCCCGTTTCATCAGTCAGTTTTGAGAGGGCACGACTTCGGAGGCTGCGGAAAGACTCGGTGCGGAGAGAGGCGGGAGATTTCAACCCCCGCATAAGGCCAGCATATTCAACACCAGCTTTCGACGCGGAGGGACACCTTCCGCCACATTGGCACCCTTCAGGCCTTTTCCCTCAGCCACTGTAGTCGTGCCCTTTCAAATCTGGGCCTATCTGGCTGGTCCGACAGCTTCCTCGTCATATATGCACTCGATACTACGGCGCCTCTTCGGGCGTTGCTTCCGGCGTCTCTTCCTGAACCATCGGTTCAGTCGTTCCCTGAGTCTCCTCGATGAACATCTGCGCGTCGGCGAAGCGGTAACCGACATAAACATCCGTGAGCAAATAGATGGGATTCGCCGGGTCGTCTTCGATCTTCTTGCGCAACTGGCGGACGAAGGTGCGCAGGTACTCGACCTCCTCGCGGCTGTCGGCTCCCCAGACTGCGGTGAGCAGCCGGGCATAAGTGATCACGCGGCCGGCGCGGCTCATCAGGCAATGCAGGATGTCGAACTCTTTGCGGGTGAGATGAACGGGTTGGCCGCGCTTGGTGACGATGCGCTTGACCGGATCAAGTCGCAACTCACCGATCTCGATCGGCGCGTCCTCAGCCCGGGCCGGCGCCTGCACGCGGCGGATCGCAGTGCGAATGCGGGCGATCAGCTCTCGGGTGCTGAAGGGCTTGGTGACGTAGTCGTCGGCCCCAATCTCCAGCGCCTCGACCTTATCCTCTTCCTGGTCGCGCACGGTGAGGATCAAGACCGGCAGGCGAGGAGCGAAGGCGCGAATGCGGCGCAGGGTTTCGATGCCGCCGATGCCGGGCATATTCACATCGAGCAGCACAACGTCGAAGGCCCCGGCGCGCAGCATCTGCAGAGCCTCTTCGCCGCGCGAGGCCTCAACCACCTGAAAGCCCAGTTCGAGCAGCGGGGGACGCAGCGCCCTGCGGATGGCGGATTCATCGTCGACTAGAAGAATGCGAATCACGGACTTGTTCATCAGGAACCCCTCTTCTGCCCTGTGGCAGGAATGGCGGCGAAGAACGTTGTCCCCTCCAACTCATCGCTGGTCACCCAGACGTAGCCGCCATGGATTTGAGCAACGCGCTTGGCCACCGAAAGGCCGATTCCGGTGCCCGAGGCGCGGTTGGAGTGGGTGGAGGAACGGTAGTAGCGATTGAAAACGCGCTCCCGGTCGGCGATGGGGATCACCGGACCGAAGCTGTGCACTGAGAAGATGATCTCCGCGTGGTTTTGCACGGCGCGAATGGTGATGGTGGTGCCGAAGATCGAGTATTTGCAGGCGTTATCGATGTACTGCGTGAGCAGCATGACCATCAACTGGCGGTCGCATTGCAGGATGAGGCCGTCGTCGGGAACGTCGATCGCCACCTTCATACTGGCCAGCCGGTCGCTGAGGCTGGTTGCGACCTCTTCAACCAGCGAGGCTACACCAACCGGCGCGACATGTGCGGCGACTTCTCCTGCATCGAGGCGTGCCGTAGTGAGCAAGCGCGTGGTCAGGTTGCCGAGTAGCCCGGCCTGTTCATCGATGAGGGCGACCAGTTCCGACTGCGCCACGGAGAGATGGCCCATCTCGCTCAGCCCGGTCGAAGCCGCGCGAATGGCCGTCAACGGCGTCTTGTAGGCGTGCGCCAAGCTGTCGAGCACGGTGGCGCGCAACTGCTCGGTTCGCCGTTCAGTCTCGATGCGGCTCTCATTGGCGAAGGCCCGGTATCGGTCAAAGGTGATCGCGATTAGTGACGCGATGGCGTTGTTGGTCAACGGGCTGGTATCGCCGCGCACCACCAGGCTACCGACGGGCACGCTTCCCAGACGAACGACGCGACGGCCCAGTCCGGTTGCCGGATCGTCGTCGGTGGTCTCGAAGTAGTAAACGTTTTGCGCCAGCTCACGCGGGTCGATGGACCAGTTCCCCGCCGGATAAACTTCGTGCAGGTCGGCGTCGAAGACTGCAACGCCCTCTAGAGCGAAGATCTCGTGAACCAGTTCGACCAACTGCGGACCCGGTTCCAGATGCAGGTTCATCTCTAGTGTTCGTCGGGTGAACTCGTAGAGATCGTGCATCTGCCCGCCCCAGGACTCGGCCTCTTTGGCGTTTCCGTTGACGCGTGCCGAGAGCCGGCTTACAAGGAGCGCAACCAGGATAAAGACAAGCAGCGTCACTGAGTTTGCCGGATCGGCCGCGGGATTGGCCTGTGCCTTGTGTGTAGTGAATAAGGCGTGCACGATGACTGCCGCAAGCGAAACAATGACCGCCTGCCAGAATCCGTACAGCAAGGCGATCGGCACCACAATCAACAGGTAAAGCAGCAGGGCAACGGGTAGCAGCCACCCGGCCCAGTGCGCAAGCGCCGAGACGAGAACGACAGCCAGGACCCCCAGCGCGCACTCCAAAATGAAAAGAAGGCCGCGTAATCCTGTGCGGCGCGAACGGCGCGCGCCAAAGACGGAACCGATCGGGGTGTAGCTCAAAGACAAGCGATCCATCACCTTTCGTTTGAACGGGATTCAGGGGGAACCGGCGTCGTTGGCGCACAGCCGGCAAAGGCATTGATCGCTTCGGCGCCGTTCAAATCGCCATGCCCCCAGCCAATTCAACAGGAATTCATCCGCCCAGGCCAACGTTTTGATGCCATAGAACTTGAGAGAATTTTAACAGGTTCCTCATTTTTCCCGGTTCCGCGCAATCGGCCGTCGTCTCATTCACGGGTTTTGAAAACTGCACGATAAAGTCAAAAGCACCTCAGAATTGGAGCTGCCAGGTGAGCGGGAGAGCTGCGATGCGGGCCAACCTCGATGAGCGATGCGTGATCAAGGCCAACTCGCAGTTCTGGGAGCAGATGCTGGCAATGACCCTGGCTCCGCTGACAGCGCCGGGAGAGTTCTGCTTGGTTGCGGGGCACATGCTGGGCAGCGTCGTTCTGGGCGGAGTTTGGAAGGGACGCATCGAGGTGCGCATGGCCGAAGGGCTGGCCTACCACGCGACCGCGGCGATGATGATGCAGCCGATTGAGACAGTGGGCGAGGCCGATGCGCTGGACGCAGCCAAGGAGATCGCCAACATGATCGCCGGAACGATCAAGTCCTCGTTGCCCCG
>CAZGHZ010000172.1:0-4547 GCA_964525655.1 uncultured Occallatibacter sp.
TTGGCTCGTTCCAAACCCAGGCATCTGGCTCCACAGCCCAAAACATCCACCGCACAAGTTCGGGCAGGCATCGATGGACTCATCGACGCCTTGATCGCCGCTCAGCACGTCATGGAAATGTTCCGCCGTTCTCTCCCAAACGGCAGCGTTCGCAATCGCCTGCTCCGGCTCTCAAAGCGTCTCACCAAGATCCTCGCCGAGATAAGAAAACTTCACACCACCTGAATGAAAATGGGCACCGATTGGCCGCTTATGGCGATTTAGCATCAATCGACGAAACGACCGGATGTAAAGTGCATTAGCCCCCGTATCAGCAATCATGAAATCACCTACCGCGGATGCCGATAAGGGGAGGGAAAGAAGGGAGTGCCTGACGCCAGGAGATTCGCGCTGGCGAGGGAAATCTTATACCTCTCGATCATGGTCTACACGGAACACTAATCGAGGCGGTCAGAACGAGGGTCCGCTGTGTCGTTGACCATTCTGAATAACGTCGCCGCACTCGCTTCCGAGAGCAGTCTTGCGCTGACGTCGGCGAACTTGCAGAAGGCGCTCCAGCAACTCGCGACGGGACTCAAGATCAACTCCGGCGCTGATGATGCAGCCGGTCTTTCGATCGCCGCCGGCCTCCAGGCCAATATCGCAGCTCTTGTGCAATCCCAGAACAACGCCAGCAACGGCATCGGGTTTCTTCAGGTCGCCGATGGGGCGCTCTCGCAGGTGACAGGCCTGCTCAACCGCGCGGTCACCCTTGCCACCGAGGCGTCCAGCAGCGGGCTGACCACCCAGCAGCGCGGTGCGGCCAACACGGAGTATCAGAGCATCCTAAGCGAGATCGACCAAGTCGGCGCAAGCACGCAATTCAATGGCACTCAGGTCTTTACGGATGGAAACAGCTCTCCCGTCACATTAACGAACGGCAACGGCGGCACTACGCTGAGCGGCAATATCAATCCGGCAGATAGCCTGACCGGCAATCTGATCCTGACGACGAATGTTCCGGGCGATCCGGGCGTGACGCAAAGCATCTCTTCCCAGGATCTTGGCTTTGCCACTATCGCCTCGATCACACCTGATGCGAGTTTGTCAGGCAGCATCACCGTTAATTCGACAACCTCGGGCAGCAATGCTGTCACATCCGCGGTCAACGTGGTCAACAATGGCGACGGCTCAGTCTTTATCCCTATTAACAACCCGACAGATGCGCTCAGTGGCAGTCTGACCATGTCGACAGTCGTTCCCGGCACAAGCGGGGCGGCGCAGAGTATCAACCTTGTCAACAGCGGCAGCGGCACGCTGATCGGCTCCGTCGATCCCGCAGACACTCTGAGCGGAACTTTATCGGTAACATCGACAACGTCGGCGAGCGGAGGAGTGCAGTCGGCGATAAGCCTCGCCAGCGGCGGAGGCGGCACAACGATTACTGGGACGATTCCGCCGGGAGACTCACTAGGCGGCAGCCTCACGGTGACTTCCACCATCCCTTCAAGTGGTGGCGTTTCGTCCGCGGTGAGCCTGGCAAACGGAAGCTCGATCACCGGAAACGTGGGGAATGGAAATACACTAAGCGGCAGCGTTACCTTTACCTCTACCACAGCAGGCAGCGGCGGCGCTTCGAACGGTGTGACGCTGACCAATAACGGCACGACCATCACGGGGAACATCGCACCCGGCGATACGGTGAATGGAACGGTCACCGTGACATCCACCATTCCCCAGCCGCAAACTCTGACCTTTACTGCTTCCGGCACCGGCTCGTCAGAGGCAATTACCTCCTCGGTGATCACCACCGGGGTGCCGCTCGCCGGCACGCTGCTCATCAACTCCACCTACATTGACCCTTCGGGAAACAATTTTGATCAATCGGGGACCCAGAAGACAGCGACGGGCACGGTCAACCTCGCCGGCTTTCAGGGTCTCTCCAGCAGTAACGCAGCGACGGCGAGCGCCGGGGCAACCCAGTTGGGAGAGTACCTGACGGACACGCTTGGCGCCATCACCGGAAACGGGTATACCGCGACCATCAGCGGCGGCGTGCTGACGATCAAGACGTACAATCCCTGGGTGACTCAACCCAGCGACCCCGCCTACGGCACATTAGACCTAACCAACACCGACATGACCGGGCAGTCGTATGTCTGGCTGCCCGGAGCATTGACTGGGGTAACGCTGTCGGGAACCATGTCCTTCGAATTTCAGCCTGACAACGGCGGCGCCAGTCGACAATCAAACATAACCGTAGATAGCGCCAATTACCAGGGACTGACGAGCAGCGACCCGATTGCGGTGGATAATGCGCTCTTTCAACTGAGCAAAGACATGACCGCGCAGTGCGCCAGCGGCACCACTCTTACCGCCACGATGACGGGTGAGGGTGACAATAATCTGATGATCATGAGCAACGAGGAGGGCGGCTTCGTAAACCAGACCGCTCAGTGGAACAGGGTATACAATATCGGCGAGCAGTTGTCGGTGGGAAGCGGGAACGTTGCGTTTACGGTCTCCGGCAGCGGCGCCTCCCAGGACATCGTGTCCAGCGCGATCACCACCGGAACCACGTTGAGCGGCACACTTGTCGTCAACTCGACGGGCACCGCGAAGACCGACGGCCAGATCCCATCGGCCACGCTCAACCTGAGCAACTACGGCGGATTGTCCAGCAGCAATGCGGCAACCGCCAGCGCAGCGGCCACCCAGTTGGCCGCCGACCTTACAACGGCTCTGAAGCCTTCGACCGGTTCGACCTATACAGCGACGATCAGCCACGGCTTTTTGACCATCAAAAGTGCAAATGCTGGCTCCAGCCAATCGCTCGACTTCGTCAGCAGCGGTGGCGGAAAGGTTCTGACTTCAGCCAATCCGCTGGAGGCAGGGGCCACTCCGGGCGGAAACTTCAAGATTCTGGCTGACGGCACTTCCTTCAACCTGAGTTTCAACAACTATGCCGGGCTGACCAGTCTCGACACGAGCACGCGAAATCAGGCTCTTCAGACACTGAGCCAGGATATTACGACGTCTACCGGGGTCAATACGACCGCCTCCATCGATGCCAACGGCGATCTGGTGCTTACGGTTGGCGGCGGCCACACGATCTCGGATTCCGGTAACGAATTCCAAACTGCGGCGGGCAAGACAGCCGGTGAACAACTGTCCATTGGCAGCCAGAGCACGCAAGAGAGCTTCGCCGGTAATACACCCACCACAGTTACCTTGAGCAACGTGGCCACTACCAGCCTGCAAAGCGCGCTGCAAAGTCAACTGGGGTCGAATTACACGGTCAACTATAACAACAGCACCGGCGCATTGAGCATCGGCATCTCGTCTACCGGCAGCACCGCCGGAATCACCTCGATCGCCCAAAGCTCCAACGCCATTCAGCAGAAAACGCCTGTGGTCAATCCGGTATCGACACCCACGGTGGTTAACTTGAACGGCGTCACCTCAGCAAACCTGCTCAGCACGTTGCAGAGCGTGCTGAACTCGGCCATCTACTCTGTCAGTTACAACTCCTCGACCGGCGCGCTGACCGTCAGCGAGACCGGCGCGGCTCAATCTGCCGGCACCACGATCAGTTCAACCACCAACAACCTGCAGCAGACAACGCCGGCGGTTGCCGCGCAGGTGACTCCGGTGACCGTTAATCTGAACGGCGTGTCCACATCGAGCCTGCAGAGCAAACTGAGCACGGCTTTGGGATCGAATTACACCGTGGCGTACGACACGGGTTCGGGAGCGCTCAACATCTCGATCTCCTCGACCGGCACAGCGGCCGGCGTCAAGACGATCGCCTTCAGCGGCAGCCCAACACAGACGACGCCGATCGTAGGCGGCACCAATGTCACGAAGAATGTAGATCTGACGGGAGTGACCTCTTCCAACTTGCTCACCACTCTGCAAGATGACCTTGGAGCGGGCTACAACGTCACGTACGACACAAACTCCGGTGCGCTCAACATCAGCGCCGTCGCTGGCGGCACCGCGCTCTCGGCGAACAGCGGCACAGCGCAGGAAACCGGGCCGGGTTCACCTGAGGTGGACGCGCCTACAAACATCGACCTGACCGGGCAGACAGGGGCCACGCTGGCGAGCTATCTGTCAAACCAGCTTCCGTGGTGGAACTATTCGGTCACTCAGGATTCGAATGGAGTCACTGTCAGCCCTATGTGGTGGGACCAGTTGGCCTACGGAATCCAGTCGGTCAAAGCCACAAACGTGCAAGCTTACGAAACAACCCCCGCAGTGCAGCCGGTGACCACCCCGACTCACATCAACCTGACCGGAGTAGCTACATCCGACCTGCAGCAGACGATTCAAAATGCACTGGGATCGGACTATGGCGTCTTTTACGACACCAACGCCGGGCTCTTGGAGATCCTCCTCAATTGGGGCAATCAAGACAATTACACTTCGTTCAGTACCAGCAGCACGCTTCAGCAGAACACGGGAAGCACGGCGCCGGTCAATACTTCTTCAACGATCAACCTGACGGGGGTGGCTCCGGCGGATTTGGCGTCCTCGATCGTCTCGCAGCTTGGCAGCGCTGCCAG
>CAZGHZ010000173.1:0-4506 GCA_964525655.1 uncultured Occallatibacter sp.
GAATGCAGTTTGACCGCGGCTACCTGAGCCCCTACTTCGTCACCGACGCCGAGCGCCTGGAAGTGATCCTGGAAGATCCCTACATCCTGATCTACGAGAAGAAGATCAGCGCGATGAAGGATCTACTACCCCTGCTGGAGCAAGTTGCCCGCGGCGGCAAGCCGCTCTTGATCATTGCCGAGGATGTCGAGGGCGAAGCCCTGGCCACCCTGGTCGTGAACAAGCTGCGCGGCACGCTGAACGTGGCTGCTGTGAAGGCTCCGGGCTTCGGCGACCGGCGCAAGGCGATCCTGGGCGACATCGCGATTCTCACCGGCGGCAAGGCAATCACCGAGGATCTCGGCATCAAGCTCGAGGGCGTGAAGCTCGAGGATCTGGGCAAGGCAAAGAGAATCACCATCGACAAGGACAATACCACGATTGTTGACGGCGCCGGCAAGGCAAGCGACATCGAAGGCCGCGTCAAGGAGATCAGGTCTCAGATTGACAAGACCACCTCGGACTACGACAAGGAAAAACTTCAGGAGCGGCTGGCCAAGCTGGTCGGCGGCGTCGCCATTATCAAGGTGGGCGCGGCGACCGAGACCGAGCTGAAGGAGAAGAAAGCTCGTGTCGAGGATGCTCTGCATGCAACCCGTGCGGCAGTCGAGGAAGGCATCGTCCCCGGCGGTGGCGTTGCGCTGGTTCGCGCAATTCCCGCGGTCGACAAGCTTATTGCGACACTTGAGGGCGACGAGAAGATCGGCGCGCAGATCGTTCGCCGTTCTCTCGAAGAGCCGCTGCGGCAGATTGTTGCCAATGCCGGCGAAGAGGGTGCGGTTGTGGTGGCCAAGGTTCTTGAATCCAAGGACCCGCACTTCGGCTACAACGCACAGACCTCAGTCTTCGAAGACCTCGTCAAGGCTGGCGTCATCGACCCGACCAAGGTGACGCGTACGGCGTTGCAGAATGCCGCTTCGATCGCCGGATTGCTGCTAACCACCGAAGCACTGGTTGTCGAGATTCCCGAGCCCAAGGCTGCTCCCGCGGGCGGTGGCCACGGTGGCGGCATGGACGGCATGTACTGAGCCAAGGATCAGAGAGTAAAGGTCAGAGATCAGCTTGAATCTGCCCCTGCTCTCCGATGCAACTCATCAAGGTACAGGAGACTCAATCGAAAAGGGCCTCCAGCTTCGGCTGGGGGCCTTTTCTTGTTCACGAAAAGAGCTGTTTTCGGCGCAGGATCTCCCTGCCGTCCGAGCGGGTTGAGGAAATGTGGTGCGCAATCGCCTGGTAAGCTCTGGTGGCTAAGAGGCCATCACGACGACCTTCGCCGACGCCATCGACACCGGAGTCGGCACCGGCTGCGGCCGCATCGGGCGCAGCCACCCAGCCGAAAGCCATGAGCGCGGAATCGAAAACTCGGACCAACCACAGTCCAGGCAGACCACCACGTCGGGCGAGGGAGTCATTGGCGGGTGGCTGAGAGTTCTCAGACAGTTGCGATAAAGACGGATCTCTGCCGGAATGACGGAGACGGAGGAGGATTGGCACTTCGGACAGTTCATGAATACACCTCTGAAGTAAAAACATCAGGGCAACGCAGGCACAGCAATTGGGGCAGTTGATTCAATTTAAACTGGATTGTGGCAGGATTTCAATGACTAATGTTTTGAATTGATCATTTGAGCCGAAATTCACCGCACTTTAGTAATTCGACTTTTGTCCTGTGGAAACTATTTTAACTGTCATCAATGCAACTCTTCCTCCATCGCGGGACCCTCCATGCTCGTGAAGAGGCCTTGAGGCCGTTGCACTCGCTTCACTGACAACCACTTAAAGTGACGACGGCAGCTTCCAGGACGGATCTACCGCCGATCACTTTTCAGATGTCCAGTCCAGAACGCCTGCTGTTTCGTTTACCGGCTATTGGCCTTCGTCCACTCGATGCGCAGGCCTGCGCGGATGTTGAAAGGAAGGCTTGGGTAGCCGATGGGTGCGATGTGCTGATTATCGGTGAGGTTTTCCGCCTGGCCGTAGACCTTGAGCCATGAGAGCAAGTTGTAGCTCGCGCCCAGATCCAGCTTGGCGTAGCCCCAATCCAGATTGCGGTTGGGCAGCAGAAGCGTGGTGTCGTTGTTGGCATCGGCTCCATTCAGATAGGTGGAGTCGTCGCTTCGGCTGGCAAAGGACGACGAGAAAACGCCCGTAAGTTTCTTCGTGGAATAGCTGGCGGTGAAAAAGCCCGTGTGCGGCGGACGGCGGAAGGGACGGGCGCCTTCCAGCGGGGCGTAGGGTCCGATCGCAATGCCGTTGGTAAAGGTAGGAATGGGACCTAACAGAGCCGTATCATCGTTGGTAAACGAGCGCTGCACCACCGCATCCAGATAGGTGTAGCCGCCACGGAGGAAGAGATTGCGTCCGATGCCGCCTTCGACGGTTGTCTCGATGCCTTGAGAGCGAAAGGCCTCAGAGTTCAGAGTCAACTCATAGGCAAAGTTCGTCTGCAAGAAGTTTTCCAAAGATTGCTGTTGAGTTGGGGAGAGATTGGGTAGCAGTCGAGGAACCAGATCCAACCCAACGTATTCGATCTCCCGGCCAAATTCGTTATGGAAGTAACTTGCGCGGAAGATCAGGTGATCGCCGATGAATCCCTGCTCGACTCCGCCCTCGTATGTGCGCGTAGTTGGCGCGGCAAGCCGCGAAATGTTGTACTGCTGGATGGTCGATTGCCCGCCGTTTTGCAGGAGAAAGTCGTAAAGGGAGCCGGCCTCATCGGTTAACTTCGGCTCTCGCACAGCATCGCCAAAGTTGAATAAGACACGTGTGCCGCTGAAGACTCCCTTGCGTGGACGAACAGCGTAATAGGAAAGTCCGGCACGGGGAGAGGTCTCCAAGCCGAACAGAGAGTACTTCTCCACTCCCCCGCCCAAGGTGTAATAGAAACGATTCTTGAAGTCGCCGTGAACAGCCGCGATGTAATCGTAGTTGGTAGGCGACAACGGCGGATAGAAGAGGCTGCTACCGGGCTCAGAGCCACGCTCATTCTCGTAGTGAAAGCCGATCAGCGCGGTCAGATGCGGGGTGAACCGGTAATCGCCCTGATAGGCTAGCTGGTCACGATTGTTCACGTTTTGGCTTCCATGCGGTCCCGAAGTGGAGGGCACGCAATCGAGCACAGCCTGCCCAGTCGCAGAGTAGCCGTTGGCTCCGATGATGGTGACGGTGTTGCCCAGAGTTGCCGGACCGAAGCAATAATTGCTATAAGCCTGGAGTTGACCCGAGGTTTGCCACAGCGTGTACTGCTCGCGCTTGCGGGTCGCGCCATAGCGGAGAATGTTGTGCAGGCTCGGCGTGGTCTGGTTGTCGATCGAGGCGCTGATAAAGAGATCCTGATCCTTCTGCGTGGCGTCGTCGGCGACTTGATAAAAGTCCCAGGCATTTGGAACACCGGTGGCATCGACGCCATAGTGCAGGGTTGCGCGAAGCTGCGTGGTGCCGTTTAGCTGCCAGCCTAAATTGGCTGCGGTGGTGGCCACGTGGTACTCGTCTAGCGGAAGATTGTTGTCAGTCTGGAGCCAACTGTAGGCGCCCAGGTAGTCGAGTTTGTTGTGCGCGCCTGCCACTTCCAATTCTTCGCGAGAGGTGGAAAGATTGCCTCCGTCCGCTTGCAGCAGAATGGACGGAAAGCTGGTGGTTCCGTGTGGAGTGGTGAGGCTGACCACTCCGCTGGCCGCGCCTGCGCCATACAGGTTCGAGTCGGGCCCGCGATATACCTCGGCGCGTTCGACGGCCGTGGTGGAAAGAGGGCCAAAATCGAATTGATTGCCCATATCGCCCGCGTCGATACCATCGAAGAGAATTTTATTGGCGTCGGAGTTGCCGCCGCGGATAAAGAGCGAGGTTTGTGCGCCCATCTGGCCTTCCTGAATCACCGTAGTACCGGGCATAAGGCGCAAGGGGCTCGTCAGGTCATCGCGCAGGGCCAGATCCAGGGGCCCAAGGACACTGGTGGCCTCGCTGGTCTGCGGTTGGGGCGTTGGTGTTCCGGTAGCCGTAACCACGATGGACTCGCGCACCCACTCCGGCTCAAGTACGATGTTGCGCTCGATCGAGTCGAACTGACCAGCGTAGAAGCCAGGCGTCTCCAACTGGCGGAAGCTACTGGCGGAGACGATCAGGAAAAAGCGTCCCTCTGTCCCGCTGAGAATTTGGAAGCTGCCGTCGGCTTTCGATATGTCAGTGCCGAAAGGCTTGCCGCCGCCGATCAGAACCACCGTTGCGCCGGAGACTTTAGCGCCGGAGGTGTCGGTGACTACACCGCGGATCGAGGCAGCGTGGGAGACTGCGACGGAGGCGGCGAAAAGGAAAAGGGCGAATGCGCGCGGCAACGCACGCGGCACAAAATGGCGATAGAAGAATTGCGCGGAATCAGGCATGGAAGCTCCTTCGTTCCCCTCGGAACGCAAGCGGGTTAAGGGCGCGAGGACCGGTCTCCTGACTTGCGCCTCTTCCAGCCACCTTCCC
>CAZGHZ010000174.1:0-4422 GCA_964525655.1 uncultured Occallatibacter sp.
TGGATCTTCGTCATGCGCGTGGCCATGCTGATCTCCAGCTCGGCTGCCTACTTCCTCAATGGCGCGATCGCTCACGCCAAGTATGTCAACTCCGACGACATGGACTATGAGAAGCCGCTGACCTCGCTGGTATGGATTACCTCCATCGTTTCCATCATCCTTTCCTACATCGTCACCTACCTGATGCTTCCCAATCTCGGTGGTGACACGACGCTCTGGTGGAAGCTGGCTTCCATCATCTCGTGCGGAACCCTCGCCGGGGCGCTCATCCCCGAATTGGTCAAGGTCTTCACTTCAACTAACTCGGCCCACGTGCAGGAAGTCGTCACCTCCGCGAAGGAAGGCGGCGCTTCGCTGGGAATTCTCTCCGGCTTCGTGGCCGGCAATATGTCGGCCTACTGGCTCGGACTTAGCATGGTCGCACTCATGGGACTGGGCTATTTCTTCAGCAGTTTGGGCGGGTCAATGGATGCCATGATGCTGGCTCCCGCCGTCTTCGCATTCGGCCTGGTGGCCTTCGGCTTCCTGGGCATGGGACCGGTGACGATCGCCGTCGATTCCTACGGCCCGGTCACCGACAATGCTCAATCCATCTATGAGTTGTCGCTGATCGAAACGATCCCCGGCATCGAAGCTGAGTTGAAGAAGGACTATAAATTCGACGTGAAGTTCGAGCGCGCAAAGTACCTGCTCGAGGCGAACGACGGAGCCGGCAATACCTTCAAGGCGACGGCCAAGCCGGTGCTGATCGGTACAGCTGTTGTGGGCGCGACTACGATGACCTTCTCGATCATCATGGCCCTGACCCACGGACTAACCATCAACGTTGAAAAGCTCTCTCTGCTGCACGCGCCCTTCATGCTCGGATTGATCTGCGGCGGGGCCATCATCTACTGGTTCACCGGCGCCTCAACGCAGGCGGTTTCGACCGGCGCTTACCGCGCGGTCGAATTCATCAAAGCCAATATCAAGCTGGAAGGCACGGACAAAGCGTCGGTCAGCGACAGCAAAAAGGTGGTGGAAATCTGCACGAAGTACGCGCAGAAGGGCATGTTCAACATCTTCATCGCGGTCTTCTTTGCGACGCTTTCCTTCGCGTTCATGGAGCCGTTCCTGTTTATCGGCTACCTGTTTGGCTTGGCGATCTTTGGGCTGTACCAGGCGATCTTCATGGCAAATGCCGGCGGCGCATGGGATAACGCGAAGAAGGTGGTCGAGGTCGATCTCAAACAAAAGGGAACGCCACTGCACGACGCAGTGGTGGTAGGAGACACCGTCGGCGATCCCTTCAAAGACACTTCGTCGGTGGCCATGAACCCGATCATCAAGTTCGCGACCCTGTTCGGATTGCTTGCTGTCGAGCTTGCCGTAACGCTCACTGCAACCAACCCAATGCTTGCACACGTGCTCACAGTCGCGTTCTTCCTGGTGTCGATGTTCTTCGTGCGTAGGTCCTTCTACGGCATGAGGATTGAGACCAAGGAAAGCAACTGAATCCCGTCTTCAAAACCCAACCGCTCCTGACTGGCGGACAACTGAAAGACCCGAGTGGCCTCACGCGACAAGCGTGAGGCCGCTTGGCGTTTCGGACGTGCATCTTTCACCAAGGGGCTACAGCCTCCCGAAGAAAGCTGCTGCGAGCTAAAAGCGAGCGCTTGGCCACACCGCATCTACTGCTGCGTCTGGTGCGCAGCCTGCCACTGCTCGGCACGTTCGTCGATTTCGGCGCGTTTGGCACGGGGAAGCGCCGCTGCCGCTTCGTCTCGATTCTTGATGATCTTTTCCAGCGTCTCTCCCTTGAGATGCGGCGCGGCCAGAGTCAGCCAGTAATAGACCTCCTCGGGCCGGTCGTGCAGAAGCGTGGCAAGATTGACCTGCGCGCCTACAGTTCCCTGTTCGGCAGCCTTGCGAAACCACTCCGCGGCAAGATTCTCGTCCTGCACTACACCCTGATTGCCCGAGATATAGTCTCTCGCTACCTGGAATTGCGCCTCGGGTGCGCCAGCCTCCGCGGCGCGGCGAATGTACTCGAATGCCTGCCTCTCGTCCTGGGGAACGCCTTTGCCCTTGTCATAAAGAATCGAAAGGTTGATCAACGCATTAGGATGGTTCTGGTCCGCGGCCTTCCGATACCAGGCCAATGCCTGCGCGTAGTCCTGCGGCACGCCCCTGCCTTGCTCATAGCAGAGTCCAAGAGAGAACTGCGCTGAGGAGAAACCCTGTTCGGCGGATTTCCTATAAAGCTCGACAGCCTGCGCCAAGTCCAGCGGAACTCCGTCGCCGAATTCGTAGAGCGCGCCCAGATTGCGTTGAGCGCGAGCATCGCCCTGATCCGCCGCCTTCCGATACCACTCCGCAGCCTGCTTTTTATCCTGCTGAACATGCCAGCCCATCTCGAAATCGATCCCAAGCTGCACTTCGGAGTAGAGATCGCCCAGCGATGCAGCCCGGCTGAAGATTTCGAAGGCCTTCTTTTCGTCCTTTGGAATGCCCCTCCCCTGTTCATAAGACATGGCCAGAGCCCGCAATCCATCCTTCTGGCCCTGGGATGCGGCCTTCTCGTACCAGATCACCGCCTGCGCATCGTCCCTCTTCACGCCCAGACCCAGGCTGTAGCAGAGCCCCATATCGTATTGAGCGTTGGGGAGGCCTTGCTCGGCCGACTTGCGCAGCCAGGATGCAGCGATGACCAGATCCTTATGGACCCCGAGGCCGTTCCTGTAGTTGGTTGCCACCCGGAATTGGGCTTCGGCGTCGCCCGACTTTGCCTTGGCCAACACGGCCGGATCGATGCCTTTTTCAGGCTTCAGGCCCGTAGCCTGTGCCGGACTGACGGACGGGATCACTGTGAACGCGAAGATCAGTGCGGCGAGTTTCTTCCATTTCTCGCTCATGGCGCCTCCCAGAAGTACCAGAAAGATAACAGAATCCGGCTTTGCACAATTTGATCTAAGTCGTCGCCGGCGATTTTCCCGGTCCGGTTTGTCCACATCTGCACAGAATTGCACGAGAACTGCACCGTTTTTTCGCCTTGTACCAAAATCAGGTGAGGGCTAGGCTGAATGGTGGTACCCAAACGTCGGGCAGAACCCGGCTTGCATCTAATTTGGTGCAGAGTCTTAGGGCTCGAGCCCGCTGCTGACACGGTCGTCTGGAGCTTTCCACAGGCAAATGCCTTTGTTTGGAAAGTTGATGCGGGGAATGCAAAGAAAATACTAGATGTTGTGGTTTTTTGTTGACAGGCACCACGGACAGCGGTATTTTTTCATCTGCGGCTGTAAACGGGCTGTAATGAATCTGCGGTGAAAGATTCACAGCACGCCGCTTGAAAAAGAAGAGAACTCGCGGTACTTTCCGATCCCCGTTTTCCCGTTCTTTGCCAGAGGTTTCCCCCACTTGCCCAGGTCGCCATTCGCGCCGGGGAGGGGCAGAGTTTTTCCGAATTTTAGATTGAGAGGATTCCATGAACGAGGTCCAGCATCAGAGTTCCGCCGCCCCCCAGGCTTCCAGCACCCATCGGGGACTGATCTTTACCCGCCGCTTCACGACCGAGGGTGTTTCTCCCTATGCCGAGATCAAGTGGGAGAGCCGCACTGCGTCGATCACCGATCAGAGGGGCAACGTCATCTTCGAGCAGAAGAATGTCGATGTGCCGGTCGATTGGTCGATGACCGCGACCAATATCGTGGCCTCGAAGTACCTGCACGGGAAGCTGAACACGCCCGAGCGAGAGACCGGCGTGCGCCAGTTGGTGAGCCGTGTGGCCGAGACCATCCGCGACTGGGGCATGGCCGGCGGCTACTTCGCCACATTTGAGGATGCCGTCATCTTCCATGACGAGCTGGCGCATATGCTGCTGACTCAGAAAGCGGCCTTCAACTCGCCGGTGTGGTTCAACGTGGGCTGCGACCGCCTGGAGCCGGATGCGGAAGGCCAGAACTGGCATTGGGACCCCTCGACCGGCGGCGTGCGCTTCGCTCCAACGGGCTACCACAATCCGCAGTGCTCGGCCTGCTTCATCAACTCCGTCGAGGATTCAATGGCCGGCATCATGGACCTGGCCCGCACCGAGGCGATGCTCTTCAAGTTCGGCTCCGGGACAGGGACGAACTTCAGCTCGCTGCGCTCGAGCAAGGAGTCCGTCTCGGGCGGCGGCACGGCCAGCGGCCCGCTCAGCTTCATGCGCGGCCTGGATGCTTTTGCGGGCGTCATCAAGTCAGGCGGCAAGACCCGCCGCGCGGCCAAGATGGCGATCCTCAACGCCGAGCATCCCGACATTGTCGAGTTCATTGAGTGCAAGAAAAAGGAAGAGGAGAAAGCCCATACCCTGATCAAGGCCGGCTACGACGGCTCCGGGCCCGATTCCGAGGCCTTCTCGTCGATCTTCTTCCAGAACGCCAACAACTCCGTCCGTGTGAGCGA
>CAZGHZ010000175.1:0-4334 GCA_964525655.1 uncultured Occallatibacter sp.
CGTTCAGCTCGCTTGTGTCCTGATGCTCCTCAGGCATTTATGAGATGGCTTCTAGACTCTTGGACATGAAAGCCCTGAACGCCTTACTAATCGCCGCTTTTCTCATAACGACTTTTCAGGCCCAGTCGCAACCTGCACGGGACCAAGAGATTTTCACATCAAGGGAGTTTCTTGAGCAACTCTTAAAAGACAACGTATACAACTTTGTTTCAGCCAAGATAGCAGAATCGCTTCTTCTGCATCGGGTTGAACCGATTCCTCCTCACGGATTCATGATGGCAAAGGTCTCCGGCACTGTAGTTGTCGCATTTGAAATCAACAAACAGGGCATCGTGACCCACGCCACAGTCGTATCTGGTCCGAAGTTGCTTCAAGCACCAGTGCTGGCTGCAGTACGTCAGTGGAGATTTAAGCCATACACACTGGTTGATCGGCCGATCACGGTTGCGACTTCGATCCCAATCTCTTTTTCAAACTGATGCTAAAACCTGGGTGCACTCGCACCGAATCGCCGTAAGCGTTCGGTTCTCGCCGCACGTCACTCTATGCGCCCAAACGCTGGAGGAAGCTGGGACGGGTCTCGACAAGGGCGGTGACCAAGTGCGGAGCACCGGTGATCGCCGCCTTGGCTTATTGTGCCGAGACGTCGAAGTTTTCGACCATCATCCCGGTCTGGACTGAACGTACCTTATGGAACTGAGTTACCACCACTGAAGTGCCGGGGCAAATGCTTAGCGGGACCGCAGCCGGATGGCCGGTTTCCTTGGGGATATCTAAGACTATCCGTTCTTCGATGGGCGAGAGGGCGAAAGTGGCCGGCGCGGCGCGGAAGTCTCCTAAGAGATATCCGATCGGCATATTCGGATCTCCGGTTTGGGCCGGTGCCAATTCACACGGTCCTCTGGTCATGTGGGCGTTGACCTGAGTCGGCGGCGGCTCATGGAAAGGAAAATGGCAGGCCATTCCCATGACGCGCAACAAGCCTTCTCGGTGGTTGTCGACCGCCGAACAGAAACCGAGGCCGGAAATGGAGACGTCGTGTTTGGGCAATGGGAATTGCCAGGTTTGCCCGACCTGGGACTGGGTGAGAGCCAAGTCGAGATGTAAGGCGAGCGGGGACGATTTGATCCTCTCGTAAGCGGCGCGCGGAACGAGGAACTGGAGGGTTTTGTAGTAGAGCCGAGTGGGATCGTCGGGTTTGTCGAAGGCATCCACTCCTTTCTGCCAAGCGAGTTTGACCGGAGCGCCCTTTGCAGGAGTCAGGACAGGCCGAAAGGCATCGAGATGCCAACTGTCGCCAGGCATTACTCCCACGGCCCTCACGTTTACTTTGATCAAGGCCCATTTGTTCTCGTCGAAATTGATGAACCTGGAGTTGCCGGAGTACGACAGGGAGCACTTGCGGGTACAGTTCTCCAGGTCGCCTAAGTCGATGGCCATCTGCTGTTTCTTCTTGTTGAGTTTTGTGAAGTTGCCAGGGCCGGGCGCGGGCTCAGCGCATTGAATGGCGCAGGCTTTTTGGTCTTCCGGCTCGGAGGAGACAAACCGTATCGCGGTGAGGTCTGAGGGCGCGGCGGGCGGGAAGGAGCGGTTCATCCACAGGCTGAGATTGGAGAGATAGGCAGCGAGCGCAAAAAAAAGGGGCGTGCTCCCGAGCAAGACGCGCGCCAGGAGAGTGCGCCTTGTTGAGTACTGCAGCGCGACCGCCGCGGCCATGACCAGAAGGGCAACGGCGATTGAAGCAGCTCCGCCCCAGGGAATGCGCGTGTACGGAGTGGGCAGCTTGCGAAAGTGCCACAGGGAGGTCCAGACGACCCATGCAGACACCACGGTGTAGGCGGTGAGCGCACACAAAACCGCAAACGACATCTGCACCAGGTTCGAGGTCACGGCAGCCACGGCGAATAGAGAGAGGACAACCAGAGAGAAGAGCATCAGCCGGTAGAGGATGTTGGGAATATAGGAGAGAGGATTGAATCCGGCCTGCAATAGACCGGCAATCTGCATCAGCAGAAAAGGAAGATAGATGAACAGCGTCACAAAGAGTAGCTTGCCGGCCAGCAGCTTGGGCCACTCGCAAGTTGGCGTGGTCCGAGGTTGCTTGCCGTCTGCGGAAGCTTCGCCTTGGACCAGGCGCGCAATGACGAGGCCCCACCCGAGGAGAACAAGAAGCTTGAACCATGCGGTGATGGTCTGGTATGCCCTTGGATCGGAGAAGGACGCTCTGAGCCAGCTCCCGGGTGTGACCGATGCAAATATTGCAACTGTAACGATGGATACAAGAGTCTCGATCCACAACCGCCGCATATCCTTCAAGAGAATGAGCAGGATTTGAATCATAACATCGCCTTTCGTATGTTGCGATTTGCCTGCGCCAGGCGAGTGCGGCTGCGCTCGCTTCTGGCTACCACGAGAAAGATAGCGCCTTGGCCTGCTGCAGGACTTCAGCGGTATTCTGGACCGCACTGACGGGGCATTTCGGGTCCAATTCGACCGGCTGTCTGCTTGGCTTTTGACACAATTCTACTCGCTCCCAAGTGTCCATCTGTAAAACAACTGGACACTTGAGATCAGGCGAGATCTCTCTGAGACGCGGCGAGGTTCCAGGGCAACAGATCGTGGATGCGGTTGATCGGGTGCTCGGGGATCTGTTCGAGCAGGCAGCGGAGATAAAGCTCAGTTGTTGGTGAATCGTCAAATCACTCGTCGACGGCAGATTACTCCTCTCAAAATCGCCTTCTCGACTGCTTTCGTCCAACTCCGGTTCCCTAGAGGATTGTCGGCCCACGGCACATGATCCCAATTTCGGTTCAATGTACGGTTGGGCGACACACCCAGAACTCAAAAACGGCAGGATGGCTCGTTGAGCGCATCGGGTTGCTGCCGAGAGTTGATTGGCCACAGCCGCTAATGCACCGGAACGATAAAGTCTAGGCTGTCGAGCTTCTCGTCATCGCTCACTCGGATAACGCGTGCGCTAGAACGGTCTTTTGCATTGGGATAAAACAGCGAGACTTGTGGAATCTTTATGCCTGCTCCAGCCGCACTCCCATTGACCCAACCGGGGCTTCCAGGGAGATTTAAACCGAGCACGTATTCTCCCGGTTCATGCTGATCGAAATGGAAATGTCCGTTCCCGTCAGTTTGGGTCTTTTGATACCACGTGTTGTCTGATCTGATGAGCAGAAGGCCTACGCCAGTCACAGGTGCGCCATTTGGACGTTTTACATGACCGCCGATCTGTGCATTAGAGAATTTGGAGAGCGTCAGATCCCAGCAAGCTCCTGCAATAAGTTCGATCCCTGAGTCGTCGGGTTGATACGATCCAATTGGCCTCACTGTAACTTTGTACTTACCAGGAGGAAGCGGCTGGAATTCATAGTGCCCAACCGAATCCGTGACCGCAACGAACTGCTTGTTGTCCGACCGCCGATTTGCGACGACTTGTGCGTTCGATACTGCCTTTCCATCGAATGATTCGCCTCGTACTACCCGGCCTCGCAAGATGCCGAATTCACCGATCTTCTTCAGACGACGAAGCGTGTCGATTTGCGTCCTTGCTTCAGCAACGGGAAGGCTGTCATTTCCGTAATAGTCCAGTATGATCGGCTTGCCATTCACTTTCCGTAGGTAAAAAAGCCATCTATCCCCTACAGCTAAATGAGGCAGACACAACCCCTGCGAGGTCAGGACTGTCATGGGATTATCCGGCTTTCCATAGAAAACTTCCTCTGGAACGATCTGAATGACCTTCTCATCATCCTTGGCGGGCTTGATAGAGGAAATATGTCCAACGAACATGTAGGAATACCAGTCGTCATGTTTGCCGCAAAAATTCAGATCGCTTATCATTCCGCTGTGCATACACGTCACTGCCTTGTCACCGACCTTGCGGAAAGACAAAATCTCAGCTTTGGCAACACCCAAATAGGCGAGGGCCACGGCGAGTACCGGGAGCACAGAAAGGAATCGCATCGAAGCGACCTTACACGCTATCGCCGTCATTGATGAGCAGGCGGCGAGAATCAAGGCGCGTACAGCCTTCAGCCAGAAGCTTGTACGAACGGAGATCATGCCCTATTAGACACCGGAAGGCGTGGATAAGTTCCATCTACTGACCTAGTTTCCGGGTTCCGGGCGAGTCACCGGCCAACCGGAAGCGATCCTCAATTGGCCGGGCAACCCATTTCACTCATCAAGTGCACCAACTTCTCGTACCCTCCGACCAGCTAGCGATGAAAGTGCACAAAGGAAAGGCTCACCATCCGGTCCCGGTTCTGCGTTAAGCAATCACCGTGTTATCGATCAGCCGCGTTGCCCCCACCCAGGCGGCA
>CAZGHZ010000176.1:0-4023 GCA_964525655.1 uncultured Occallatibacter sp.
TTCGCGACAGCTATCACCGCTACACCGTCGACGAGCACACCTTCCTCACCATCGATAACGTCCACGGCCTGCGCCAACCTTCAAATCCCTACGAACAGAGCCTCGCCCAACTGCTTCCCGAGATCGACCGGCTCGACCTCTTCCTGCTCACTCTCTTGCTCCACGACACCGGCAAGGCGCGGCGCAACGTCGAGCACGTCGCCCCCAGCATGGAGTTGGCCGATGCATTCCTGGCCCGCATGGAGTTCGATCCTGAAGAGCGTGAGGCTGTTCTCAATCTCATCCGTCTTCACATCGAGATGTCCAACGCCCTGCGCCGCGACATCTTTGACGTTGAAAATGTACGCGGCTTCGCCGAGAAGATCGGCACCCCGCAGATGCTCAAGATGCTCACCCTGCTGACATTCGCCGACATCAAGGCGGTCAATCCCGATGCTCTCACCCCATGGAAAGCCGAAAACCTCTGGCAGCTCTACATGGCTACTGCCAATTTCATGGACCGCTCGGTCGACGAGATCCGCTACCACGCGGCGATCGACCCCACCCTGCTCAATCGCCTCCGCTCCATGGTCCCTGCCGCGCAGCACGATGCGCTGAAACAGTTCCTTGAAGGCCTTCCCCAACGCTACCTGCAAACCCGCCTGCCTGAGCAGATTCGCAATCACTTTCAGATGGCCGCGAGGCTCGACGAAGACTCCGTGCAACTCGACCTGCGTCCTCACCGCCAGCTTTACGATTTGACCGTCATCACCCGCGACCGCAGCCGCCTCTTCGCTGACGTAGCTGGCGCACTCGCAGCCTGGGGCATGAACATCGTCACCGCCGGCGCCTTCTCCAACGACGCAGGCGTTGTCGTTGACAGCTTCCACTTCACCGACATCTTCCGTACCCTCGAACTCAACCCCAGCGAGAAAGATCGCTTCCTCGAATACATCCACGACGTCGTCTCCCTCAAGGTTCCTGTCGAACAGATGCTCGAGGCGCGCCGCCACATGGACAACCCTGCCAACCTCAAGGTCGAGGTGACGACCAAGCTACAGTTCGATTCCGAGTCCTCCACCCATTCCACGATTCTGCAAGTCGTTGCCCAGGATCTCCCCGGCCTTCTCCGCCAGATCGCCCTCACTCTCAGCACCCACCAGTGCAATATCGAGGTTGCTCTCATCGACACCGAAGGCGAGACCGCTATCGACGTCTTCTATCTCACCAGCCAAGGCGCAAAATTGAACGAAGAGGCCCAGCAAACCCTCGCTGCCGACCTCACCGCAGTACTGAATTCGATGCGCGCGCCTGCCAGTGCTTAGTTCTAAAGTCGTAGATCCCTGAAGTCCCGAAAAAACGGAAGTGATCCGGGCCTAAGAGCCCTGCAGTTACGCCTCATTCAGAGGGTTGAAGCCCTCTGCTCCCCCCCGGAATCTTCGGACTGCACTTGTAGGGTTAGCCCAAGCCATCGGAAGAGACCTCCTCACACGCTCTTTCAGCCGACATCCGCAGAGGAAATCTCTCTCCGCGCAATCGCTCTTTTCGAGTCAAGCACTCACGCGGGATCAGAATCAACCTTTGACGCGAGTTTCGGCTTGACATTACCCTATGGGGGTATGGTACAAAGGCATTGCAGGATTCTTCGCGCCTGCGGGAGAAACTACAAAACCCATGACCGTCGAAACCGCCAAGGAACCTCCGAGTAGCTGGAGTTCTTTCCTGTGCCGCGCGGAGCGCTCTCGATATCGCCTCTAACTCCGAGGCAATCCCCTCACCGCTCTTCAAGGCATACAACCTCTGAATTGAGCGCGTGAGGCTCGACCTCACCCCTCCCGAACCCTGAGTTCACTGCACCAGACCCCTGGCTCGCGTCGCTTCGCCTCCAGAGTCCGAGTGCATGCTGGATTCGATGAGGAGGAACAATGAGAAATCATCTGTACCTTGTCCAGAGAACGACTCGCATCACCTGCACATGGGTTCCGACCGGCGATGCCAGGATGCCGTTGGCTTGCGTCTGGGTCGGAACGCGAGCTACGGAAACCGCGCCTGCTGCGCCTTCCCACAACGAAACCGGAAGGTTGCGGCAGTGCGCGTAGTCGAGCTGCAGTTGATTCCGGCACACTTTCCGCTTATTTGAAGTCCGAAATGCGATCTTGAGAGTTTGGTTTCAACGCATTCAGTACCGCCTGAGGCCCGGGAATCAACCGTACGTTAACAAATCCCGGAACGGCCGCAATTTATCATGAAGGGGAGCCTGTGGATGGGACCACTGAGGAAAACAAACGTCACTTCAGATACGCGCGCACAAGATCGATCAGATCCTCAGCGAGTTCCGGAGCGATTTGCTCCTTCGAACCATCGGCCAAATGAAACCGAATATGGTCCTCGAGCACTTCGCCCATCAATCCGTTCACCCCGCCGCGCACTGCGGCCAGCAGCATCAGTTGGTCTCCGCAGTCCTCGTCGGATCCCAGCGCCCGCTCCACCGCGTCCAGTTGGCCGCGCAGCTTGCGCACCCGCTGCAACAACTTCAGCTTTTCCCGCTCATGGTGCGACATCGGAATTCTCCTTCTATCGATTCATTTCCCCTGTAACTGTTTCACCGGGTTGGGCTCGGGTTGCGCTTTCATTCTAGACCCGGCTCCCCAAGCTTCGCACCAAACCCGAAAGGCTTTCCAGTGCTCCAGCTGTCAGGTCGACGCATGAATCCGCACTGTTCTTCGTGTAGCTTTGTGCGTGCTTTCGCGGCGCTGACACTTGCGCTGGCCGCAGGCCTCACAGCGGCCCAGTCAACCGATTCCCTTCCCTCCGCTCCCCAGCCGCACCCCAAAGCAACGCAGTCGATGGCCCAGGAACCTTCCGCGCAAGCCGTGCTGGGCTCCCAGGAACCCGGCATTGGCCGGCAACCTGGCGATGCCAGCCCGGTTGGCCGCCAGCCACAGGACCCGCCGATCGTCTCCATGGCTCCGCATCCTGAGGACAGCCGCTGGTGGATCTCCGGTCAGGCTAACATCATCTACCAGGGCCGCCTGCCCTTCCACTCCCTGTACCAGGG
Source organism: uncultured Occallatibacter sp. (assembly GCA_964525655.1). Taxonomy (GTDB): domain Bacteria; phylum Acidobacteriota; class Terriglobia; order Terriglobales; family Acidobacteriaceae; genus Telmatobacter. The sequence continues at coordinate 3,038 of CAZGHZ010000176.1, forward strand.
CACAAACAGCTTTCACAACTCGGCGGAGTACAAAACATCCCTGCTTGGCACCCTCTTCACCGCCATCCGGCCCACGCGCTCTATCAAATACAACACCGACCTGATCGTCGATATGGAAAGTTCAGGCGGACGCGGCCTGAGCCAAGCTCTGGGACTGGCCGGATTCACCAATCTTGACGTGGTGCGAAACCCAACTCTGAGCACTGTACCTTATCTGGCTCGATACGGGTTTCACCAAGTCTTTGGCTTCACTCGCCAGACCACCAACCAGGAACCGGGTCCTTTCGCGCTGGCGCCCAGCGTGCCCGTGCGTCGTATCGAGTTCCGCGGCGGCAAGATGACGCTGCCCGACTTCTTCGACGTCAACGGCCCCGGCTCCGACAGCCATCTGCAATTCATGAACTGGACGGTGGACAACAACGGTGCATGGGACTACGCCGCCGACACACGAGGATACACGGTCGGCGGCATGGCCGAATACGACGACAGATTCTGGAGCATTCGCTACGGCCTCTTCGCCATGCCAACCGTCGCCAATGGCATCGATATGGACTGGGCCTTCAGTCGCGCCCACGCCCAGAATGGCGAATTCGAGCTGCGCCACAGCTTCATCAAGGAGCGCAAAGGCGTCACGCGTCTGCTCTTCTATGCCAATCGCGCCCACATGGGCACCTATCGCGAGGCCGTCGACGACTTTCTCAACGGCTCAGACACCGCGAATTACGGCGTCACCGTACCTACGATCACACTCCATGAGCACTACAGCGCGCTCAAATACGGCTTCGGCTACAACACCGAGCAGGAGATCACCGAGAATCTGCGCGTCTTCGGCCGCTTCGGCTGGAACGACGGCAAAACCGAATCGTTCGCCTACACCGAAGTCGAGCAAACCGTCGAGCTTGGCGCCGACTACGCCGGAACCCGCTGGCGTCGCCCCGTCGACAAGGTCGCCATTGCCTTCGTCTCCAACGCCATCAAGCGCGATC
>CAZGHZ010000177.1:0-3905 GCA_964525655.1 uncultured Occallatibacter sp.
GCTGAAGCCCGTTCCGGGAGATGGGAGTGCATTTGCGGCACGGCTGAAGCCATGCCCTGTTACAAAGCAACGGCCTACCCTTCGCGTTAGATTGGACACCTGAGCAAGCTTGATATTCATCTATTTTGTATTGCGATAGTTGGCAGTCGAGCTAATGGTATTTCAGGTCGAGATGAAACTGGCTTGAGTAAGCCCGGGGCGCGCGTCGGAGACGGCGCCATGTAGGCGGTCTTCGTTCAAAGCATTCCCTCAAGGGCTAAAGCCCGCAATCATTTGGGGCGTTTTGCGGCACGGCTAAAGCCATGCCCTGTTACAAAGCGCGAAATTAAGTAAGGTTCTTCGCAGCCTTTGAAGTCGCGCCATTTCAAAACGGGCGCGGCTCTCGACTTAAATGGGAGATGCCACGCTTGCATTCCCACTCCAGGCCTTTTCGAGACAGGGAAGATTCTGTCAGCTTGCTGCGGGCGAGCTCTTAGCGCCGTTTCCTTCGGCGAGGGTGTGGAGCTCTTTGCCGGGCTTGAAGCGCACGGCTTTGCCGGGTGTGATGCTGACCTCGGTGCCGGTGCGGGGGTTACGGCCGATTCCGGTTTTGCGGGCGCGGACGCTGAAGACGCCAAACCCGCGCAGTTCGATGCGCTCACCTGCCGCCAGAGCTTCTTTGAGCCCTTCGAATACCGTATCCACCGCAGCTTCCGCTTTGGTGCGGGGCAGCCCTGTGCGCTCGATTACGTGATGAACGATGTCCTGCTTAATCAAAGCGGTTACCTCGCTGGCGCGACTACGGCATTCCCAGGGACACCGTGCCGTTTTTCATTTCGTTCAAGGCCGCCGCTCCCTGGTGGCCGCGTCGACTTCGCTGTCTTAATCCTTGGATGCATCGGCCCTGGTCATGCTAGGAGAAGACTGTACCACGCCGTACTCAGTTGATGGTACAGCTTTTGCCCTATTTATGGAACGCCGCACAATTCGTGGGATGAGGAAAAAGGCGTTGCCGCTGCATGACGCCGGCCGAGGCATGACTTTTTGCTAACCGCTTTCCCGGCTTCCGTTGTTTTCCGTGAACGCGTTTCGTAAGATGAAGCCTTCAGGCAGGCATTTTGGCCAGGTGGGACGCCGGACCCGACTACAGTCCAGTAAGGAAGCGGCATGTGGGTTCAAATTGACCGCTGGATCCGGAAGAAAATGCTGACGCCAAATGTTCCACGAGTTCTGGGAGCCGGCTATGCGGTCCGCGTACGTAGATATCTAAAGCAAGGAATCATTCTGCCAAAAGCAATGAGACTAGGAACGGGCTGCAAGGCAGACTGGATTTCATACAAAGGATGGGACCGCAGCGGAAACGTGCGGCCGGGCGTACGCGGCGGGTTCAGGGCGCTGTGCGGCGGGGAGATATAGATGCTCACAAGCAGTCCAGCCCTTGCGATTCGCGTAGGCGTAGTGGCCGGCGAGCCGATCCGCCTGGAAGGACTGAACAGTGTCTTTGAGCGGGAACCGGAGTTTGGTCAATCGGCTTTATTGCCGGTAATCGGGTCGCTGGATGAGTTGCTGGCGGATCAGGAATTGGAGTACCTGGTCATCGACCTGAATTCGTCGCCCAGGGGCCTTGAAACCTTGAAGGAGATTCGGCGGCAGCGCCCAGCACTGCGCCTGATCGTGATCGGTCCGGCCGGGAACGATGCCCTGGTGATGGATTCGATCATTGGCGGCGCGCGCGCATATCTCGATTTGAGTGCCGGACCGCGGGTTGTGCGGGAAGCCATTGAGGTGGCGGTCTCCGGATCGATCTGGGCGCCGCGGCGGCTACTCTCCCGGCTGATCGACCGGTTGCTGCAGTCGATCGAGGGCGGCTTGAACCCGATGGGACCTCGCCTGACGGCTCGTGAGCGGCAGGTGATGGACCTGATCCTTTTGGCTCGGTCGAATCGCGAAATTGCCCGCGAACTGGGGATTGAGGAGCGGACAGTCAAGGCGCATGTGGGGCGGCTGATGCGGAAGACAGGGGCCGAAAACCGGATCGATTTGTCCATGCGGGCGCTGAACGGACCGCTCTCGCGGAAAGCAGGCTCGATGCATGGCGGTGGTTTGTCGGCTGCTCTTGAGCCTATTACGAAGGGGAGTTAGAGGTGGTTACTAAGAGGCTGCGAACCTTCGTACTCTTGTACCCATTTGGTAATCAGGACAAACTCATTTACAGAAACAACGCAGATCTGGGGAAAGGAGTTCTCAGGCCCTATGCATCGCATGATGCCTGAGAACTCCTCTTTTTTTGTTTGATTGTGCCCATATCGTGGCGATCCAGCTCTTGCCGGCGCTTGGCGCCAATCTTAAAATCCTGAAATCGTCGCCAGCCCTCCCGTCACGCCTCCCAGCCCATCAGCGTTGCGGATCGGCGACTTCTTTCCACAGGCTGGCCTGTATTGCGCTCGTAACGTAAGCCGCTTAAACTTCTCGTCAGTCTGGCAGATGCGGCTCAATTGACGGGGCAGTTGACGGTGATGGTGTCGAGTTCAAATCGGTCCGCGACATTGCAGGAGGCGCGCCGTCTCTCTCTCGTTACCTCTTTTACGTTTCGCAGAGGAGCTTGCCGGAATCGTTAACTTACGTCGACTTGAAACCAAGCGGCAAACCCAACAGCCAAATGAACAGGGCCGCAATCGATGCAGGCGAAGCGAGCGCTGCCAAGTTGGAAGCCCTACAACGCGCAATTGGGCGCAAAATCGAAAGGAATCCCCAAATGAAGAAAGCAATTTCATCGATCTGCGTTTGTTTTTTGCTTGCTGGACCAGCGTTCGGCGCCAGTTCCAAACAAGACTTGCAGGACCGGATCGATAGCGCCAAAACGGTCATGGAACAGATTATGGCTGCCGGAGACCGGAGCATTCCGCAGAATATTTTGCAGCAGGCAACATGTGTCGCGATTGTGCCCGGACTGATAAAAGGCGCGTTCGTCTTTGGCGGGCAGTATGGCCAGGGGGTGGTGACATGCCGCACAGGTCACGGCTGGAGCGGACCTGTGTTTATCCGCATGGCGGGTGGTTCGTTTGGGTTTCAAATCGGCGGCCAGTCGACAGACCTGGTGTTGGTTGCGGTGAACGACAAAGGGCTTCAGGATCTTCTGAAAAGCAAGTTCAAGATTGGCGGGGACGCCTCCGCGGCTGCGGGGCCGATTGGCCGCTCGGGTCAGGCTGCCACGGACTGGAAGATGAATGCGGAGCTTCTGAGCTATTCGCGGAATAAGGGACTGTTCGCGGGGATCGACCTGGATGGGACGAGCGTGACCCAGAACAAGGAAGACACGGAGCTGTATTATGGCGCGCCGGAACAATTTGAGACTGTGCTGAAGGGCGACGTGGAAGTGCCGCCGGGTGCGGTGGATTTTGTACGGACGGTGGCCCGGTATTTCGTTGAGGCGAAGAAGCAGTAGGTTCACGCGGATTGCGGTGTCAGCGCGAGGGCGGCTTGGAGACGGGCCGCCCTTGCTGTGTGCGGCGAAAGTTGCGGCTCCACTGGAGCTGCGAATTCGGGTCCCCATGGAGCGATGGCCTACACTTGATCTTTGTCATTCATGATGCGGGAGCGGATCGAATACTGGCTGGTGGTAGGCGTGGCGCGCGCGTTGGGGTGGATGCCGCGTGGGATGGCGCGCCTGTTGGCCGGAGGGATTGCGGGTACGGTCTATCTGCTGTTGGGCCGCCTGCGGCGTGTGGGCGAACGCAATCTGGAAATGGCTTCGCCGGGACTGTCAGTCGGCGAGAGGACGAGAATTCTCCGTGGGGTCTATCGGAATCTTGGCTGGCAGCTGGTCGAGTTCTGCCGCATGCCGCGATATACGGCAAAAAATGTCGAGGGCTGGATTCGCACCGAGGGGTTGGCGCACTACCTTGCCGCGCGGGATCGAGGCAAGG
>CAZGHZ010000178.1:0-3903 GCA_964525655.1 uncultured Occallatibacter sp.
TGCGCGCGGTGATGACCTCGGCCGGGGTGCAGAACGTGCTCACCAAGAGCCTGGGTTCGCCGAACCCCCACAATGTCGTCAAGGCCACTTTTAACGCACTTGTGCAGTTGCGCGACAAGGCCGATGTGGCCAACATGCGCGGCAAGACGGCCGAGGAGCTTTAGCCATGGTGGAAGAGAAGAAGATTCGCATTCAGTACTATCGTTCGCAGAACTCGACGCCCGTCAAGCACCGGCTGGTGGTTAAGGGACTGGGCTTCACGCGGCTCAATCAGATCGTCGAGCGCGAGGACACGGAATCCATCCGCGGTATGGTCAAGGCCGTTCCGCACCTGGTTCGCATTCTTGAGAACTAGTGAACGAGTGAGTGAAAAAGTGAATCAGTGAAGAAGTGAAGTAAAGCACTTGTATCGGATGTTTCTTTGTTTCACTCGTTATCCTTTTCACTGCTTCACGGCTTCACCCAACAACGCGAGTCGGCAGGATCATGAGAATCTGTCCGGCGCTACAGCGAGGGAATTATGGCACCGAGAAATCTTTCGAATCTACGCGCGCCCCGCAAGGCGAATACCGGGCGCAAGCGTGTCGGCCGCGGTATGGGATCCGGCATGGGCAAGACATCAACCCGCGGCCACAAAGGCCAGGGTTCGCGCTCCGGCTCGCATCTGATGCGCGGTTTTGAGGGCGGCCAGATGCCGCTCCATCGCCGCTTGCCCAAGCGCGGCTTCACCAATATCTTCCGCACTGAGTACACGGTGGTTAATCTGGACCGGCTGGTGCAACAGATTGCCGACAATGCGATCACCGAGATCGGCATTGACGACTACAAGAAGCTGGGCCTGGCCTCAAGCAAGAAGGCATTGATCAAGGTTCTCGGTTCCGGCAAGCTGACCAAGGCCCTCACGATCCACGCCCACAAGTTCTCCAAATCCGCCATCACCAAGATCCAAGATGCCGGCGGCAAGGCAGTGATTCTCGGCGGTCCAGCCGTTCCAGAGGCGGCAAAGTAAAAGGAACGTAACAGCGCAGTGCCCGGCGCGAATAAAATGGTGAGTGGCAAGGATCTTTGCGGCGGCAAACGCCTGAAGCGGATAAGCAACCATGGCTGAAATGTTTGAGAAGTTCGCCAATATCTTCCGGATTCCCGACCTGCGCAAGCGGGTGTTGTTCATGCTCGGTATACTGGCTGTTTATCGCTTGGGCGCGTGGATTCCCACGCCGGGCGTCGACACCATCGCGCTGCAACGGATGTTCGACCAGCAGGGCGGTTCCGCGTTGGGCCTGATGAACCTCTTCGGCGGCGGCAACCTGCGCCGCATGACGGTCTTCGCCCTGGGCATCATGCCCTACATCACTGCCTCGATCATTTTCCAGTTGCTCACCGTGGTCTACGAGCCGCTGGCACGCATCCAGAAGGAAGGCGAACTGGGCCGGCGGAAGATCACTCAATGGACCCGGTACATGACAGTCATTCTGGCAGCGGTGCAGTCGGTTGGCATCGCATTCATGCTGCAACGGGGCGGCATGGTCATCGACCCCGGCATCCGCTTCATCCTCATGACGGTGCTCACGCTGACCACTGGCACCGCTTTCATCATGTGGCTGGGCGAGCAGATTACCGAACGCGGCATCGGCAACGGCATGAGCCTGCTGATCTTTACCGGCATTGTCGCCGGACTGCCGCGCGGCGTCTACGATCTCTACCAGAAGATTCAGACCAACCAGTGGGGCTCGTTCACCATCGTCGCCGTCCTACTTCTGGTCGGGTTCATGTTCGCCGTTGTGGGCTTCATCGTTTTTGTCGAGCGGAGCGAACGGCGCATTCCGATTCAGAGCGCTCGGCGCATCGTTGGCCGGCGAATGATGGGAGGCCAATCCAGCCACCTGCCTCTCAAGGTCAACTCCGGGGGTGTCATGCCGGTCATCTTCGCCGCTTCGATCCTCTCGGCTCCGATGATGCTTCGGCAGACCGAGTTCGTACAGAACAGCCGTTTCTGGCTGCCCATCTTCGATGCTCTCGGACCCGGCGAGCCGTGGTATGAGGCGATGTACATCTTCGCCATCATCTTCTTCGCCTACTTCTACATCTCGATCGTGATGAAGCCAGACGACATCGCGGACAACTTCCGCAAGTCGGGTTCATTCATCCCCGGAATCCGTCCCGGCAAGCGTACCTCGGACTTTATCAACGATATTCTGACCCGCATCACTCTGGTTGGCGCGATCTATCTGATCATCATTTCGCTGGTTCCGACCTTTCTGATCTCGGGCATTCACCTCGATCATCTCTGGCTCATCGGCGGTTTCTTTGAGAGAATGCCGGTTTGGATGACGCGCGGTTTGGGGGTCAATTTCTACTTTGGCGGCACCTCGCTGCTGATCGTCGTAGGTGTAGCCATGGATACAGTCAACCAGATCGAATCGCAGCTGATCATGAGACACTATGACGGCTTCTCCCCGCGCTCCGGTCGCATTCGCGGAAGGAAAACCTGGTAATGCCTTCATCTCATACTTCAGTTGCGCCGGGCCGAGAGATGGGTCAAGAGACCCTTCCGGGCCCGATCTTGTTGTTGGGCGCGCCCGGCGTGGGCAAGGGAACGCAGGCCAAGGAGCTGATCAAGGTCTGGGGAATTCCTCAAATCTCCACCGGCGACCTTTTGCGCGCTAATGTGGCTCAAGGCACCGAACTGGGCAAGACCGCCAAGGAAATCATGGGCCGGGGTGAGCTGGTCCCCGACTCGCTGGTCAACGAGATGGTTGCCGTACGGCTCGGGCAGCCAGACACGGCCAAAGGTTATATTCTGGACGGTTTCCCGCGCACGCTGGTACAGGCGAACTGGCTGGATGGCCGTCTGGCCGCCCGGACGCAAGGCTTGCCCGTGGTTGCCGTCAGTATCATGGTGGAATATAATCAACTTCTGCGCCGCATCACCGGGCGTAGGAGCTGTCCTGTCTGCCAGACCATTTATAACGTCAGCTTCAAGCCTCCCCAAAAGGATGGCTTTTGCGACCTGGATGGCGCAGCGCTGGTCCAGAGAGCCGACGACACGGAAAAGGTCTTTGAAGAGCGCATGCGCGCTTACGAAGCATTGACCGCACCGGTCGTCGAGCACTACCGGGCCTTGGGACGTTTCGCTGAAGTCGATGGAGACCGGCCGATTCAAGAGATCGCGGCCGGAATTGTTGCCGCCGTCGAAGGGTTGCGTAAGTAGCGCAACCGGACGGCGCGTTTGTGCGTGAAGAGCCAGTGTTCAGTTATCAGTGAACAGTGGTCAGTTAAGAACCCCGATGGGGCGCTAGCTGTTCGCTGTTCCCTGTTCACTGTCCACTGTCCACTGAAAGCTGGTTGAGTGGCGGTTGTACTGAAGTCGCCCAAAGAGATTGAAAAGATGCGCCGCGCGGGCCAGGTGGTTCGCGAAGTGCTCGAATTGGTGCGCAGTCGGGTGAAACCGGGCGCCACCACTCTGGATCTCGAGAAGACTGCTGAAGCCAGGCTTGCTGAGCTGGGAGTCAAAGCAGCCTTCAAGGGCTACCACGGCTTCCCTTGTGTGCTCTGCACCTCAGTTAACAGTGAAGTGGTGCACGGCATTCCATCGCCCAAGCGGGTCCTCAAGGAAGGGGACATTGTTTCGCTTGATTTTGGGGCGGTGGTCGATGGGTATTTTGGAGACGCGGCCATCACCGTGCCGGTAGGCGAGAAGATCGATCCGGAGACGGCTCGGCTGTTGAAGGCGACAGAGGCCTCTCTGAAAGCGGCGATTGAAGTGGTTCGCCCCGGAGCAACCCTGGGCGATGTCGGATACGCCGTGCAGAAGGTGGTCGAGGCCGAGGGGTTTTCGGTAGTAAGGGATTTTGTGGGCCACGGCATCGGGGTCCACATGCACGAAGATCCGCAGGTGCCGAA
>CAZGHZ010000179.1:0-3838 GCA_964525655.1 uncultured Occallatibacter sp.
CCCAGTCGCTCATGGCCCGAGCCAAGGCGCGGGCAACCGAAATCTATGAGCAGGTTAACATCACAGCCGCCCGCGAGTTCCAGCGACGGAGAGAATCAGACGCCTATTGCGCCGCAGGGCTGGGACTTGAGGAAGAGTAAGGTCACCTGAGCGCACAACTCTTTCGTTTTGTGAACTGACACCGATGAACACCTGAAGAGCTTAACCTGCTGGGACGAATGGCAAACTCAGAGCGAGGGGTTGTTCGATGGGTGATTTCGATGAGCTTTCCAGTGAGACGCACTTTTTGTCTTCGCAGATGCGCCAATGCAGTTCTCGACGCATTGGCTACCGCTTTATCCTTTGAGATAAGATAGATAGCAATGTGCCTCGTTGCATAAAGTCAATGTATTGAATGGGATGAGATCGCTGCACAAATGTGCTGGCCTCCATGGACCGCAAGAAACCGCATAATGGGCGTGGACCGCAGGGAAGTTTGGTGGATGGAAGTCGAGACTGTCGAGGAGAGCGAGCGACTGGTATTAGCCATTACCTCAGGAGATCGAGAGGCCGAGCAGCGTCTTGTTTCGCTCTATCTTCCCAAGGTCAAGGTGGTGTTGAAGTTTAGGACCAAGAATGCGGAAATCGCCGCCGATCTGCTCCAGGATGTGATGGTTGAAGCGATTTGTGCATTGCGAAACGGGCAACTTCGCGAGCCGGCAAAGCTGCCAGCCTTTATTCTGGGGATCGCGCGCAACCTCCTCAATAACCACTTTAGAGGGATTGCCCGCCAACCGGTCTCCCTGGAATCGCCGGATGAAGTGCCTGACCTCACCGATGCGACCGAAGCAATCGCGGAACGACAGGAACATGATTTGGTGCGGCGCGCCATCTCTGCTTTGAACCCGACGGATCAATCCATTCTGCAATTGACTTTGGCGGAGGGACTCAAGCCCGGTGTGATTGCCGAACGGCTACGGCTCAATCCCGATGTAGTGCGGCAGAGGAAGCTTCGCGCCACACGAAAACTGGTCGAGTTTGTCTCCAGGCTGTCACAAAAGAAGCTCGCAGCCCACATCAAGGAAAGGGTTGTGTCATGAAGACTTGCGATGGTACGCCAGCAAAAGAGCAAGGCTTGCAGTACGTTGAGGGTACTCTGCAGGAATTCGACGCGGATCGCTTTGAAGAGCACTTTTTCAATTGCCCGTTCTGTATGAAGAACATGCGGACACTTCAGATTGCTGCGGAGGAGTTTTCGCAGATGCCCGTCGTTGCAATTCCGGCGAAGCGGCGGAATCCGCATGCGTGGCCCGTGCCAGTCTGGAGCCTGGGGGCTGTTGCCGCAGTGCTGTTGATTGGATACATTTCCTACCTGAACTTTAAGCCCAGGCTGTCTCAACCAACTGTAGCCCGGAATCAAACGACGCAACCGATTCATGCAACGGTTCCGCCACCAACGGAAGCTGCACCGCCGTCATCCCATGTAACTGCGTCGCCAGTTCGCCCCTCCCAATTGGCCGACCTGACTCTGCCGGCATACTTGATTCCAACTTTGCGCGGAGAGAAACTGGATGCCCGATTTGTGGCGGGGATGAGGGAGTACGCAAGACGCAACTGCGACGGCGCGATCAAGGCGTTATCGCAATTGCCTGCGGAAGACGCAGAGGCGCGAACTGCGGCGTTCTATGCGGGAGCCTGCCAGATGCATCGTGGCGACTATGCCTCGGCTTCCATGCTCTTGCACAAGGTCGCAGATGCGGAAAACTCTCCCCGGCAGGAGGCCGCGCTCTACCTCTTGGCGCAGGTGTCGCTGGCCGAAAACGATCCGGCCGCGGCCCATGCCTATCTAGAACGCACCATCCAGCTACAGGGCGATTTGGAAGAGCGAGCGCGAGCCGAGGATCTTCGCATCACTGCCATGCAGAAGGACAACAGCGCGCTTCCTGATAAGAATCCAGACACGAAGTGAAGACAGATGGCTTTGCGAGTTGATTGTTTGCACCCCTGAAACTGTGAATTTGGCGCGCGCGAAAGGTTCCGCTTGACCGATTCCACCAGCAAACCGGTTCTGTATTGCTTGTTCGCTGCGATCTGCTTCGCCGGCAGCGCTCAGCAGGCATCGGTTCCCGCCAAGTCGCCCAGCGACTGGCTTAGAGCGGCGCGTGAAAGACTGCGCATCGCGGAGGTCAAGCATCCCGGCAACACCGTCGAAGTCGCCCACGCTCTCAACGCCGTGGTGAACAATGAAATGAATGTCGAGGGGCCGACTGCCGAGGTGCAAGAGCAGGTGAAACGAGCGTTGAGCATCGCAAAGGAAGCCGCCGGCCAGCAGAGCGAAATTTATCTGAATGCGCTGCTCAACGACGCAAATCTTTTGATCATGCTTGACCGGCCAGCCGAGGGGCGTCCGCTGGCAGAGCGAGCGTTTGCGCTTGCACAGCAGGAATTCTCCGATGCCCCGGAGTTCAGCCGAGCGGCATTTGTATTATTCTTTGCGTGCGATGCTTTGGGAGATTTGGACTGCGCTCGGCGCACGAACGATGCAGCCATGGCGATCGAACGAAAGGAAGCTTCAAAGCGCGCATCGGAGTTGGTGCTATCGCTGACGGCTCGTACCGGCTTGGATGATCGGATGGGAAACAAGGTGGCGGCCGATCAAGACATCGAGGAAGCTCTCTCGATTGCTGCGCAACTCCCTGCCAATGATGCAAGCATTGGACTCGTGGAGCAAAGAGCCGGAGAACACTACACGCACACGCAGGAGTTTTCTAAAGCCATCATTCACTTCACGCGCGCCCTTGATATTACCGGCGAGGAATACGAGCCCGACTTTCATCAGTTTGGCCTCATTCGCCTGAATCTGGCCACCGCATATAGCCGCACCGGAGATTTCCCTCAGGCTTGGAAGAATTATGAGAGCGCGATCTACGGCAAGAGCGCTGATTTCTATTCGCATATCATGGCTCATGCGCAATTCGCGCGCTCTCTGGCATCTGGAGGAGATCCGCAGCGCGCGATTGCCGAGGGACTGCAATCTGCGCATATGACTCGCGAAAGCTTCGTTCTTCAGGCGCGCGTCCTGCCAGAGCGTCAGGCGCTCAGGTATTACGAACAGCGCTCCCGCGGGCTGGACATCGCGCTCTCTGTCCTCGCGCGTCATGCGGAGTTGCAGGCGGCGGACACAGTCAATATCTATCAGGAGATGGTGCGTTCGCGCGCCCTGATTGCCGATGAGATGGCACGGCGACAAAAGAATCTGAATGCAAATAACGACCCGGAGATTGCGCGGCTGTTGAAAGAGATGGACCGTGCTCGAACCGATCTGCTGGCGATCGAACAGGCGAAGCAGGACAACGGCGAGGCCATTGAGCAAGCCGCGCAAAGGATGGATACGATCGAAAGCGAACTGGCCCTCAGAAGCGCCGCCCTGCGCAACGATGAGCGGATAAATGCGGTGCGCCTGGAGGATCTGCGCCACAGCCTCCCCGCGGATTCCGTACTCATCTCCTATGTGTCCTACCGCCGTTTTGCGGTCGATCAAGTCGATCCGTCTCTTACCGCAGTTCAAGCGTACATGGCGTTTGTACTCAAGCCGGATTCCGGCTCCATCCGCGTCTTCGATCTGGGGCAAGCATGGCCGATCGATCAACTGGTAAGGCGCGCCCGTATCAGTGCCGATGCCGAGGCCCACTCCGGAGGATTTGACGCCAAGCGCAATGAGCGCTCATGGCGCGAGGCTGGCACCGCGTTGCGCAAGCTGGTCTGGGATCCGCTGCGCGCTGAAGTGGGCGACGCCAAACTGGCGCTGGTGGTTCCGGATGGAATGTTGAACCTGATTCCATTTAGCGGCCTGCCCGAC
>CAZGHZ010000180.1:0-3711 GCA_964525655.1 uncultured Occallatibacter sp.
TGGCGCGTGAACACCGGATTCGGGGAGGTGCGCACAATGAGGAACAAGTCGCCCGCCGCGCCGCCGTTGACGCCGGCGTTGCCCTTGCCCTGAAGGCGAATGCGCTGCCCGTCTCGTGTGCCCGCCTTGATGCGGAACTCGACCGTCTCCGAGTGCGTCACCGTGCCCTCGCCGTGGCAGGTAGCGCAGTCGTTCGAGGTTTTTCCCGTTCCGTTGCAGCGCGGGCAGGTGATGTTGAACTTCATGCGCCCGCCCATCTGCGTTACCTGGCCTGTGCCGCTGCACTCTGGGCATTGTATTGAACCGCCCGTTGAGGCCTGGCCGTGGCAGGTTGGGCAGGCCTCCTGGCGATGCACCTCGATGCGCGCCTGACCGCCGCGGATGGCCGTCCAGAAGTCCACCGTGGCCTGATACTCAAGATCCGTGCCCGGCTGCGGGCCGCGCGGCCGCTGCGGCTGCTGCGCACCGGAGAACATGCCGGAGAAGATATCTTTGAAGCTGCCCCACGACGCAGAGCCCGCCCCCGCCTGCTGGCCGGGATGCTGGCCGGGTCCGCTCTGGAAGCCGGAGAAGTCAAAGCCGCCAAAGTCGACCGGCATGCCCTGCCCGCCGCCCGACTGCTTTGCGTATGCCTCCGCCGCTGCCGGGTCGATCTGGTCGGAGTAAAATCCCACCTGGTCGTAGATCTTGCGCTTCTTCTCGTCGCTCAGGACGTCGTTGGCCTCGGAGATCTCTTTGAACTTCTCCTCGGCCTTCTTGTCGCCGGGGTTCACATCGGGGTGATAGCGCCGCGCCGCCTTGCGGAAGGCCTTGCGAATCTCCTCCGGGGTGGCCGTCTTCTTCACTCCGAGAGTGGCGTAATAGTCTTTGTTTGTGGTTGTGGGCATGGTTGCTTTCGGTATCTACTCCTACACGTTACTACTACTGTGTCATGATGTGGGTGCCCAGATCATGCTTCCGGAACCTGGGAATCAAAAAGCCTCAACGGCAATCCGATCAAGCAACCACTCTTTGAGCGGCATTTTCGCGGACAGTGTTTTGAGGGCGTGGCCGAATCCCATCGTGAATCGCGCTATCTTCAGCAATCGCGGCTGACTCGAGATCGAAATCCATTTGCAAACGCATCCAGAACTCCGGCGACATGTTGAAGTATCGGGCAAGCCGAAGAGCGGTATCCGCGGTGATTCCTCGCCGCTCGCGCACAATCTCTGAGATCCGGGTGACAGGGACCCGGAGCTCCATCGCAAGCGCATTGGAGGAGAGGCCAAGCGGCTTCATGAACTCCTCGCGCAGCATCTCGCCCGGATGCAGTGGCGGCATCCGCGCGCCCTCGCCCAACTCGGCGCCATCAAGCGCCGGCTCAGTGATAGTCGACAATCTGGACCTCGTAGGCATCCCCATCCCTCCATTCAAAACAAATCCGCCATTGGCGGTTGATGCGCAGACTCCATTGCCCCTTCCGGTCGCCTTGCAACGCTTCCAGATGGTTGGCGGGCGGCTCAAAGAGTTCCTCCAGCCTCGACACCCGGTGAATCTGCCGCAACTTGCGAAGCGCCACCCGCTCGAATGCCGCGTAACGCCGCCTGTGACGGTGGTTGAAGACCTGCTCGGTGTCTGCGTCTGCGAACGAGCGAATCATGCTTAACGTTTATCGTAACACGGGAAACGATAAATTCGCCACCTCCGCCATTGGAACCATTGCAGCACACCCGCTGCCGTCTCCCTCTGCGATTCCTCGGCAAGGGCTTAGAGTTGCGGATCTGAATTGAGATTCGCTCAGCTTGTGACGGCCGGTCTCGTCCTTGATGGCAACCTGTCATCCTCTTCTGCAGTCCCTGGGGGAGCAGAGGATCGCCAGCCTTTATACTTAGATGTTTGCAGAGTTGAAAACGGCTGCCCGATGAGGGTGCGCCGCAAAGATGAGAGGCTCCAGAGACGGATCTGTGTTTCGGGGCAGGGGGAGCGGGCATTGGCTCAGGCGGAGATTGGCATTATCGGCGGCAGCGGGTTGTACTCGATGCCCGGATTCACCAACGTACATGAGGAGACGGTGGAGACGCCCTTTGGCGCGCCGTCCGATGTGTTCGTATTGGGCGAACTGGAGGGGCGCAGCGTAGCGTTTCTTGCTCGCCATGGTCGCGGCCATCGCATTCTGCCATCGGAGCTGAACTTTCGCGCCAATATCTACGCCTTCAAGAAACTGGGCGTCGAGCGCATCATCTCCGTCTCGGCCGTTGGCTCGCTCAAAGAGGAGCACAAACCGACAGACTTCGTAATGCCCGACCAGTTCATCGACCGGACCGTGCATCGCATTTCGACCTTTTTTGGCGAGGGGATCGTGGGCCACGTGGCCTTTGGCGATCCGGTCTGCGCGACGGTGGCAAAGGCAGCAGTCGAAGCTTGCGCGACGGTGGGTGTTGTGGGCAAGCTGGGCGGAACTTATGTCTGCATGGAGGGTCCTCAGTTTTCCACCCGCGCCGAATCGAATCTCTATCGCAGTTGGGGCGCGGACGTGATTGGCATGACCAACCTACAGGAGGCCAAGCTGGCTCGCGAGGCGGAGATCTGCTACGCGACCGTGGCGATGGTCACCGACTACGATTGCTGGCGCGAGGGACACGACGCTGTGACGATTGAGGAGATTGTGCGCGTGCTGCACAAAAATGCGGAGAATGCCGCGTTAGTGGTGAAGGCGGCGGTGGCAGCGATGCCGCATGAGCGGAACTGCGCCTGTGCCTCAGCGGCAAAGTACGCCGTGCTGACCCAGCCCGATGCGATTCCAGCGACAGCGAAGGAGAAGCTGGAGCTGCTTTTTGGGAAGTATCTAGGGTGATTGACGGAGTTAGCGAATTAACGCATACAAGTTAGAAAGGGAGATAGATGGCAATTACCGTAGTGGGCAGTGTAGCCTTTGATTCAATTGAAACACCGGCGGGGCGGCGTGAACGTTGCCTGGGAGGAGCGGCGACTTACTTTTCGCTGGCCGCGAGTTACTTTACCGATGTGCGAGTTATCGCGGTGGTCGGCGAGGATTTTGGTAGGAGACAGGAAGAGGTCTTTCAGTTGCATAAGATCGACACGCGCGGCATCGAACACACGGCAGGCAAGAGCTTTTTCTGGGAAGGTTCATACCTCGAAAACCTCAACGAAGCCAAGACTCACAATACCGAGCTTAACGTCTTTGCGACGTTTTCGCCGAAGATTCCCGAGAGTTACCGCGATTCGGAATTCTTGTTTCTGGCAAACATCGATCCGGTCTTGCAGCGCCGTGTGCGCGAGCAGATGCCGGATGTGAAGCTGGTGGCCGGCGACACGATGAATTACTGGATCAAGGATCATCGCTCGGCCTTGCTGGAGGTTTTGAAGGGCCTCGACATTCTGCTCATCAACGATGCCGAGGCAAAGATGCTGGCCGGCAACAACAATCTGCTGCAGGCGGCGCGCGCGGTTCTGGCCATGGGTCCGAAGACGCTAGTAGTGAAGCACGGCGAGTATGGCGCGACACTCTTTCACGGCGAGAAAATTTTCAAAGCGCCGGCGCTGCCTCTGGAAGAGGTCGTGGACCCGACGGGCGCGGGCGACAGCTTTGCCGGCGGCTTCTTCGGCTATCTGGCCTCGCAGCCCGAGCTAACTCCCGCAGCCTATCGTCGCGCCATGTTTTATGGCAGCGTGATGGGTTCCTTCGCGTGCGAGCGCTTCGGCACCGAGCGG
>CAZGHZ010000181.1:0-3676 GCA_964525655.1 uncultured Occallatibacter sp.
TCGTCCGATCAACGGCAGCCCCTCTTCAAAGAGGCTGCGGGCATACTCAACCTCGCAACGCATCAAGGCGCGAAAGCCCGGCGTGACGACGCCATCGGAGATGTACTCCTCGGTAACGCCAAAGGACTCCATGTCTTTTTGAGGGATATAGATGCGGCCCTTGGTGTAGTCCACGCGCACATCCTGCCAAAAATTGGCCAACTGTAGAGCCGTGCATGTCGCGTCCGAAAGCCGGACATTCTCCTCGCCGTGCTCGCCGCAGGCATGCAGCACCAACCGCCCCACAGGATTGGCCGAGTAACGGCAGTAGGCCAAGACGTCTTCCATGGTGGCGAAGCGGGTAACAGACTGGTCCTGGCGGAAGGCGACGAGCAGGTCGGCAAAAGGCTCCTTGGGAATGGAGCACTCTTTGATGGTCTCGGCCAGCGCGACAAAGACCGGGTGGCGCATTCGGCCTTCGTAGCAGGCATCAAGTTCATGGCCCCAAAGATCCAGCAGCGCCAGAGCCTGCTCCGGGTCGAGCACCTCATCGCCCAGGTCATCAGAGACGCGGCAATAGGCATAGATCGCGTGAAAATGCGGCCGCAGATCGTTAGGCAGGAACCAGGTAGCCACATGGAAGTTCTCGTAATGAGACTCGGCCAGCCGCTGGCACCAGGCGCGAGCCTCCTCAAGCGAGGGCGCCGTCGCGGGAAAACGATAGCTCTCAGGCAATGCCGACCAGCCGCGTCGCAGCAGCAACTCGCGCCGCGCCGCCGCCTCTGGCGACGGACTCGCTGTGGCATTCTCTGCGCCGATTTGGTCTTCCTCTGGCAATCGAAGCTTTTCCTCGGGACTGGAGCCCCGCCGATATTATTGCACTAATGCGCAGCTTTTGTGGCCGTGGCGCAGGCCCATCAGCACAGATGCGAAGTGTAGGCTTGGAGGATCGTGTCCCAGGCAATCCGGCTGCAGCTCCGGCTTCGATCGCATCGTCCCACCGCCCCTATGAGAA
Organism: uncultured Occallatibacter sp.; assembly: GCA_964525655.1. Taxonomy (GTDB): domain Bacteria; phylum Acidobacteriota; class Terriglobia; order Terriglobales; family Acidobacteriaceae; genus Telmatobacter. The sequence goes on from CAZGHZ010000181.1 coordinate 995, forward strand.
AATAGAACTGCAACAGTTCTCCGGAGCCGCGCTTGCGCGCTCCAAAACCTCGCATCAACCCCGGCACCCGACGGCCACGCGGCTGAGTCTCAGCTGCGACCCGCAACTAGGATCTAGACAAGAATGATCAGCGTCAGCAACGTCTCCATGCGCTACGGCTCGAAGGTGCTCTTCGAAGACGTCAGCGTCGCCTTCATCCCCGGCCGCCGCTACGGACTCACCGGTCCCAACGGCTCCGGCAAGTCGACATTTATGAAGGTCCTCACCGGCGAGCTCGAGGCGCAGAAGGGCACCGTTGTCCGTCCCCGCAAGCTTGGCGTGCTGCGCCAGGATCAGTTTGCCTTCGATGCCTTCCGCGTCATCGATACAGTGATTATGGGCAACAAGCCCCTCTGGGCAGCCCTCGCCGAGCGTGACCGCATCTACGAGAAGCCCGAGCTCTCCGATGCCGACGGCATGAGATTAGGCGAACTCGAAGGCACCATCGGAGACGAAGATGGCTATACCGCCGAAGCCGACGCCGCGGTTTTGTTAGATGGATTGGACATCGCCGAGCCCCTCCACGAGCGTCTCATGGGTGAGCTCCAGGGCGGCCAAAAGGTCCGCGTTCTGCTCGCCCAGGCTCTTTTTGGCAAGCCTCAGGCACTGCTGCTCGACGAGCCGACCAACTACCTCGATCTCGAATCGATCCACTGGCTCCAAGACTTCTTACAGAACTACGACGGCACCCTCATCGCCATCTCTCACGACCGGCACTTCCTCAACTCGGTCACTACCCACACGGCCGACATCGATTACGAAACCATCATCACTTACACCGGCGGCTACGACGAGATGGTCATGGCCAAGACCCAGATCCGTTCCACCCTCGAATCGCAAAACGCCCAGCGCGAAAAGAAGATCTCCCAGCTGAACGACTTCATCGCCCGCTTCTCAGCCGGAACCCGCTCCTCTCAAGTCACCAGCCGCCGCAAAGAGGTTGAACGCCTCCAGACCAACGACCTTGCCCGCTCTAACATCGCCCGGCCTTACATCAAATTTGACCAGGTACGTCCCAGCGGCAAGCACGTCCTCGAATTCAAGCACCTCACCAAGAGTTATGGCGACCACAAGGTCATCGACGGTTTCACCGCCAACGTCCTCCGCGGCGAAAGAATCTGTCTCATGGGCCGCAACGGGGCAGGGAAGACCACCGTCCTCAAGAGCCTTCTTAATAGCTATCCCGGCCTCGCCGACAAGGAATTCGAGTTAGATAACGGCACCGTCTTCTGGGGCCACGAAGCCCAGATCGGCTACTTTCCCCAGGATGTAGGCTCGACCATCGAGCCGGGCCTGCCCATCGCCGAATGGCTCCATCGCTGGAAGCCCGACGCCCACGTCGAAGACATCCGCGGCATCCTGGGCCAGATGTTATTCAGCGGAGAAGAAGGCGACAAGCAGACTAAAGCTCTAAGTGGCGGCGAACAAGCCCGCTTGGCTTTTTGCAAGTTAATCCTCACCAAGCCCAATATCCTGATCTTCGACGAGCCGACGAATCACCTGGACTTAGAAGCCATCAACGCCTTGAACATAGCTCTCCAGCGCTACGAAGGCACGGTGCTGTTAGTAACTCACGACCATGATTTAATTGACGAAGTAGCCACACGGTTATGGGTATTCAGGGAAGACGGTATAGAAGACTTCCAAGGCCCCTACGCCGAGTGGAAGGGCAAGCACAACTAGTGCTTTAATCGCATGAAGTTGAGATTCATCATCGCAAGCGCGGACAAGGATGTCCGCTCTACAGCCGGCCAGGAGGCCGGCGCTACATTTTGTTGATTACTGAATCACGCAGTCACGGTAGGAAACGACTTAGAATTACATACAGCAGGTAAGGTGTAATGATGAACTGAACGAGAGGCGCATTACAGCTTTCCGATGTATGTGTGCGCCCCCGAATCAAAGCCGTAGTAGCCCTTTCCATCTTCAGCCATAGGACCCGCCGGAGGAATCGTAAAGCCAGCTTCACGGCTTGCCGCGTCGACTATCGCCCCGGTTTGACGTTCGCCGTAAATGAAATCCAGTAGATGACGATACCCAGTAACTTGGCCGCGTTCGTACTCTGTATCCCGGTTTTCCGGGTCTTTTTCGAACTCTTGGTGAAACCTCTTCAATAGCATCGCGCCGTAAGTAGCAAGTCTCTTGGTTTCACTTTCATTGAGTTGCTGTTTCAGATTACCCACGCGCACAAGCATGCGCTCGATCCTGTTTCGATCCTCGGGACTGAGCCGACCGTGGTCGGCCAACATGACAATCATTTCAACGACAACCTCCTCCGGAACCTCTGGTGCCGTGCGAGGAATCCTGCCGTCCTTTTTGTACGCGAACTTGATTGAGAGTTTTCCTTGTTTGTTCTCGGTATCCCAGCTCGGCACACCAAGCCAGAGTTCTGCGTCATCTCTACCGTAAGATTGTTTCCAGATTGGCTTCATTGACTGCAACTCCTGACTAAATACATATTCACTATATGTCGGACATGGCACAAAGTCAAGGTAGTGGTATGACAAATGTTCAAGGTTTGAGTGTTCAGACCTCGGAATCTTCGAGCACCAACCCGTCAGTAGCGCCGGTCTCCAGACCGGCTGTCACGCGGGCGTCCTCGCCCGCGCTCCAAACCCACTTCCACCCCTTCAACCCTGCTCG
>CAZGHZ010000182.1:0-3643 GCA_964525655.1 uncultured Occallatibacter sp.
GGAGTATTCAACCGCGAAGAATTAGACGAAACATTCTCCGCAATGGCCCGGTTACTTTTTGAGACTCAACAAACGGGGTGCTACTCATTTCATCCTCAACTCAAAGATGCTCTGCGTGCATTTGTCGAGCGCTGGCAGAATCCTGAAACCGGGTGCTGGGGACAATGGTTGGTGGATCGGCAAGGAAGGGTCTGGAAAATGGATGACATGGCGATGACTTTCCATGTCATTTCTGACCTTAAAGGCCAAGTGCAGCATCAGGATATGATTGCCCGGCGCCTTCTGCAACTCGACCGCGTCAACTTTCCTGCCGGTATTCGCTTTGATGGCCACTACGAGAACCATCTCAACTGGGACGCAGTCAAGATCTTTCGATCCGCATGGCCGACTCTCGACGAAGCTTCTCGGCAACAAGTTCGTGCGGAGATTTCCCTGATGCTGGATTGGTGCCTCACCAAATCGTACCAGCCGGATGGCTCATTCAAAGTGAGCGATTTGGATGATACGCAGGGTGACGCTTTCAGGTACGGAATTTGGTTCCTGCAGGAGGCCGGCTATTTCCAGCGTAGAGACCGGTTTTGGACTGACCAGGATTTTCCTAATTCCAGAGCTGTTCAAGAGCGCATCGAGGCGAAGCTGAAATTGATTGGGCTCAATGATCCGGCTTTGAAAGAAGCATATGAGACCTTGCGTACTATGGATTAAGAATTGGCCAACAAGCTGCGACCGGCGTTTCGGACACGATCGGGTTTTCTTCGTCTTTCTTTTTCCTCCGTCAGGCTCAAATCGGGATCGTGTCTGGATCGCCGGCGATCCAGGCGCAACACTAATCCTGGACCCCGGGGGCGTTTGATCGGCAGAGGGTCGGTAGGCGACTGCCGCCACTATGCCGATCATGTCGGCAAGTGTCCGTGATTCAGACCTGATCGATATGCAGAACGCGCGCGGCGCTGTTTCGATTCACAACGGCTGGAGCCCCCCGGAGCTTGAGGGGGACCCATCGGATAACATAGCCGTTTCAGTTCAAATTCTTCGTTCCGAAGACATTCGAAATGCGGATCCGCACTTCCGCGCCGCCGAGGCTTGTGTGCACGACCATCCGAATGGTCTGGGGATTTGGGCCAAGGCTCTGAGCGGCGGGTGCCAGCATCGGGCTTGCGCCCCAGGTGGCAATCCAGTCGCCATCCTGCGCGCAAGCGGAATTGCTGATGACGGGAAAAACCAGGATCAACGAGAGCGCGAACAGAAAGTGCCGTGTCTCTCCTGACATCCGGGAATCTCCTTTTGGAACGAATCTCCTTCTTTGAGCCCAAATCACTGCCACATCATGTTCTCAGACCATATCGCGCGGTCCGGACCTATCACAAGTTCATAACGCCTGCAATTCCCAAGCCACTTGCGTTTGAACAAACCAACGAGGAGGGAGCACCTGTATATTTAGACGCTAAGACTGAACTCGAACTGATCTGGAACTACTAGAAGCGGAATACCACGCTCCCTAGTCTGTTAGCTAATCGACCGATCGGAAAAGCAGGTTGCGTGCGGCATTGGGCGGCGATTCTGCGAGACGGTTTTGCTGTATGGTCCGATCCACTGTGAGCCGCGCGATGTGCGGCGAGGTATCGGCTTGGTTGCCCATTCAAGCCAGGAGGCCCTTATGTCGAGATCAACCGAGGTTTCCATCCGCTGCGCTGTGGCCATGATGCTCGCAGTGGTTGCCGGCGGCGTGCTGGAACCGCAGTCGTTGTACGCGCAGGCCGGTTCGCCGCAGGCATTGGCCGATGCGCGCGCCGCGTGCGCCTCTGACGTGCAGAAGCTGTGCGCCGGAGTGCCGGCAGGCGGAGGACGAATCGTCGCCTGCCTCAAACAGCACCAGGCGGAAGTCTCGGACGGCTGCAAGCAGGCCATCGCCAATGCCATGCGGGGAGCCCGGGGAGACGCTGGTGCGGGCGCTGTCGCTCCGGCGGCGCCAGCCCCGACAAAACCCGATGCGCCGGCGGCACCTGCCGCGACAAAGCCCGATGCGTCCGCGCCGGCCAGCTCTGTTCCTCAAGCACCGTCGCCATCGGCCGACCCACACGGAGCGGTCGCCGGCAGTGCCGGATCGGGCTCCTACCTGGTGCTGAAAAAGGCGCAGATCATGATCAATGATCCGGATTACGACAAGACGACCGCGCCCGCGATCGAGCTATTGATTCCCAGCGGTTGGGACTTCAAGGGTGCGGTCCACATGTACGGCAAGACAGGCTGTTTCAGCGAAGCCTTCTCAGTGTTTTGGGAAGCGACGAGCGAGGATGGCCTCACTAAGTTTCAGGGCGCTCCCAACTACGCCTGGCAGTACTCCGACGACCCGCAGGAGTTGCACAATCTCACTGATCGTAACCGGCGCACGCACAACGGGAATGCGACGAATGATCTTTGCCCCGTGTCAAAACCGTTGAGCGCAGAGCAATATTTTCGCCAGTATGTGCAAAGCGACTTTAAGCCAGCGGTGACAGTGGAATCGGTCGAGCCCTTCCCCGCACTGGAACAGATGGTGCGCCAGCGCAATGGGCTGCCGCCTGCCGACAGCGGCAACGGTGGCGCGCGCGTCGACGCGATCCGGATACGGCTGTCGTCTCAAAAAGACGGCAAGCCGATGGAACTGTGGTACTCGGTGGCGCTCGTGACTCAGACTTTTCGCGTGGGCCGAGGATATCTTTACGATATCCACGCCGTCGGCCAGGTTGCGCTGGGTGCGCCGAAGGGCGAGCTAGATAGCAAGGACAAGCTGTTCAAGGTGGTCGTTGGTTCCATTCAACCGCTGCCCCGCTATACAGCCTATACGAACAAGTGGATTGCCTACTATTACCAGATACAAGCCAACAAGGAGGCCGCCATGGACAGGATCCAGGCCGACCTCGACAACTTCATCACGCAGACCTACCAGCATATGAGCGCCAATGCACAGAGGGTCTCGGATATTGGCTTTCACGCCACGGACCAGAACCTTCGGGATGTGCAGACCTACCGCGATCCTTCGACTGGGCGCACATTTGAGCTAAGCAACCAGTACGGCCATGCCTGGCTGAATGGCGCCGATCAGTACGTGATGAGCGACGACCCCAGCTTCAATCCGAATGCGGCGCTCTCGGGAAGCTGGAATGAGCTGCAGCCGGTGCAGCCGTAACTAGACTCACCTTGAGCAGGCAAATCAACTTTGGGAGCACGCTAGCCAACTAGCAATCCGTCAAGAGGCTCGAATAGGATTCTGCGCTCCCCCGCCCAAGAACTCGCAATGCATGCGCAAATATTCGTTGGACGGAGCCGCAACATTCAAACGGGCTCGAGCATTCCAGGAGGATCGGCATCCTTTTCAAAGTATTCCCAAGCCATGAGCTTACTTTGAGGCAACTGTTGTCGACAAAATGGTCTCCGGACGAGTTGGGGCCTGAAAAGTTGCCCCTGCAAAACGCTCTTGTGGACAAGAGACTCTTGTTCGATACCAAGGCACATCTGACAGTCGAACGCGAGCCACATGGCTGTAAGGTCGCCTTTCCGGAAAGGTGAACGGCGCTATCGGTTCCCTTGTCTGAGTTCTATCCTCCGTTATTGATCCGGCCCTGAAGAGTGGAACCTATGCGGCATGGGCGACGTCTTTTTG
>CAZGHZ010000183.1:0-3635 GCA_964525655.1 uncultured Occallatibacter sp.
GCTGGTGGTTCCGGATGGAATGTTGAACCTGATTCCATTTAGCGGCCTGCCCGACGGCAAAGGCTATCTGGTCGAGCAAGCTCCGGTCATCCATGTGCTTTCCAGCGAGCGCGATCTGGTCCCTACCGAGAACGCGCATCCCAATAAGGGATTGGTGATCTTTGGCAATCCGGCATTTGGACAACCGGCAAGTGAATCGCTTGTAGCCAACCTGCGCGACGCAAACATCCCCTGCGACGGAATGAATCAGGACGATTTCCCTCCGCTGCCTGGAACGGAAATGGAGGCCAGGGACATTCGCGCTACATGGAAGCGCTGGAATAGCGGGGAAACCTTCACGCTGGAGACCGGCGCAAAGGCTACGCGAACGCGATTCCTCGACGACGCCCCGCATAGCCGAATTCTTCATGTTGCCACCCACGCCTTTCTTCTCGGCAGCCGTTGCGGAAACGGCAATCCGCTCCTTCGCTCCGGCCTGGTCTTCGCACGCGACGGTTCCGCACCCGAATCCTCGATCCTCACTGCCCAGCAGATCGCCTCCATGGACTTGAATGGCGTGGACTGGGCTGTGCTCTCGGCCTGCAACACGGGCAACGGCGAATTGCAGGATGGCGAAGGCGTATTGGGCCTGGAACGCGCCTTCCGCGTGGCCGGCGCACGCAGCGTGGTGATGTCGCTGTGGCCCGTGGACGATACATTGTCGCGCCAGTTCATGCATGAACTCTATCTCCAGCGCCTGGGCCTTCATGCTTCAACGGCCGACGCCGTGTGGAATGCGGATCGGAAGCTGCTGCTCGCCCGCCGCGCCGCCGGCAAGAGCACCCATCCCTGGTACTGGGCCGGTTTCCTGGCTTCAGGCGGGTGGGAATAACACTGCTGCTCTGTATTTTTGCGGAAATAGCTCGCAAGAAGCTCGCCCAAAAAGAATTCTTCGAGAGTCTTATGGTTGTTGTCACAAATCCACTCCCCATTCCACATCAGATTGAAGGCAATTCAATCTTGTGGGGTGTCCATGCTCTCAAAATTCTCTTTCACCCTCGGCGTTTTCATCGCGGCATCGATCCTCCTTTCGGGCTGCGGAGGCGGTTCCTCGTCTACAACCACAATGCCCAGCGTTTCCGTAACCGCTTCGGCCACTTCAGTCGATGCGACAGATGCCGTGAAGCTGAGCGCAACCGTCACCAATGACGTCAACAACGGCGGAGTAACCTGGACCGTAAGCGGCGGCGGTACGCTCTCCAGTACCACCACCAGTGCGGCAACCTACACAGCGCCCGCTGCTACAGTCGCCGCGCAGTCTGTGACCGTGACGGCCACGTCCATCGCGGACGCTGCCGCATCGAACTCAGTTACGCTAACCATTCCGGCCCTGTTGGACATCACTACAACCGATGCCCAGTTGACGGGCACGGCGGGAACAGAGTTTTCTGTGCAGTTAGCCGCCAGCGGAGGTATCGCCCCTTACAAATGGACTGTGGATTCCAGTTCCACGCTGCCCACCGGATGGAGCCTCTCGTCGAGCGGCTTGTTGACAGGTCCATCTGCCGCGCCCTACTGGTCGGGAGCATTCGATCTTACCGTCGATGTGGCCGACTCCGGCACGGCAACGCCTCTGACCGCCAGCGCTCCGCATGCTGTGACCGTCACTCCCACCGAGAGCGCAGCGCACAACAGCTATCTCAGCGGAACCTGGGTTTGCAGCATCAACGGAGGCCTCAACGTAAGCGGCGAGGTGAGCGGCCCGCGCTGGGCGGAACTTACCAGCTTCCAGGCCGATGGCAAAGGCAACATCACATCCGGTGTTATCGACCAGAATAGCCGTGTCCTTGCCTCAGCCGCGACAGGCACGCTCACGGGTTCCTATTCCATCGGTTCCGATAACAATGGCTTGCTGACAGCCAATATCGTCTGGGGCGGCGGCGCCACGGGCGGTGGCCCCACCATCACGAACAGCTACGCGATTGCGTTGAACAATCTTGCCGGACCGACAGCCACGCGCGCCCGCCTGGTCGAGGTCGACGATGTAGGAGAAGGAGTTTCCCCCTCTTCCCAACATTCCGCAGGCATCTGCTATCCAGCCACCACCAGCGACTTTACCGACAGCACCCTCGACGGCAACTTTGCCTACAATATGGACGGCGAAACCTCCAGCGGCGCGCCTCAGGCGCACGTGGGCCGCTTCACTGCATCGAGCGGTCAGATTACAAACGGCGTTTCGGATGGGTTCATCCTTCCTACAACCACCGACGACAGTTACACCTTCACGGGAAGCTACACCGTGCCCGATCCCACCACCGGGCGCTTCACGGAAACGTTGAATCTGTCGAACAGCCAGACGGCCACGCAAGATGTCGGCTACATTGTGAACTCAACTCAGATCTACCGGCTTGCAACCGTTGTCAATGGCGGCCTGCTCACCGGCAGCGTGAATCCGCAGACGAAGAGTTCCTTTACCGATGCCAGCCTCAGTGGAACGATCGTCTCCTACGGAAGCGGGCGAGCATACTCGAATGGCAGCGTCTCCGGTTACGACTCCTGGGTCGAACAGGGAAGCGCTGACGGTGCTGGAAATTTCACCATCAATCAAATCTACGGCAACACAAACGGAGGTTTTGGCAGCGTCTCGGGCGCTGAACCAGCGGCTGCTGTCTCCTTCGATCAAAATAACCTCGGCCGCGCCACCTTTACTCCCAGAGCCGGCGGTTTAGGGTATTTGTACTTCACCGGAAACAACAACGCCCTCGAACTCGATCTCAATACAGGCAACGGTTATCTGGAAACTGGATATTTCAACGCGCAAACGCAAACCACATTCACCGATGCGGCGGTTGCGGGCGATTACCTCTTCGGCGAGGCGACGGTTGCAACGCCAGGGCTAACAAGCCAGGGCGAGTTTGACCTGGACAGCGCAGGCCATGTTACGGGCGGCTTGTCAACCGGCGGCGTGGGCTATTTCGCCTTTGACCAACCGCAGTCTCTGGCTTATCAATGGGACCCCTTGGCTACCGCCTACGGTGGCCTGCTGATCGGAAGCGGCAGCGAGGAAGATAGCTGCGTGGTCAACACTTCCACGAGGATTATCTGCATCGTGAACGACTCCCCGCAGGCTGCGAACTTCATCCTGCTTCAATAGTTTGGAGGTGTGAAGAGGATTTCCGAAGGGGCGGACGCTCGATTCATCGCCCCTTTGGGAAATATAATGGGAAAGTCCCGCCCTCATTTTTAAGCCTCGAATCACTCGATCGCAACAGGCTGCGTGAGCCATCTCAGATTTCGTTCTGGAGAAGAATCGATAATGTTTCAAATCGTCTTCAACCGGCTTGCTTCCTATTCAATGTTGGTCCTTGGGCTCGTCGCCGGTGCAACGTCGTCAGCTCCATCGTTTGCACAGCAGGCAAAACTGCAAAAACTCACCTGGGGCAATCCCGACCAGCCGTGGGGTGTGCGGCGTCCAGTAACGGACGCCGATCGCAAGGCGATTACGTCCTATCGTTCAGGAAATGTCTCGGCGGTCTTTGCCACGAGTTTTAACGATCCCAAAGTGCTGAGCGCAGATTGGCTGTTCCAGTCCGACGATTACTTGCAGTCTTGCCGCCGTCCGGATAATGTCGTGGCAACGCCTGGCGGGCTGCAAC
>CAZGHZ010000184.1:0-3627 GCA_964525655.1 uncultured Occallatibacter sp.
TTGCGTATTCCTTCGTGAGCGGCGGTCTGGACATCGCCATTCCTCATGGCCCCGGAGTTCCCTTTAAGAGCGACAACAACCTTGCTCCGACAGTAGGTAGTCGTTTCGCCTTCTGATCGTTTCCGCGGCGGGCTCGGTCGAGAGCCCAACGTGGGTTGCCGCTCATCATATTTCTCGAACCGGTTCAATCGAGTGGACAAGAGTTAGAGCGAACAGCCGCACTGGAACTGACTGAGGAGAAGACTTGAGACCAAGTTCGAAGGTTATTGGAAATCGAATGCCGTTTTGCAGATTCGCGGTGCTTGTCACGTTCACGGCCGTGCTCTGCCTGCGCCCTGGTTCAGCGCAGACAGAGTTGACAATCTCCGCGGCGGCCAGCCTGAAGGATGCCATGGTTGAGACGGAGACTACTTACAGGCAAAGTGGAGCGATCATCTCTTTTGCCAATAACTTCGGTTCATCCGGAACCCTTGCAGCACAGATCGATCAGGGCGTTCCGGTGGATATTTTTATTTCAGCCGCGGCAAGGCCGATGGATGACCTTGCGGCCAAGGGGCTGATCGTTACAGGCACGCGCCGCAATCTGTTGAGAAACACACTGGTTCTTATTGCCCCGCTTGATTCAAAGCTCCGTGATTTTCAGGGACTCAAAGACAAATCAATCCGACTCATTGCACTGGGTGACCCGGCCAGCGTCCCGGCAGGCCAGTATGGGAAGCAGACGCTCTTGTCTCTTCATCTTTGGGATCAACTAGACGCAAAGCTTGTCTTGGGAAAAGATGTCCGCCAGGTCTTGACTTATGTAGAAACTGGCAATGCCGATGCAGGCCTGGTGTATGCGACCGATGCCCAAGCTTCGAGAAAGATTCGAATCGTTGCTTCTGCTTCTGAATCCACGCATGACCCAATCGTTTATCCCGTTGCAGTTGTCAAAGGAAGTCGCAACGAAGAGGCCTCGCGGAAATTCGTTGAATTTCTCAGCAAGCCGGTGACCCAAGCGATCTTTATCAGACACGGGTTTACAATAGCAGCACCGTGACACTGTCGATCGATTATTCGCCGTTGTGGATCTCGCTTGCCACTACCTGCGTGGCCACGGTAGCAACGTTCCTTCTGGGAATACATGCCGCGAGGTTGATGTATGGAATGCGCGGAAGCCTTCGCGCATGGATTGACGGCCTTCTTACGCTTCCTTTGGTCCTCCCTCCGACTGTTGTCGGCTTCTTTCTGCTGCTGCTGTTCGGAAGGCGCAGCTTCATCGGCCACGCGCTGGAGCAGATCGGCATCGTGATTGTTTTCTCCTGGCCGGCAACGGTCATCGCGGCGACGGTCGTGGCATTTCCGCTGATGTATCGCACGACCCTTGGCGCGTTTGAGCAGGTCAATCCCAATCTTCTCGATGCAGCGCGGACGCTTGGCGCTACGGAGTGGAGGGTCTTTCGCAGAGTGATGCTGGCGCAGGCAGCGCCCGGCGTGCTCGCGGGTACGGTTCTGGCATTTGCGCGAGCGATGGGCGAATTTGGCGCAACATTGATGCTGGCCGGCAACATTCCCGGCCGCACTCAGACGATGCCGATCGCTATTTTTTCCGCAGCAGAGGGCGGCGACATGCGCGTAGCCTCTCTGTGGGTAAGTCTGATTGTCGTTCTCTCGCTGGCCGTCATTCGCTTGCTTCACTGGGAACGAAAAACCAGAAAGACATATTCAAATGAGAGGACAGCTCACCTAGACTCCACATTTCTGTCGAAAACACAGTTGCCGAGCAACCCAGACGAGGAGAATCGTGGCGCTTCGCTTGAAATACGCGTCGAGAAGGCTCTCGAGTACTTCAAGCTCGAGGTTGACTTCTGCGCAAATCAGGGCGCGCTTGGATTGCTTGGAGCCTCCGGTGCGGGCAAATCGATGACACTGCGCATGATCGCTGGTATTGTGACGCCAGATCGGGGGCGCATCATTCTCAACGGCCGTGTTCTCTATGACAGCGCGACAGGTGAGAGGATCTCCGCCGCGCATCGCAAGATCGGCGTGGTCTTTCAGGACTATGCATTGTTTCCGCGGATGACGGTGGCTGAGAATGTCGGCTTTGGGTTGAGTGATCTACCGAAGCTGGAGCGGCAGGCACGCATAGTTCGGCAGCTCGGGCGGATGCACATCACCGAGCTGGCTGATCGTTATCCGGCAGAGATCTCAGGCGGGCAACGACAGCGCGTTGCAATCGCGCGATGCATGGCCATCGAACCCGACGCGCTGCTCCTCGATGAACCGTTTGCCGCGCTCGATCCGCATTTGCGGCGCCAGACGGAAGAACAGTTGCGCGAGACACTGGCAGACTACAACGGCGCGGTGATTTTTGTCACGCACGACATGGAGGAGGCCTTTCGTTTTTGCAGCGAGCTTCTTGTGCTGGACAGCGGCAAAGTGATTGCCAGTGGCCCGAAGCATCAGCTCTTCGAGCGGCCACGGAGCGTAGCGGCGGCGCGACTGACGGGATGCAAGAACATCGCTCCCGCTCGCCGCGTGGCCGCTGAGCTTATCGCAGTTGATGCATGGAATTGCGAACTGCGAACGTCCCGGGGCGTCCCGGATGAGTTGACCCATGCTGGAATCCGTTCGCATCAGATCGACTTCAATCCCGTGGGGAACGGAGAGAACACGTTTCCTTGTTGGCTGATGGCGACCAGTGAAGCGCCTCACGAGATGACGCTCTATCTGCGCTTGCACATCGCGCCCTCGACAGGGGACTTGCCTCACTTGCAGGCCGATGTACCCAAGCATCTCTGGCAAACGCTCAGCGTTGAGCCGCAGCCGTGGCGGGTGAGGATCGATCCCGCAAGGCTCTTGTTGCTGGAGGGTTAGATGTCCGCGGCCCGCCATCAACGACTTGAGAACGGAACAGCTTAGAGGTTGGCCAATCTGGATTCTATTGCTTTCCTTATACGGTCTTCATTGACCGAGTATCAAATGTCTGCCAAAATATGCCTACGAACCGGAGCGTTGCAAACGTACTGGCATCTGGCGCGCAAAGCTGGATGTGGGTGGACGATTCTCTTATTCCCGCGTTTTTGCAGTCCAGTTCAGAATTGCAGATTCAGTCAACCATCTTTTTGCCTTTAGAGATAGGAGGCGAGACGTGTCGAGCCAGGACGAAGCCTCCAGTCACGAACGTGCAATGCAATCGAGCAGTCGTGCAAATTCCGCGCTTATGGGAATTTACGAGATCTCGAAGCTGCTCACGCGTCCAGCTCGACTCGAGGAGGCGCTCTCCGGGGTTATCAATCTTCTAGCTAGTTTCTTAGACATGAACAATGGCCTGATTGCGTTGCTCGATGAAGAGGATCGGACGTCGATGGTCGTTGGCGCAGGATGGAGCGAGGCGACCGCAAGAGAGCATTTTGAGCGGCTTCCCGAACAGGCAGTGGGCCAGATCGTTGTTTCAGGCATGCCACTCGTTGTGCGCAATATCGCAGGGAGTCCGTTGTTCGCGGATTGGGGCGAGTTGAGCCCGGGCGATCCTTCCGGTCAGAGATCGTTTGTAGGCGTTCCGATCAAGGGCGTCAACCGCACGGTTGGCACCATCATGATTGAGAGGCTTGACGGTAATTCGTCTCCGCATACGCTTGACGAAGA
>CAZGHZ010000185.1:0-3575 GCA_964525655.1 uncultured Occallatibacter sp.
CAGACATCCAACTCCGATCACAACTTAGACGATATTGGCAATCAATTGATTCTGTGCGACTTGTAGCCGGACAGTAGTGAAAACGCATCTGGACTGTGCGCGGTGGTTCTCCGTGAAAAATAGTTAAGCCCGTGTGGCGCCGCAATGAGTGATTGCGGCGCCCACGAATGCTTACACCTCAAAACCCCGCCTGCACCAAGCTCATATCAGTCTGTGCCACCTGCGTCCGCGCGAATTCAACCGGTTCGCCATAGTGGTTTGCCACGATCGCTGAGGCGTAGCCCTTATTCAGATAAGGGCGTACAGCAGCCAGCTTCACCGTCGATTTCGCGGCCATACGCGCCACGGCAGCTTTGCTAGAGATCGAACTGACCAAGGCAAGAATGGCCAGGACGATGGTCCCCACCCCATTGATGGCGTTCAATACATGAGACTGGCTGTAGGGATTGGTGATCTTTGCCGCCGCAAGCAGCGAGGCATTCACCTGTTGCTGGAAGACTGCCACCGCGCTCTGCAACTGCGCCAGCACGGTGGCCGTCGGATTGGCCAGATAAGCCTTGGCTTGGGCCACCAGCATGTCGGAAGCGGCATCAAAGCCAGCCGTTGCCTCTGCGAATATTGGGGCGTCGGCCGGGGCCAGCAACGCTGCGGTCGAGTCGACAGTCGCCACCGCGCTTTGAAGTGATGGAGTCCAGTTTACGATCTCCTGCGCCGCGTTTGTCGCCGAGCAACCGCCCATGAACGGTAACGGCAGCAGCAAGGCAATCAGCGCCCAGACACCCAGCTTGACCGTTGAATTCGCCGAGTTGGTATTGGCGATAGGGTTGGCCGGGTTGGCTGGGTCGCGGGCCAGAAGACCGAGCAATACTGTGGCTAGCGCACCCACCAGCGTCACGACGTTACCGTTGCCGGCCGCACCCAGCGTGATGCCTTGCCGCGAAAGTGTGCTGGCGATGGTGACGACTGCAATCAACATTCCCGCGGCTGAGGTCTTCGGGTGTTTCCAGATATTCGAAATGGGATTCATGCGGAAAGCTCCTCACAAAGAAAAAGGCAGCCGAAGCTGCCTTGGTTTTCTGGGATTTCAGGCGCGGGAGAACTCAACCTGCTTCCGCGCAAAAAAATCGAGACCAGCAGCAGACTCCCTTCCGGGTCTGCTGCCAGTCTCGACTTGTCACATCTCCCCGAGTTCGAGCGATGCCGTGGTTGCGGCTCTGGCCCGCGGCGGAGAGCCGCTTATCCTGAGACTGGAGACGGCCCCGCGCCCCGGCGCCCATCCGCTTGTGGGAGGGCGAAAACCTTCGCCGGGCTCGGCACTTCCGTCTCTTGTCTGGCTACATCTAAGCCTACGTACTGTTGCCGATATTATCGGCAAAAATCGAAAAGAGTTTAATCAACTAGATTCCAAAGACTTATTAGCCACGTGAGAAGGCCGGGAACTTGACAATAAGAACATGGCGCAGGCGCACTCCAACTACAAACCGCGAACCCGGGCCGTCAACCGCTCATCGGCAAATGACTTATGGGTTCCGCTTCACATACCGCCGCCCGCGAATCTCGTATTCACCGCTGGCTACGCGGGCGATCGCATCGGTGTAGGCGATGTGTTCTTCGGCCAGAATACGGCCGGCAAGCGAGTGAGCATCGTCGGTCTCCTGCACGGGAATCGCCCTCTGCAATACGATCGCTCCGTGGTCCAGGTGTTCATCGACAAAGTGCACCGTGCAGCCTGCCACCTTGACGCCGTAATCGAAGGCTTGCGACTGCGCTTCGAGGCCCGGAAAGGCCGGAAGCAATGATGGGTGAATATTGAGAATGCGATTGGGAAAGGCCGCAATGAACTCAGGCGAAAGCAGGCGCATGTATCCGGCCAGACAGACCAGATCCACAAAGTGCTGCCGCAAGCAAGCTATGATATCGGCATCGTGCTCGGCTCGTTTGCGGCCTTTGGAGGCAAAAAGAGCCGTCTGAAGTCCCAACTCACGCGCCTTGGCCAGCCCAGCGGCCTCGACGACGTTCGAGATCACTACAGCAATCTCTACGCCCTTGAGCCGCCCGGCATTGATCGAATCGGCAATGGCGGCAAAGTTGGACCCGCGACCGGAGAGCAGGATTCCGAGCCGATGCTGGATCTGGCCTGTTTCCGGCGACGCAATACTCATGTGTACTGCACCCGGCGCTCGCCCTTCACGACGCGGCCGATCACGTAAAACTTCTCCTCGGCGCGGTCCAGTAGGTTCTTTGCCCGCGCAAACTTGAGCGCCGGAATTGCCGCGATCAGACCGACGCCCATGTTGAAGGTGCGCATCATCTCGTCTTGCGAAACCTGGCCCAGCTCGCGCAAGTGCTCGAAGATAGGCAGGACCGGCCACGAGCCGATCTCGATCTGCGCTCCGATGTTCTTGGGCAGGATGCGCGGCAAATTCTCAGTGATGCCGCCGCCGGTGATATGCGCCATGCCCGTCGTCAGCCCCGCCGTCACCAGTTTTTGAATCACGTGGAGGTAGCTGCGATGGGTTTTCATCAGCGCCGCGCCGGCCTTCTCCCGGATGGCGGTCACATATTGCGTGTGCTTGTAACCGGCCACTTCGAAAAACAGCTTGCGGGCCAGCGAATACCCGTTGGTATGCAGCCCGGTCGAGGGCAGCCCGATCAGCACGTCACCGGCCTTGATGCCCGCGCCAGTAACCATCTTGTCGCGATCGACCGCACCCACGATGAAGCCCGCCAGGTCGTATTCGCCATCGGAATAGAAGCCCGGCATCTGCGCCGTCTCGCCGCCGATCAAAGCGCAGCCGTTGGCCCTGCATGCCTCGGCCAACCCGGAGACCACGTTTTCAGTCACCTCGGGGTCGAGCTTGCCGCTGGCCAGGTAGTCGAGGAAAAACAACGGCGTCGCGCCCTGGACGGCGATGTCGTTGACGCAGTGGTTCACCAGATCCACTCCGACAGTTTGGTGCAGTCCAAGCTCGAAGGCCACCTTGAGCTTGGTGCCCACGCCGTCGGCCGAACTGACCAAGATCGGATTCTTCCAGCGCTGCATGTCCAGCCGGTAGAGCGCGCCAAAGCCGCCGATGCCGCCCAGGACATTACGGTTAAAAGTCTTCTGCGCCAGATACTTGATGCGCTCTTTGGCGCGGTCGCCGCTGCTGATATCGACGCCTGCGTCGGCGTAGGTCACGGATTTGGATTTGGGTTCGTCGGACACGGTGAGGTCTTTCTTGGGATGGGATTGTTGAGTGGCGCTGCTGGCCGAAAGGTCGATTTTAGCAGGATTTCAATGATTTGGCTGTGTATTGTGGGCGTGCAAAAGTCTCTGTTTCGGAAAAATAGCCAAAGAAAATGGAAAGCCGACTTGACAAAGAATCAACCTAGCTCTATTCTGAATTGGAAAGCTGACTTTACATGACGCTCGTCATCACATCTCGGGTCATCAACCAGGTGAAGGATCTGCGCGCCAGCCGCGGATGGACCCAGGAGCAACTGGCGCAGGCCGCCGGCGTCTCCCGCCAAAGCATCAACTCAATCGAGCGCAACCGCTACGTGCCGAGCCTGGAGCTGGCGCTCACCTTTGC
>CAZGHZ010000186.1:0-3535 GCA_964525655.1 uncultured Occallatibacter sp.
AACTCTCTCGGCTTGCGGTAGGCCTTCATGAAGTAGACCGAGAACATGTGCACCAGAATGGAGAAAATCATCAAGCTGGCGGACCAGGCATGCGCCGAACGGATCAGCCAGCCGAAGTGCATCACGAAGGTGATTTGGCGAACCGACTCATAGGCCTCCGCACCAGGCCGAAAGTAGACAAGCAGCAATACGCCAGTGAAGCACTGCACCATGAAGAGGAAGAGTGAGATGCCGCCCCAGTAGTACCAGAAGGACTGCAAGTGGACGGGGACGGTCTTGTGGCGCGCAAAGGCGGCCAGTTCGCTGAGGCCCAGCCGCTCATCGATCCAGTTGTAGATGGTCGCGTTCTTTGTTGTCATGCACCAAATCCTCTAAAGCCGTGAACAAGTGAATGAGTGAAGAAGTGAACCCAAGTTATGCGCGCGAGACATCCACGCCGGTTTCGTTGACGGCCACTTTGAAGAGCTTGAGCGGCTTGGGCGGCGGGCCGCTGACGTTGGCGCCGGTGTAAGGGTTGTAGACGCCGCCATGGCAGGCGCAGTGAATGCGGTCGGCCTGCGGCTCATATTGCACCGTGCAGCCCAGATGCGTGCAGACGGCGGTCATCGAGATCCAGCGCCCGTCCTCATGGTGGATGAGCAAGGCTGGCGAAGCGCCGAACTTGAACATCAGCACCGAGCCGGCGGGCAGCTTCTGCGCGTCCTTGAGATTCACTTCAGTGACGGCGGTGGCCTCCATCGCCATTTCCTGGGGCGAGGCAAGGTAGCGGTAGATGGGATAGGCCAGAGCGGCAGTGTAGGCCAGGCCCGCGGCTCCGGCGGCGACCAGAAAGGCGCGGCGTGTGTTGGTTTCGCCGGACCCCTCGACAACGGGTGCGAGATGAGTATGTTCTGTCATAGCAATCTCTAAACGGGGCACTCAGGCCGCGCCCTCCATTACTCTTCTGGCGCGGGCAACCACAGAGATAAGCCAGCCGACAACGCCTAGACCGGCGACAAAGAGCACGAGGAAGAGGCCGACGACCCACCAGTTCGTCGCCACGGCGCGATCCCAGACGTCGTAGCCTTTGTTGAGCAAGGTCACGTCGCGGACGCCGTCACGGTAGATGACGAGCATCACCTCGATCAGCAGCGCAACCAGCGAGGCCGCCCAGCCCAGCCAGCCGGCCGTAACTCTGGCGAATCCCGTGTATGCACCGAGCAGCACAGCGACCGCTGCCAGAGCAATCCAGCCGTAACCGGCCATGCCGAAGAACCTGTAGAAGGGATAGATCGAGTTGCCGGCCAGTCCAGCCTTGACGGCATCGGGTTGCACGCTAGCAGCCCAGATACCTGCTGCCAGATAGACAACGCCAAAGGCTGCCGCAACCTTGCCGCCGAGACCGGCGAGATAGTTCTTCTCCTCCGCGGTGAAGGTCGCGCGGCCTGCCAGATAGACCAGCCACAAACCGCCGACGAAGAGGCCCCCGGCCATCATCATCAGCCAACGCGGCTCGAGCGTCGGATCGTGAGGAGGCAGAAACGCGCCCATCGCCGAGGCCGAGTACATCTGCCTCCAGACCTCGGGTCGCAGCATCAACGTCATATTGGTCGAGAGCAGCCGCGCGACGGAGCCGGCCAGCAGCCATGCCGCCAGGCCCACCCACCACGCCGATTTGCCCGCCTCAAGACGCGCGGTGAAGCGGTAGAGCAGCCAGTAGGTCAACGAGACCAGGCCGATCACCGAGATCCAGTAGACGCCGATCAGCACGCTGCTGGTGTAGAGCGCGCGGCCATAGAGCACCTGCGCAAAGAGCAGAGGCGGCACGGCGAAGTTGATGACAAATGTCATCACTACGGTGAGCCTGCGCGCCAAAGCCCGCGCGGTGACCTTTGCCTCGGGCGAACGGCCCAAGAGACTGAGCAGAACCGCCAGCAACAGCCCGCCGATCAGCATCTCCACGGCGACAAAGTGCAGCGCCAGCGTCACGATATGCAACAGTTTCAGGAGCCAGATCGGAGCCGGCAAGGGAATTGGATCGACTGCGGGAAATGATGGCATCGTGCGTTCTTGAGCCCCCTTGGCCGCTTTTTAGACTAACACGGTCCAAAATACCGTATGTGACGGCAGTCACAGCACCTAAATTGGGCATGCTCCGACAGCCGAAACACGGCACGGAACGATAGTAAACCTTCGCTCTTCCCAATCATCGCCCAGGGGGGAGAATTCAACAGATTCCTTAGAGGCTATCCGTAAATTGGTAGCGCCGTGCATGACAACGCCGACGCTGTCATACACGGCGCTACATTCCTTCCTCAATTTACAGATAAATTCTTAGTTCAATACACCAATGAGAATTCAGAGAGGACTGCTCGGTTCCAAAATTGAACTCTTCCATTTCTGCACACATTGATCTGCTCCTCGCGCGTTCTCGGGTCTCGATGTGCCTCAGGCCTCAAGTCGCCGGGCCTATCGCCGATACAGCAGCCAGAGTACATACCGAAAAAGTGTTGGATTAATCATGCTTTTGCATCGCTGGACGAACGATGCACGCGTACGTTCCGTGAGGGATCGGCTGACTCTTGCACGCACCGAGGGTTCTGTTCTCGGCAGAAATTGAGGGAGGCAAACGATGAATCGTCTGTTGATTGGCGCCATGGCACTTGCATTGTGGGTTACGCCGGCGACGGCGCAAAGCCTGGACGACCTGAATATTCAGATCCACGGCTATGCGACGCAAGGATTCGTGTACAGCAACCAGAACAACGTTTTTACCACCAATTCGAGTAACGGCAGTCCGGCTTGGACCGAGGCGGTGATGAATGTAACTGCACTACCTACTCCGAAGCTGCGTGTTGGCGTGCAGGCGCGGTATTTCCTGCTGGGCAATTTTGGCAACGAAATCGCTCTCGACTGGGCTGACGCCGATTACAAAGTGAATGACAAGTTCGGCGTGCGCTTCGGCAAGGTCAAGATTCCCAACAATCTATTCAATGAAACCCAAGACATCGATCCCTCCTATATGTGGGCGTTATTACCGCAGAGTGTCTATACCCTCCCTGACCGGAACTCGATGCTCTCCCAATACGGCGGCGTGGTGTACGGCACGGTCAAAATTGGCGAAAACCTTGGCAAAGTGGAGTATCGGGGCTGGGGTGGGAATCAGATTATTGCGGGCAGCGACGGTTACTGGATCGCCCTTCGCGAAGCGGGAATGAACCTGCCCAATGGGCTGAGCGGCATGGATTATGGCGCTGCCCTGCACTGGAAGACGCCATTGACCGGCCTCATGATCGGCGGTTCGGACATTCGGAGACCGGCGTGGTCATCCCCACTCACCTTTGAACCCGCACCCGGCGAATTGCTCAATGGATCAATGGACGTGAAGGCGTTCAACGAGTGGGCCGTCTTTGGCATTTATGAGAAAAATAAAGTCATGGTCGCCGGCGAATATAACAAGCTCGCCCCAGAGATACTGTTGAGCTTTCCCAATCTTCCTATACCCTTTCCTGTCGATAAACGGCAATGGTATGGAATGGCAAGTTACAAAGTGACT
>CAZGHZ010000187.1:0-3437 GCA_964525655.1 uncultured Occallatibacter sp.
CGTGAGACAGGGACTCCCCTGCCCTCTTGAGGCTTCAACCAGTATACAACAGAGCCTGATCCGGTAGAAGCCGCCCCGTCCCGTTTAGGCGCACGGTTTCAATTCTGTCGGTTTCTTAAACAATTTGCAGCGCCGCCGTTGTTTTCGGCTGCGTCACGGAGCTAGGGTTAGGACGATGGCCGTTCTCTCTGTCGATCTCGCAACTCGCCGCTGGTCCGATTTGGGGATCGTTGTGCTGGAGTGGGGGGCCGAGGGTCTCGTCAACTGCGAAATCATACCCTGGAACGATCCCGGCCTGGTCGAGGCCGAAGTCCTGGCCGGACGGCTCAACCACCTCTGCGGTGTGCGCGGCATCCGTGTGTTGCTGCTGGATGGGCCCCAGGCCTGGAAGTCGCGCTCGAATGGCCTGGAACACTCCCGCGTCAGCGAGCGGCAACTGAACACCGCAGCCAAGACTGGCCTTCCGGGGATGGTGAAACCGCAGACCTACCGTCCCTTCGCCGAGTTTTGCCTGGACCTCTATGACGCACTCTGCCGCCGGGGCTGGAACAGGTTGGCCACGCGCGAGCAGCCGGGGTCGCTGCAGAAGCAGAATCAGGAGCGCGTTCTGGTCGAGAGCTACCCGTGCGCCGCCTGGAAGTCGCTGGGGCTGAAGCCGCTGCCCGCCAAACGCCGCTCCAAGGTCAGCGACCTGGCCGAAGCTTATGGCGCTCTGCATGCACTAATTCCGTTCACCACGAACCGCCCGCCCAATCACGACCAGTTGCAGGCCATTGTCGGCGGCCTGCCCGGCCTGGCTCTCGAAGAGCGCAACACCGCCGGTGCACGCATCGTCGGCAATCCCCCGCGCCGCGAGGAGGGCCACTGGCGCGAAGGCTTCATCGTGCTGCCCGTGCCGCCGAGGAGTTCGTTGGACCTGCTCTGGTTGCACTGAAGAAGTGGACAGTGGTCAGTTTGCGGGGTTAAGGTTCGTGGTTCCCATGTCTGAGAATCCGGACATGGGGCACCCCGCGCGACTGACCCAGGTCCCAGAAGCGGGACCTTGGTTAGCCAGATTGTCGAATGGATTTATTTCACTCTTGAAGAGAGTTACTTGGCCTGTGGGGGCTGCGGCGGCGGAGCCTGCGGAGGCGCGGGTGGCTTCGGCTTGGGGGCATCCTGCTTCTTGGCCGGGGCGATGATCGCGTGCAGGATTGTGCCTTCCATGCGGGGCATGAATTCCACAATGCCAGCGTCGCCGATGTCCTGGATCAGCTTGTTGATGATGGCGTACCCGAGCTCGCGGTGAGCCATTTGCCGGCCACGGAAGCGCAGGCTGGCCTTCACCTTGTCACCTTCGTTGAGGAAGCGGAGGGCCTGATTCTTCTTGGTCTGGTAGTCGTGCTCATCGACGGTGACGGAGAACTTGCACTCCTTGACCGTGATCACCTTCTGCTTTTTCTTGGCGGCGCGGTCGCTCTTTTCCTTCTCGTAGAGGAAGCGGCCATAATCCTGGATGCGACATACGGGAGGAACCGCATTGGCAGAGACCTCGACCAGATCGAGGCCCCGTTCGCGGGCGATCCTCATGGCCTCAAAGGGAGCCAGGATGCCTAGTTGTTCGCCGTTTTCGTCGATGACGCGGATCTCGCGCGCACGAATCTTTTCGTTGATGCGGATAAAGGACTTTGCCGAACGTTTATCGAGTGCGATGGTGCTCCTCCAAAAGTCGTTTCTGCCCGTCTCCGGGGGCTGCCGAAGCCTGAGCGGTCACAGGAACGCACCCTGAGTATAGCATTGGCCCGGATCTAAGTGGTTTGGGCCTCCGCTATTTATCTGCGGTCTTGGGAGTTTTCTTCGCCGTCGTCTTTTTTGCCGCCGTCTTGCCTGAGGCGGCCGGCCTCCTGGCAATGGGCTTGACAGCTTTCTTCTTGGTGGCCGTCTTAGGCGCTGCGGCCTTCTTCGCCGGAGCCTTCTTTGCCGGGGTCTTTTTGCCGGCAGCTTTCCTTGCCGGAGCCTTCTTGGCCGAGGCCTTCTTGCGCGCGGCAAGGGTCTTCTCAGCCAGCGCAGCCTTCAGCTCGGCGTCGAACTCAGCCGGAGTCAGCGGGCGGGCAGACTTGCGCAGCCGCTCGATGTCATAGAAAGCGCGCCGCTCGACCAGGAAGACATGCACCACAAAGTCCACATAGTCGAGCAGAATCCAGTCGCCCTTGCGGCGGCCCTCAACGGAGTTTGGCAGTACGCCGAAGTCCTTCTTGAGCCTGTGCTCGATTTCGTCGGCGATGGCCATGGCCTGACGGTCGTTGGTGGCCGAGGTGACCAGGAAGAAGTCGGAAAGTCCCGCGTCGACAGGGTCGAGCTCGAGGATGCGGGTATCTACGCCCTTCTTGTCTTCGCAGGCTGCGGCAGCCGCTTGAACCTGATTACGGATCTCGATGCGAGTGGTTTGCTCTTGGTCGGTCGTCATTCTTTTCGGATAGCTCTCCGAGCTTCATCGTAGCCCTTCAACCGGGCATGGGCAAGTCATAGATAGAGGCCGTGGGCCTGGATGTAATCCGAAACAAGAGCGGGAAGCAGTTCGTGCCCCGGCGCCTGGCCTTCGGTTGAAGCGGGCGGCTGGTTGCGAAGCCGTATCTGGTCTCGGATCCGTATTTGGTCTCGGATCTCTGACGCACTGATCTCGATCTCCAGGCCGGGCAGAAGGTAGAACGGCGCGATCTCGCCAGCCTGATTGCGAAGCAGGTAGCGGCGGAGTTCAATTTCTGACCCTGTCTTGTCCGGTAAGAGAGTGGATTCGATTGAGAGTCCGGCGGGCAGCCAGGATTCGAGCTCGTGCAGATTCTCGCCGGGTCGCGAGGCAACGATCAGCGGAGCTACGACGGGAATCTCGACGGCGCGATGCCAGCGCCGGAGCAGGGCAAAGGAGTCGGCGCCCATCAGGCAGAAAAGAGAGCTACCGGGAGGCAGCTCCGCGCGCAGGCCGAGCAGCGTCTCTAACGTATAGTTTGGCTCTCCTGAGGGCTTGGGTGCGTCGGCCATCGAAAGATCGAAGCCAGGTTCGCTTGAAATCGCCAACTTCGTCATAGCCAGTCGGTGCGCAAAGTCGGCGGTCGAACCCTGCGGCTTCAGCGGCTGCGCGCCAACCGGTGCAAAGAGCACTGTGTCCAGTGCGAGCGCCGCTTTGGCAGCCCGCGCCACAGCCAGATGGCCGAGGTGGGGCGGGTCAAAGCTGCCTCCGAAGAAGGCCACGCGGCGTCCGCTGGCGGACGGCTGGCCGATGATTTCACCCATGGCGTCAATATTAGCTTGCGGGGTAGCTTGCGGGGGCCGCTCTGGTAGCATCGGATTCGAGATGCGCTATCTGATTGCAATCCTGGCCCTGGTCGGCGTGGTGGTCTCCGCACTGGCTCTGCATGTTCACTACTGCACTGACACCCAGCCCTGCTCGATCAACGAGA
>CAZGHZ010000188.1:0-3428 GCA_964525655.1 uncultured Occallatibacter sp.
GCGTCTCTGGCCACCGCATTCTAAACAAGTTAGACGAAAACAGAACCAAGCATTCTCAGCCGCGAGAACAATACTGGAACATCTCACGCGATGTGTTCCTCCTTTATGGTTTCGCATTCCCTCCTTTGTTCCCCTGTTTCCTGATCCAGCAATTTCCAAAGTTCGCGCGCCGTGTTGCCTGTACTGGCAATTTGGCCGCGCCCCAGCTTCGCATAGCGCTAGGTCATCTTCATATTCGAGTGGCCGAGGATCTTCGCCAGCTCGCAAAGATCGCCGCCGTTCATCATGTACCAGGACGCGGAGGTGTGCCGCAGGTCGTGAAAGCGAGAATTCGAGATCCTTGCCCGTCTGAGCAAATCCTCGAAGCTCCCCTCCAGCCTGCGCCGATTGCCATTTGCCCCTTTCCGCGGCGGGAATAACCGGTCGTCAGAAGTCTCTGGCGGATAGTGACGCAGATCGCTGGCGACCTCGGGTAGCAACGGAACGTACCGCATCTTGCCGCCCTTCAGCTTCGCTCGCACCGCCAGCAGCCCTTCGTCGTGCAATACGTCCGGCCAGCGCAAGCCGAAAACCTCCGATGCCCGCATCCCCGTCGTCAGAGCAATCAGCACAATCAACCTCATCCGTTGAGTTGTCCGGTTGGCATCTTTCGTGCCCTTCCGCAGTCCCTCTCTTCAAGCGCAACTTTCAGTCTGCGAGGCTCCGTTTCCGACAGATAGATGAGTTGAGAGGTCGCGGCGACGACACCGATGCAAACCTCAGAAGCAAGGTGCACATTGGGCATCACCGCGATCTGTTGTACATCCGGGGCACGCCGGAGGCGCTCAAGCGCCTCCGACACATCAGGGTGTGAGCGCCAAGCCTTTCCACCATCCGAGGTACGGAAGAGATGTGCACCTCCATCGTTGAAATGCCACCCGATGAGCCATTCGTCGGAAGCGTTTAGAAAGAATAAGTCTCTGATTTCCGCTAGACCGCTTTCGGATGGGATCTGACACGAATTCCAGGTTCGTCCTCCGCCCGCTGTCCGCAAAACAAATGCTACTCAGCCATTAACGTATATCGTTCTCCAGTGTCAGTTGGCCGATCTTGGCGTGCAGCGACTTCAGATCCACCGCTTCCGTCGCGGCCTACGCCTTGGCTTCGCTGCCATAGACCCTGACAACGCCATCCAGAAGCTGGCTCTTCCACTGCGTAATCTGGTTGACATGCACATCAAACTCCTCAGCCAACTCAGTAAGTGTCTTTTCTTCCCTGATGGTGGCCAAGGCCACTTTCGCCTTGAACATTGCTGTGTGCTTCCGACGCGGACGCCTGCTCATCTGCTTTCCTCATCCCAGCCTTTTTAGGATGCGGAAGAACAAAACCTCCACTTAACCCCCTGTCCGAATTCGCGGAACCGGCTCTGCATACTCCACAGTAACTACCGTGATGTCATCCAATTGACCGAATGCGCGCGCTGCCTCGGCGATCTGCGTGGCAGGTTCGCGGCTGATCGAACGGGTGCGATCAAACCCGAAAAGCTCTCCTGATTTGGCTTGAGATTCGGGCACGCCGTCAGAGACGAACGTCAGCCGGTCGCCAGGCTTGAGCGTGAAGGTGGCGGTTTCGTACTGTGCATGAGCGATGATGCCCAGTGGAAGCGAGCCCGAGACAGCGATCTCCGTGCCATTCAAATAGGGCGGCACGTGGCCGGCGTTGGCGACCGTCAGCAGACCGTCTGCGGCGATGTGCGCGGCCAGGCAGGTGGTGAAGCCATCGCGCGACCTTCCCATCATGCGGTCGTTGAGCGAGTCGAGCAAGGCGGCTGGACGTGCGCCATGCGCTGCCTCGGCGCGAATGGACCCCACCAGCACAGAGACCAGCATGGCGGCCGGCAAACCTTTTCCGCTGACGTCGCCAACAACCAGCAGCATGCCGCCCTGTCCGTCGCCGATTTGCTGAAAGAAGTCACCTCCGACCTGGTCGGCAGGCCGGTAGACGCACTCGACATTGAAGCCGAGACACTGATCCAGTTTGTCGGGAAGGAGGACCTGTTGCACCTGCCGGGCAGCCTCGAACTCACTGGCAAGCCACGCCTCGTTGCGCCGTGCACGGGTGAAGCGAAGGACCAGGAAGACCACCATCGCGAGCAGAAAGACCAAATGAAACAGGATGCCGATTTCCATCGAGAAGGGTGGCAGTGGCAGTCGAACCTCCAGCACGTGCGGCGTCCCGGTCCATCCCGCCTGGTTGAATACGATGGCCAGGTTGTCGGCAAGGTAGTAGCCCATATCGAGAAAGGTGGGCAGCAGAAGCAGGCGGGCGTCGATGTTGCCGCGCACGGTCCAAACCACTAGCAGGCTTAGAATCCACCACACCGCGGGAAGCAGGCAGGTCAGTTGGATTGCACCCGAGGCCGGGGCTGAGAACCAACCCGGCAAGTAAAAGATTGCCGCGAAAGGACTGAAGGCCGCCAGCAAAATACAGACCCTGGTCAGCATTCCGGTGTGAGCGTTGAGGATTCGCGAGAAGAACAGCAGCGCCGCGATGATCGTGCTTGCCGCCAGCACTCCGTCGAGAAAATCGTAGAGAGGCACGGGAAGCAAGGAGAAGATTTCCTGGGCGACGGTCAGTGCGTGCTCTGCCGCCTGGGCCAGCAAGATCACGGCAAACCAAAGATACTCGCGTTCCGCGTGACGAATGAGAAAAAGGCACAAAATAGCGAAGCCAACCAGGCCGGCGGTGATGCTGTAGGAATACGCGTCGACATAGCGGATGTTGCGAGCAACCTGGCGATGTTGCTGTTCGAGAGCGAGAAGTGCCGGATCGCCTGCCAGATGGCCGGATTGAAAGGGCCCGCCGCCAACATAACTCGCCCAGATTGGGGCATGCCACACGCGAATGGCCACGGTGACGGTACGTTCGGAGGCGCTTCCTGCGGAGGTCAACGGGAAAAGGTGAAAGCTCATTTGAGCCGTAGGGATCAGCGTGGGAGGCATCTGGCCCGAAACGCCTGTTCGCCTGCCCTCGGCATAAACTTCAAACGAGGTCATGATCGGCGCCAGCAGCAGCGAAGTGGCTTTTTCGCCGGCAGGAACCTTGACCCGGAACCGGTACCAGCCATAGCCGCTCATGGCCGGAAAGCCCTGCTCGGACCATGAGCGATTGCTCTCCAGCAACGCCCAGCCGGAGTCGTCAAAGGCTGGATCAGCCCATTGCGGCGCAGAAGAGCCGGGGCTTGCCGGTGAATCCCCAGGGTGAAAACGCCATAGCCCATCGAGCGACACCACTGGCTGACGGCCCCGGTCCAGATCGAAGGACTGCGCAGGCAGCCAGGCCGCGAATACGGCCAGGGCGAGCGACGCAAACCGGCGAAGAGCAGAACTAAAGCGCATATCGACGCTTCCTTGCGGGGAAGGAATCAAAGCGTGGATTGATGCTATCGC
>CAZGHZ010000189.1:0-3423 GCA_964525655.1 uncultured Occallatibacter sp.
GGTAGGGGTGTCTTTCTTCGTTCGAAAGTGCGCCTTATGGCCTCAGAAAGTACCGGTCCGGAAAAAGGGAAGAGACTGGCCAGGGCTCTGAGATCATGGAAATCCTTCATCCGCGTGTTTGCGATACCGAGTTTGACTAGAGCTTCGAATTTCTCGGCGACGACGGTTTCACGAGGATAGGCCAGAAGTACGGGCGCGGGATTTTCGAGGAGCGTTGGGAACGAGGCCTCCACGGGATCGGGAGTTATGGCGTCGCCGAAGCCGATATCGATTTGTACCGGCAGACGCGAGGCTTCAAGGTATCCGAGGAGGGTCACGCGGATACCTTCGTAGTCCTGATCTTCTTTGATCCGATCGACCTTTACGGATGCTGGATCGAAACGCAGGCCGTCGTCATGTACAGTCATTGCGCAGATTTCTTGAAAGATCTTCTGGAACCGTTCGAGACTGTTGTCGCCTTGCGACAGAAAGTCCGCATCGCGCGTGGGCCGGTGTATCTGTTCAGTCCAAAGCTCGAATAGCAGTGCACCCTTTAGAACGAACATATTCTTGTGCGGCGACTGGCTTATGCGGTAGAGAATCCGTTCCAGGGCATATTTGGTCAGAAGCAGATTGAACTCTTCCTTTTGAGTCCTGGCTCGATTGAGAAGACGCTGTTTCACAGATGCGGCGGTGTTGGTGGTTGGTTTGCTCAAACGAGAGACTCCATGTAGGGCCGCATGACGTTAACGACCCGGCACACCTTGGCGGCGTTCCATATTTGGTCCATAGTGGCTTTCTTTTCACGGTAGGCATTTCGAAGCGCCTGAATCGCCGTTTCCATTCCGATCTTAGAGCGGAACTTGAAGCAATCCGCTACTGTCTTCGCCGGGCTATAGACGCGCAGCCTTCCCCCATCCACTGTGCGGGTCTCGATTCCGAATTTGAAGGCTGCTTCTGAGAAGTGGACGACGCGGACTGGAGGGTAGTCCAGTTTTGGGGACCAGGTTCCTCGTTCGATGGCAAGCCAGATTTCGAAAGGGTTTTCGGTAGTTAGTTCGTGGTATCGGAGGGCGGATGAGAGGCATAGAACCCCAAGTGGGACCATCTTCGCTACTTCGAGCAGGGTTTCATTGACAGAGATTGGAGCCTCTTTTGAGCGGTACAGACCTCGACCCACGCGCTCGATCATGCCGGCTTTTGCAAGGTTCCACAGATGCGAACGGGACACAGAAAGACCTTTGAGCTCTTTCGAGCGCACGAGAGTCCGTTTCTGGACAATGGCCCCGACATGTTCCACTTTCTTCATCACGCAAGTATTCTATCAAAACCTCTACACTTGTAAACATGTATACAGGTTTTGATAATGCCCACCGAAACACCGTAGCCCCGGATCCTTGGTCAGCAGGCCAGCCCCCTCTCGATCCATTCGTCGATGTCCGAGCGTCGAAAACGCCAAAGCCTTCCAATACGTATCCCGCTAATCTGGCCACTCCGTGCCATTCGCTGCAGCGTCTTCGGATGGATGCCAAGGATAGCAGCCGCCTCTACGCTATCCAGTAGCCGCTCTGGTCGATACTCACGTCGAAGGAGAAAGGTGCTCCCTGGGGAGGGGGGAATCATAATCGTCCTTACTTGACCAGTCCGCGTATCTCCGACATGAGCCATCGAAAAAGTAATGATGTATCCACCTCATCACCCACAGTGCCCCAAGATGTCTTTCCGAGTCCAATACTTCTTATCTATGCCACCATAGCTGGAAACTATGGCAGTATCTGCGTACAGAACGCTCAGGGCACCACAAAGTACCCTACTTGCACCCGGAATTCGAACAGGGTTAGCGTCGGGATGTGCTGACCATAAGAGCCATGTCGGGCGGTGTTGGGTATGCCCAGCGGCATCTCGAACACAGCGATTACTATGACGAGCATCGCCGGGTGCAAGGTGAGTGGCATGGGCGGGGTGCGGAGTTGCTCGGTTTGCACGGCGAAGCTACGCGGGAGCAGTTTGAGGCGGTTCGCGAAGGGCTGCATCCCGAGACGGGCGAATTCCTCCGGCCTCGCCACAGCGCTGACCGCATCGGCGTCGATGGGAGCGAACAGAGCAAAGGGCGGTCCCGCTACGATCTGACCTTCTCCGCTCCAAAGTCGGTCTCTATCCAGGCGCTTGTTGGCGGAGATGATCGCCTGGTAGCGGCTCACGACAAGGCTGTCCGAGAAACTCTCGCAGAGGTTGAAAGTCACGCCGCCGCGCGCGTTCGCCTGAACGGAGCAAATGAGAATCGGGTGACGGCCAACATGGTCGTAGCCTCATATCGTCACGATACAAGCCGTGAACTTGATCCCCAGTTGCACACGCACGCGGTCGCTGCCAATCTCACCTATGATGGCACCGAGGGGCGTTGGAAGGCACTACAGGCATCAGGGCTCTACGAGCGAAGAGCATACCTGACGGAGGTCTACCGAAATGCGTTGGCGCGTGAGGTTAGCGGCCTCGGATACGAGATTGAGCAGCGCCGCGATGCCAAAGGAAAGGACCACGGATTCGAGATTCGCGGGGTCTCGAATGAACTACTCGAAAAGTACAGCGTGCGGAGCGCACAGCGTGACGCCGCAATCGAGCAATTCACAGGAGAGCATGGGCGTAAGCCAACCAATAACGAAGTTGCCGTGCTCGTTCGCGAATCCCGTGCTCAGAAGTTGACAGAGATCGCAACGGAAAAGGTCAGAGAACAACAGCAGGCCCGACTCGTGCCAGAGGAAAAGCACACACTGCAAAATCTCCGTGCGGAATCTCTGAAGACAAGCCCGCGCATTCGTCAAGTGTCTCAGCAGGTATCAGAATCGCTTGAGCACGCAAAGGCGCATCTCTTTGAGCGCAACTCGGTGGTTCGCGATCACGAGTTGATGGCAGAGGCACTTCGTCATGGCCGAGGCCAGATCGAGCCTTGTCAACTTCGTGGCGCTCTGGCGCTGGAACAGTCGCAAGGTATTCTTATTCGCTCCGGGAACAATCTCGCCACGCGCGAAAGCCTTGAACGCGAACAGCGCATGATTGCGACGGTAGACCGAGGCGTGAACCGCTTTGATCGGTTGGGCAGAAACCATGAGTTTCGCCCATCGGAGCGCCTGCGTGATGAGCAGCAGCGGGCGGTTCGTCAGGTTCTCGACTCTCGTGACCTGGCTATCAATCTGCGGGGCGCGGCGGGAACCGGCAAGACAGCCCCGCTACACGAGATCGACCGAGGCCTGCACGATGCTGGCCGTGAAGTAGTAGCTGTTGCTCCAACCCGCAGCGTTGTGGACGAGCTGCGGAAGGTCGGTTTCCACGAAGCGGTGACGGTCTCTCGACTCTTGGAAGACAGCTCGGCGCAGACCTCGTTATTCGGCAAGGTGTTGGTCGTTGACGAGGCGGGCATGGTCTCAGGCCGTCAGATGGAAGGCC
>CAZGHZ010000190.1:0-3413 GCA_964525655.1 uncultured Occallatibacter sp.
CTGCCGTGACAGGGCAGCGCTCTAACCAACTGAGCTACGTCCCCAGATTGTTTTTTTCAACAATTTGGTTATATGTCACATAGAATGAGCGGTTTCGCAGAATTCGCTATTTTCGCTCTCTTCCACCTTGCCGCTGGTTTGGACTCAATTTCGCGTCTTCATGGACACCTAATGGACACCAAGCAAGACAACAATTTTGCCGAACCAACAACGAAATTTAGTTTATCAGAAAGGACACGACTCTGGTGGTCTTGTTGGGGGAATAGCAATGTCGGCGCCGGGACCCAAAGCGCTGCCGAGATAGAGAATTCTGATTGACTCAGACTTCATGGAACTTGTCGGTTTACGGCCATTTTTGCAAGATCGGTCGAATCATTCAGTTAAGAAAGTAAATCGCCCTAAACTGCGCTCTCTGCGATGGGAGCGGCTCCCATCTTCTTCAGGACGCTCTGCATCGCGGTTAGTAGAGCTTCTATGTCAGCTGGCGATAACCGCCCGACGGTTCCGATGCGAAAGCATGGCTCTTTAGTGAGTTTGCCGGGGTAAATGACGAAGCCATGCTGGCTAAGCTGCTGATAGAACTCTTCGAAGTTGAAGCGCTGGTTTTTGGGATAACGAAAGGTGGTGATGATTGGGCTTTGGTCTTCCGGCGCAAGATAGGCTTCGATGCCCAGCTCAGCCATGCCGCGCATCAAAGCTTCATGATTTGCCCGATAGCGATTCAATCGACCGACCGGGCCTCCTTCGGCCTCCAGTTCAAGCAAGGCTTGACGAAAGGCAAGCAGTACATGTGTCGGTGGCGTAAAGCGGAACTGGCCGTCAGCCTCAAGTCCCGTCCACTGCGCATGGAGATCGAGGCTGAGCGTGCGCGCCAGGCCCTTCGCTTCGAGCAGGTGGCCGCGCCGCGCTAATACGAAACCGAAGCCAGGGACGCCTTCGATGCACTTGTTTGCCGATGAGATCAGAAAATCAATATGCGCTGCGGCGAGATCGATGGGGATCGCGCCGAAGCTGCTCATGGCATCAACTAAGTATGCCGCGCCCGAACTCTGCACCACTTCGCCAATCTCGTCAATAGGATTGACGATTCCGGTTGTGGTTTCGCAATGGATCACTGCTACGTGCGTGATGCCGGGCGTTTTTGCCAAAGATTTTGCCGCGTCAGCGGGCAATATCTTGCAATTCTCGGGAGCCTCGAAGATCTCGATATCAATCCCGTGGACGCGGGCGATCTGCGCGATGCGGCGTCCGTAAGCGCCATTGATCAGGATCAGCAGTTTGCCGTCACGCGGAATCACGGAAGAGATCACCGCCTCGATCGCGAAGGTGCCGCTGCCCTGCATCAAGACGCATTCATATTCTCCCCCGTTTCTGGGTGATTCCGCTCCGCCAACGGAGAGCAGCCGTTCTCGAATCTCGCGCACGGCTTCAAGAAACTCGCAATCGCGCGATCCCATGTCGCGCAGCATGGCGGACTTCACAGTGGCGCTGGTTGTGAGGGGGCCTGGAGTGAAAAGCAGCTTATCTGTGGTCATCAGTTCAGATTCTCTCTTTTCTTTTCTATTTGTTGGTGTACGCGCTGTGGCTGCCCGCTTTCAGACGTTCATCGATCTCATCCAGAACGGAGGGAAGATCGGCCAATGTGTCGATCACGTAGTGCGCCCCAGCATTCTGCAATTCTGCGCGCGCCCCAATCAGGCGAGTCTCTTTTTCAGTCTCGGGGAGCTCAAGAAAATCCTCGCGGGAGAGTCCAATGCTATTCCCGGTTCCTGCGACTCCGATCGACCACGCTCCGGCATTGAGGCCCTCGAGAACATCGGCGGGCGTGTCGCCGACCTTGGCAATGGCTGCGAGTGGATACACCTGCAAGCGCACGGCACACTCATACATCATGAAGGGATGCGGCCGGCCGGTTCCGGCTTCCTCCGGCGTCAGACTGCAATCGGGAGTGTAGCCCTGCAGTGCGCTGGCCTCAAGCAGCAGATCGAGCATGGCGCGCGTATAGCCGGTGGTCGAACCGATCTTCATGCCGCGCCGGCGCAGCGTTTCCACCGTCTCCAGAAGGCCATCAATCACCCCGGAGTACTCTTCCAGGCAGGAAAACTGGAGCGGAATGAACTCGGCATACATGGCTTCCACATCTGCATCGCCCGGCTCATTGCCACGCAGGGCAGTCCATGCCTTACGGACGCGGGTCATGGAGAGGATACCGCGGATATGTTCCTTCTTGGGAAGGCCCATATGTTGGCGGGCCTCCAGCTCAGACAGCGCGATGTCAGCGCTCGCGAAGACTCGCTGCATGGTTCGCGCCGGGGCGAGGCTGCCAAAATCGACTGCGGTTCCGGCCCAGTCAAGAACTACTGCTTTCAGGTTGGTCGCTGCAAGCGATTGCCCAGGAAGGGCGGGATTCTGGGGGTTCAAATCGTTCTCCAGGTGAAGATTGAGGCTTATGAAGATTCTGTGAGTGAATCGACCACTCTCTTGCGGCCAAGTATGCCGAAAGGGAGCAGCTTCGCTCCCTTTCGTGAAAGAACCGATGTTTAGTACGAAACGCGTAGCGACATTTGAATGGACCGCGGGCCGGCCTGCGAGCCGGGCGTTCCATCCTGCTCGTTCGTGATCTGGCCGAAGGACGAGCTGCCGACATTCATGTTGGGAATGCCCCAGTTGTTGATGTTGAAGAGATTAGCGAACTGCGCCTCGTAGTGAACGCCGATGCGCTCTCCGATATGAAAGGTTTTGCCGATGGAACTGGAGAACGTGGTTGTGGTAGGGCTTTCCAGGATGCCCACACCGCAGTTGCCGAAGCGGCCAATGCTGTTGGCCGGAATGGAGTAAGCCCCGACGTTGAAGAAGCTGGCGATGGTTGGGCTCTTCTGGTATCCGCTCACACTGGAGTCGCAATCGGGATTTTGCTGCTTGACAGAGCGGTTGCTTGGCCCGGTGCCGGAGGGATCCGAAGTGCTGCTGGGAAAGTAGGGCGTGAGCCAGAAGCCGGAGTGATACAGCAGAATCGAGGACATGCTCCAACCGCCGATCAACGCGTCGACGGTTTTGCTGCTGTTGCCCATGACTTGCTTTCCGCGACCGACCGGAAGCTCATAGACCACGGTGCTCAGGAACTTCCTGCTCGGATCATAGAAGGCGTTGCCGGTTTCGGCTGCGATGTTGTAGACGTTCAGGACATTGTCGCCGTTGTCGCCCTGGCCGCCCACCGGGATTGCGCCGCTGGGCACCGCGCCCAGCGCGTTGGTTTTGTTGTAGGTGAAGGTGAAGGCGTTGTTGAAGGTGAAGCCGTGGCCCATGGTCCGGTTCGCTTCCAGAATGAGCGCATCATACTTGTCGCTCGGGCCGTTGGCGCGAGTGAGAACCTCGCGGAAGTTGGGGAAGTTGGCTCCGTTGGCGGCGCGATA
>CAZGHZ010000191.1:0-3353 GCA_964525655.1 uncultured Occallatibacter sp.
CTTCAACACAGTTATCGTGCAGTCGGCCTTGCGTGTTGGAGACTGGTGCATTCGCCCGCATCGCCAGAGTAGGTGAAGCAATGCCAGACTGATTGATATTGCGATTGGACATATGGGACCTCCCGTGGCTAACTATGGCTACATAGTCAAACGAAACGGGCTGTCCGTCCATTACTTTGTATCTAACATCTATTTGCTGAAAGTTATCACATATTCTATCTACACACTTCGCGGCAGTTGGACCAAGGGCCACTTGCCCGGAAATCCGGCGTGTCCAGGCAGTGCCACACCAGAGCGACTCTCGGCCATCCCGTGATATACGGCGAACTGATCGGGTTCGTCAAGATCGGAGTCACGGTCGATTCCGGTGGATAACACTACACTGGCAATGGTCCAATCTCGCTCTCGCGGCAGCGCTGACGTCACCACCGGCTCAGCCCGAGCGAGGAGGGCCGACGCCAACCCTCAGCCTACTTGGAAAGTGCGTGGTTCCTGATCGTCTCCCATGCAAGCGATGATCGCTTCGATGACGCGCTTGGTTTCAGCGGGGCTTTTAACCGGAATCGAGATGACACCAGCCTGTTCAGCCGGATAGTCATTTCCTCCTGGAAACAGGGCGTCTCCAACGTAAATCATCTCTTGTATTGAAATGCCGAGGATGTCGCGAAGCTTCCTGATGCCATATGCCTTGTCAATGCCAGGCTTGGTGACGTCAATGGAAGTCGCACCGCCGAGGCGAACCGAAAACTCGGGAATGAGAGTGTCAAGGACCGTCTTGATTTTCTTCCGCTTGGCAAAATCGGCGTCCCACTTCACTTTTTCTTCCAGCGGGGCCTGCTGCCCCAGCGCAGAGTACGTTATCTGACTTCCTCGATCCTCAATTGTCTCTCCCCACGTCTTCTCGACAGCGAAGCCCGCGGTGTCTACGGCTTTGCTCAAAGAACTAACAATCTTCGCTTTCTCGTCTGCAGTGAAATCTTCCGCGTAGAGCTTCTTCCATGCGCCGGTGAATTGAAAGAATTGCGTTCCACAGGTAGGAAGGATCGAGAGCTTAGCCAGGAGATCATCCTTGGGAAGATTGGAAAGCACCTGCTTTTCGAACTGCAGCCACGCGCCCCCGGAGATGATCGCCACTTGGGCGACGCCAAGCAGATCATGCAAAAGAGATGCCATCTCAGAGTCAAGGGACGATTTGCTCGCGGCAAGCGTTCCGTCCAGGTCAAAAACAATCAGCTTCTTCATTCATCACCAACTCTTGATGCTCAGATATGTGATTTACGGCAATTCCTGAGTCAGTGTGACCTCTAGGATGTTGCGCAAGGTCGCCGCTCCCTGATGGTCGCGTCAACTTGAGTGAAGTGGCTTCGGCACACAGCGGCTCAGGAATTGCGATAGCCGTGCTTCACCCGACCTAAACGATCTTTGTTCGAGCTGGGCGGCGAACTCGGCTTAAGGCAACCGGTGACCGTGTGGCACCCATGCCAGGTCGCCGCTCATTACATAAACGGCAAGCGCCGCTGCCATAAGCAGTGCACCGAACCAGAAACGCCAGTCGCGATGCATCCGCGTCCAATACGGACCAGGACCTGGCTCACCTTTGTCGCCGCTGTTTCCTTCACGATTGTGTTTGCTTCCTGTCATCTCTTCTCCATCTCCAGCGAGTATTGGCCCCGGCGAGCGGCCCGGTTGCAGCGTGCGCGGTGATACAAGGCCTGCTGCGCAGCGGGTACATTCGCATCCAAGCCCTTCCACAGTTCCAACGCCGGCTGCTGGATGGCTCGTGCATACGAAAAAGCCACCGTCCAAGGCAGACGCGATTTGAATCTCACATTCATCGTGTTCAAACGGGAAGAGGCCAACTCTGCCGATTGACCGCCCGACAGGAATGCGATCGCCGGAACCGCAGCGGGGACGGCCCGCAAAAGGCATTTGATTGTTAGGTCTGCCACTTCATCCACATTTTCTTGTGTAGGACAGGTCGATCCTGGAAGAACCATGTTTGGCTTGAGGATCATTCCTTCTAGCGTTACCCCTTGCACATGGATCTGGCGGAAAACAACGCGAAGAACTTCCTCGGTAACCTCGAAGCAACGCTGTAAGCTATGGTCGCCCACCATAAGAACCTCCGGCTCGACGATTGGGACAATTCCGGCTTCTTGGCAAAGCGCCGCAAAGCGAGCCAGCGCGTGCGCGTTGGCGTCGATGCAGCCCGGGCTGGGAATGTCCTTGCCGATGGCGATCACTGCGCGCCATTTTGCGAATCGCACGCCCATGCGGAAGTATTCAGCTAGTCGGTCGCGCAGTCCGTCCAGGCCCTCAGTTATCTTTTCGCCCGGATGCCCCGCCAAATCCTTGGCACCCATGTCCACTTTGATTCCAGGAACGATTCCCGTATCCTCAAGAACTTTGACAAACGGGACCCCGTCCCTTGTTTGTTGACGGATCGTTTCGTCGTAGAGGATGGCGCCGCCTATGCATTCACTGAGCCGTGGAGTTGTCACGATCATTTCGCGATAAGCGCGCCTCGTCTCTTCAGTCTGAGGAATACCCAAGCTTGCGAATCGCTTGTTGCAAGTCGGGTTGCTCTCGTCCATCGCGAGCAGACCCTTGCTGTCTGCGAAGAGCGTTGTTACGGTATCGCTGAGTCCCTGCGTTTTCATTGGCGCCTGCTTTGCTTTCTGTTCCGTTTCCGCGTCATATTAGAATCATCGTCAGATATCAGTGTTGCCAAAGAATCTGCCCCGCTTCCAAAGGAACAGAAACATTTGCGTGATAAGGGACGATCCGCGCTGTGTAATCGCTTGAGGTGCGAGTTGCGGGAACCTGAGCTGAATAGGTAAGCATTCCTAGCGAGTCCGCGCCCGATTCCGGAGCCTTCATGAGTTCAACCGACGATTTAGATCCGTCCTTTGAGTTTGCATAGAGTTCGATACATATTTGGCCGGGGTTGAGTGTGCCGAGAGAAACCTCGACTTGAAAGAAATGCTGGCCGGCATGAGTCTCTACCCGCACCGCGCCAAAGCCTACCGCATTCCAATGCCGATCTAACTCTTCTCTCCAATGGAGCACCGCCAAACCCTGTTTGCTGTCTTCCGCCGCACGTTCCTGGTAGTTTGAAGCGGCCGGCAGATAGTGCTTCTCGGTGTATTCGCGGATGGCGCGGGTGGCAGAGAACTCCGGAGTGAGCCGAGCCATGCTCTCGCGGATATGCCCCAACCACTTGGATGGCGTATTCGCCTCATCCCGTTCGTAGAACTCTGGCACTACCTCATGTTCCAGCAGTGAATACAATGCTTCAGCTTCCTGAGCGTCCCATGCTGGATCGTCGCCATGTTCCTTGCCGTCCCCAATGG
>CAZGHZ010000192.1:0-3311 GCA_964525655.1 uncultured Occallatibacter sp.
ATCTCGACAAGCGCATCCGCGAGGAGACCGGCCTGCCCGTCTCGGTGGCCGACGACCCGCTGGCCTCGGTGGTGCTGGGCACAGGCAAGATGCTCTCCGACTTCCGCCTGCTGCGCAAGATCAAGATCGACTAACGAAGGGACTAGGGTCTGAGGGGCTAGGGGCTAAGCTAGACAGAGGCGCCAAAGAACATCAGTCTTCACTGTTTGCAAGTCCTGAGTCTCTAGTCCCTTTTCCCTAGTCCCGGCTCTTCGGCTGCCATGGAATCGTTCTTCGTCCGCTATCGGAATCTCGTGGTGCTGCTGGCTGTCCTGCTGGCGCAGATCATCGGCCTGGCCATGCAGGTGCGCCGCACCGACAGCGGGCACAATGCCTTCGACACAAAGGACGCAACGGGCGTGTGGCTGATCCGTCTTTGGGCGGACGCGCTGGTCACGCCGCCGGAAAGGCTCTTTCACGGCTCAAAAATGGGCGTGTGGGGCCTGTGGGATAGCTACATTGGCCTGCGCCACACCCACGAGCAAAATCTGGAACTGCAGAAGACCATCGACCGGCTGCGTTTGGAGCAGGCCGCACTGCTCGAAGACGCCAAACAGGGACAGCGGTTGCAGGCGCTCGCGGACTTCCAGCAGAAGTATATCTACAAGACGCTGGCCGCACAGGCCATCGGCTCCAGCGGTAGCGATCAATCGCGCGTCTTCTATATCGACAAAGGCGCCAACTACAAGCTGGAGCGCGACATGGCGGTGATCACCGCCGATGGCATCGTGGGCAAGATACGCGAGGTCTTTCCTTACACTGCCCAGGTGCTGGCCATCAACGATCAGAGCAGCGGCGCGGGCGTCATCCTTGAGACGACGCGCATCCGCGGTATCCTGCGCGGCAACGCCGCCGGAAGGCCGCAGATTGTGGGCATCCTCGCCGACCAGCGCATTCAGCCCGGAGAAAAAGTGCTGACCGCCGGGGGCGACCAGATCTTTCCGCGCGGCTTGCCGGTGGGAACGGTCGAAAAGGTGGTTCCGGATCCCGAGCGCGACTCTTTCATCAATGTGATCGTGAAGCCCGCCGCACATATCGACCGGCTGGACGAGGTCTTGGTGATCACCTCGACCGAGCCGCGCTTCTCGCCTGACCAGCAGCAGGACATGGCGACCAGCGAGGCTGTGAAGGGCGCGGAGGCGGCGACCATCAAGGAGCAGCAAAAAGCATCCCAGATTATGGCCGAACGGCTGCCAGGATTACTCGATCCCAATCTCCCGCCGGAGCAGCAGCCGCTCCTTGACAACTCCAACCCCAATCCGGTGACGCACCCGCCGGTAGCGCTCCATCCCGATCGCTTCACGCCGGGGTCAGCCCCAACGCCGACAGCGAGCCAGGAACCCGGTGTACCGGCGGGCGAGGAAAAGCAGCCTGGCGCAGCACCGGAATCAAAGCCTCAATCGACGCCACCTACTAAACCACAAACCAAGCCACAGACTAAGCCCCAAGCGAAACCCGCCGAGCCGGCTAAACCCCCGCCGGCCAATCCTGCGCCAGTCAATCCAGGGAGGGATCGATAAAGATGGCCCTTCTGGGTACCGATTTCCGCCGCGGTCTCGGGATTCGCCGCTATCCGATGCTGGTGTATATTCTGGCGCCGCTCACGGCGGTTGTGCTACAGGCCTGGCT
The DNA here is from genome assembly GCA_964525655.1 of uncultured Occallatibacter sp. Lineage (GTDB taxonomy): Bacteria > Acidobacteriota > Terriglobia > Terriglobales > Acidobacteriaceae > Telmatobacter. Next base: position 1,669 of record CAZGHZ010000192.1, read on the forward strand.
GCCGCGTTTGCTGGCCGGCCATGCCTGGTTTGACTTGCCGCTGGTGGTCACGGTCTACTTCGCGCTGGTCCGCCGCGACCCGATTCAGGGAACCCTGATGGGCTCAGCGCTGGGCCTCTTTGAGGATGCCCTCACGCACCACGCCATTGGCATCAACGGCGTCGCCAAAACGGTGGTGGGATTTCTCTCCGGGTCGGTAGGAGTGCGCATCGACGTCGAGAACCGCACCATCCGCCTGATGCTCACTTTTCTGCTTTCAATCCTTTCGAGCGCAATCTATATCTTCATCTACCGCATCCTGCTCGGCCTCGATCTCGACTGGAGTTGGCTGGCGGAAGCGGCGAAGGCGGTGGTTAATACCGTGATCGCCGCAGTGCTCTTCCAACTGCTGGACCGTCTACAGATCAGGGAATAGGGAACAGAGAGTAAGGGAGGAGAATTTCTCATTGGGGGGAGTCTTCGCTCCAGTCGCATTTTGAATTTCGGCAATCTCGCATGAATGGCAGTAAATTAGGACTCAGGCAAAATGTATCCCAACAGCGGCACTCGCGGCGAAAAGCTCCCCACCCTCAAGCTGACGGTGGTGCAATACGGCATTCTGCTGATGATGCTGGCCCTGGTCGCCGGATTGTGGAGGCTGCAGGTGCTGGACGCGGAGAACTACCGCCAGCTTGCCGAGCAGAATCGGATTCGCAAGGTTCCGATGATGGCTGGACGAGGCAAGCTCTTCGACCGCGAGAACCGGCTCATCGTCGACAACTATCCATCCGTCTCTTGCTATCTGGTTCGCGAGCAGAGCCCCAATGTGGACGCCGACCTGCCGCTAATCGCCCGCGGCCTAAATCTGGACCTGGAGCAGTTGCGGGCGACACTGCGACACTACCGGGCAGCGCCGGGATACCAGCCCATCCCCATCAAGGCCGACATCACCGCCGACGAGACTGCCTTTATCGAGGCGCACCGCAACGAGTTGCCGGAGCTGGAGACCATCGATGAGGAGCGCCGCCTCTATCCGCGCGACGGCTTTGCCGCCCATCTGATCGGGTACGTGGGCGAGGTCAGCGAAGACGATCTGAATAACTCGCGCTTTGCCTACTACGAACCCGGCGACGTCGTGGGTAAGGCCGGTGTCGAGGAGACCTACGACCAGTTGTTGCGGGGCCAGGACGGTTCTCGCGATGTGATTGTGGATAGCCACGGCCGCGAGGTCGGCTACCTTGGCGTCCAACATGCCATCCCCGGCAAGGATTTGCGTCTGACGATCGACAACGACCTGCAACGCGCCGCCGAACTGGCGCTGGGCGGCCGCAACGGCGCCATCGTCGCCATGGACCCCCGAAACGGCGAAATCCTCGCCATGGTCTCCCGTCCCAGCTTCGATCCCAATGCCTTTGCCGTGCGCATCAACCGCGCCGATTGGAACAAGCTTATTACCGACCCCGATCACCCATTGATGAACAAGTCGATTCAGGCTCAACTGGCGCCGGGCTCGACATTCAAGATCCTCATGTCTGTGGCAGGCTTGCAAGAGGGCATCGCGCAGAATATGAAGATCAACTGCTCGGGCGGATGGGGCCCCTATGGATTCTTCCACCACTGCGACGAGCATCATGGCGCCGTGGACATTCACAACGCCATTCCCT
>CAZGHZ010000193.1:0-3299 GCA_964525655.1 uncultured Occallatibacter sp.
CTGAGGTGGAGTTGCTTCGATCCGGAACTCTGCCAGATCGAGATCAAAGAGACCACGTACAAGGGGAAAATTCGCCCCTGGGGCAAGACCAAGGCGAGTCTCACGAAGATCCCGGTTGCACCAGCACTCGCGGAGGAACTCGTTGCCTGGCGTCAGCAATGCCGTGAGGCGCAGCAGAGAAAGAAACATGTGCGCGGACCATCCGCCGACAATCCCAATGCGTTCATTTTTCCGGCACGCGGAGGCGGATTCATCGATTCGAGCAACTACCGCAATCGGGTGCTGCACAAGTTGGCCGAAGAACTCGGGCTGCCAAAGCTGACGTTTCAGGTCATCCGCCGCACCATCGCGACGCTGGCCAAGGACAAAGGGCACGTCAAGGACATCCAGGGAATTTTGCGCCACACCCGCTTGGCGACGACCACGGATGTTTATATGCAGTCGCTCGAAAGTGGCGTCCGGTCTACGATCAACTCCATTCACGACGAGCTAAGCAGCATCGCAACGCCGGGAACGGAACCGCCGCCGCCAGCGGAGGCTCAGACCAACCGCGAGGAATCTCGTAAAGCTGTGGCAATGCAAAACGGAAGTGCATTTCCTCAGGAACGGTCTCGCGCTTCGGGCGAGGAAAGAGCAGCTTCAACGCCTGCTCGTGGGGTGGTTTTGGAGTTTGCGACAAAAATGCGACAAAGCGAAGGGAGGAGAATGCGTCTAAGTTATTGAAAAATATGGTAGGCACGACTGGATTCGAACCAGCGACCTCTTCCGTGTCAAGGAAGCGCTCTAACCAACTGAGCTACGCGCCTGCAAACGACTTCACGTAGTCTATCAGGATTGACGGCGACGGGAAAAGGTTGGGCGGCCCTTACCGCGATGCTGTACCATCGTTGACTGACGGAGACCCCTCTGCGATCGAGGCTCCTCTCCAGTTTCACGGGCCAACATCGTCTGTTTGAACCCGCCATGAAGGACCTTGCAAGCGAACAACTCAATCGGTATCGCACGACTCCCAACCTGCTCACGCTGTTGCGCATCTGCATGGCGCCTTTCCTGGTCGCCGCGATTCTGGAGCGCCGTTATGCGCTAAGCCTGGGGCTGTTTGTGGCAGCGGGGCTCACCGATGCGCTCGATGGCCTGCTGGCCCGGCTACTGAAGCAGCGCACTATGCTCGGGCAGTACCTCGACCCGGTGGCCGACAAGCTGCTGCTCAGCACGCTCTTCGTCGTGTTGATGGTACAGGGGCTGATTCCCATGCGGGTCACGGTGCTGGTCTTTGGCCGGGACGTGGGAATTCTGGTGGTGGCGGCACTGCTCTATGCGGCCACGGGCCGGCGAGAGTTCAGCCCCAGCATCTTCGGAAAGGCCAATACCCTGGCCCAAATCCTCGCGGTCTCCGCCGTGCTGTTGCATCAGCTCACGCCGGTCTACTGGGTGGTGGTCTTTCGCCAGGTGGCGCTGGACTCCACGATCGGATTGACGATCGCTTCGGGACTGCACTACGCCTGGACAGCCGCCCGACGCGTGGGCGCGCAATCCGCCAACGGCCATGGCAGCAAGTAAGGCGTGCTAGACGTCTTTCCCGCCGCACTGGGTGCAGAGGCCCTATCTGCCTTCACGGAGAGCCAGGCGCAATCGCCAGGTCTCAAGAATCTTCCAAACTGTCTTCTGTTTCGACGCTTTCTTCAATCTCCATGTCGCGAAACTCCTCGGAGTCAAAGACCTCGCCACAATCCAGGCACTCGACGAACTCTGCGTCCTCGTGCCGGGAGACGATTCGTACCTTAGGGTGCTTGCAGACGGTTGCCATCGCTCGTGGTATCGGTGGAATGAACTACTCTACCCGCCAGATTGTATCGGCATTTTCCCCAAATTCAAACCGTTATTTGTTGAATCTTTTCTTGCTGAGCAGTTTTCCGGGGTGAAGGGGCGTTAACTCGAAGCTGGGACTTGAAATTCCGACAGAAACGGTCGTATACTGAATACGGACCGAAGAAGTCGGATATTGAATGCTCAAACTGACTAAGAAAGCCGATTATGGGCTGATGGCGCTCAAGTATCTGGCAGAGCACCCTGAGAAGCCTGCGCTCAGCGCCAAGGATGTGGCCGACGCTTACGGCATTCCAGCGCAACTGCTGGCAAAGATTCTGCAGCAGTTGACCAAGTCGGGGCTGCTGCGCTCGCACGCCGGCATGAACGGCGGCTATGCGCTGGCCAAAGAGGCGCGCTCGATCTCGGCCTATGAAGTGATTCTGGCCATCGATGGGCCGTTTTTCATTACTTCCTGCACCAAGGGCAAGACGGGTTGCGAGTTGACCCCCAGTTGCACCATTAAGGAACCTTTGGCGCGGGTCAACGAAACAATCGCCGGAGTCTTGAAGAGCATCAGCATTCAGGATCTTGCGGAACACGAGCAACCGGCGTTGCGCACTCACCCGGCGCAATCGCTGGTCGCGCTGACATTGTGATGGGTTTGCCGGGTTTTCAAAGCAAACACGGTGAGGGCTTGTAGTATCACACCCTAGCGCAAGAACAAATCGCGGCGAGGGTGGGGCGCCCGCAGCAATGAGGATGGAGACCGATATGGATACGCCGAAAACACTTGTGAGCAGCGTGGAGGTTCCAGAAGGCGTGACTCTGCCCATTTATATGGATAATCACGCCACAAGCCCGCTCGATCCGCGGGTGCTGGCAGCGATGATGCCATATTTCACCAGCAAATTCGGCAACGCAGCCAGCCGTAACCATTCCTTTGGATGGGAGGCCGAGCAGGCCGTCGAAACGGCGCGCGAGCAGATTGCGCGGCTCATCGGCGCGACCGCCAAGGAGATCATCTTCACCTCTGGCGCGACCGAGTCGAACAATCTCGCCATCAAAGGCATCGCTGAGATGTATCGCGAACGCGGCAACCACATCATCACCCAGGTCACCGAGCACAAGGCGATCCTCGACACTTGCAAGCGGCTGGAGAAGCACGGTTACCGAGTCACATACCTTCCCGTCAAGGCCGACGGACTCATCGATCTCGACGACCTCCGGCGCGCCATCGACGACAAGACCATTCTGGTGTCGATTATGGCCGCCAACAACGAGATCGGCGTACTTCAGCCCATCACCGAGATCGGCAAGCTCTGTCATGAAAAGGGCGTCCTCTTCCACACTGACGCGGTGCAGGCTGTCGGCAAGGTTCCGATCAATGTGATCACCGACAACATCGACGTGCTCTCGCTCTCCGGACACAAGATCTACGGCCCCAAGGGCGTCGGCGCGCTCTACGTTCGCCGGCGCAATCCGCGCGTGCA
>CAZGHZ010000194.1:0-3013 GCA_964525655.1 uncultured Occallatibacter sp.
CGATTCCCTTGCCGACGATCAAGAACAAGTACTGCGTGCTGCGTTCGCCGCACGTCGACAAGAAATCGCGCGAGGCCTTCGAGATTCGCACACACAAGCGGCTGATCGACATTCTCGAACCGACCCAGCAGACGGTGGATGCGTTGATGAAGCTCGATCTGCCGGCCGGTGTCGATGTCGAGATTAAGGCGTTTGAGAAATAGTGGTCAGCTGTCAGTGATCAGCGGCCAGCAATTCTCTGGCAGCTGATTGAAATAGCAAGAACTGACAACTGAACTCTGACGACTGAACACGGGTTTGTTCCGGCAGTGCGATGAATTCAACGTCGCATGATGAGGCGAGGAAGACGATGGCAGTTACAGGAATTCTGGGCAAGAAGATCGGAATGACACAGGTCTTCGACGAAAAGGGCGATGTGCACCCGATTACGGTGCTGCAGGCGGGCCCATGCGTGATTACGCAGTTGAAGACGCTGGCCAGGGACGGCTACGAGGCCGCACAAATCGGCCTGGTCGAGTTCGTCAAGGATAAGAATGTGACCAAGCCACAGGCCGGGCACTTCGCCAAGACCGAAGCGCCGCCAGTAAAGGTGATCAAGGAAGTGCCGCTCGAACTGGATGCCGATGGCGTTGTGGCTACCAAGGCCGGCGATCGCGTGCTGGTGGACATCTTCTCCGAGGCCAGGTTTGTTGATGTGATCGGTACCTCCAAGGGGCGGGGTTTTGCCGGCGTCGTTCGCCGTCACGCCTTCGGCGGAGGGCCCAAGTCTCATGGTCATATGTTCCAGGTGCAGGGCTCGATCGGTGCCAGCAGCTTTCCTTCCCGCGTCTTTCCCGGTCAGCGTATGCCGGGGCATATGGGCGCCAAGCAGATTACTGTGCGCAATCTGCGGATTCGCGGTATCGATCTCGAAGAGAATCTTTTAATGGTTGAGGGCGCGGTGCCCGGATCGCGCGAAGGCTATGTGCTGATCTCGAAGGCGAAGACTCCGCCGCGCGAGCGCCGTGGCTTTGCAGGTTCCGGCACGGTCGATCCGTTGAAGGCCTCCAAGAAGCTCGGCAAGCGCAAGTAGTTAGCTCTTAGCTATTAGCGGGGCTTTGTGAGAACGAAAGTGATTGCACTACCAGGATTGAGCTAAAAGCTAATGGCTAACAGCTAACAGCTTGCAGGAAGAAGACGATGGCAACTTTGGATGTATTGAACATGAACGGCGATAAAGTGGGCACGCTGGATCTCTCCGACGCGCTCTTTGGGCCGGACTCGGTGAACGAAGCCCTGCTATGGGAGGCGGTCAAGCACTATCGCGCCTCGCTGCGCCAGGGTACGCATAAGACCAAGAGCCGCACCGAAGTCGCCGGTTCGGGCAAAAAGCTCTGGAAGCAGAAGGGCACGGGCCGCGCACGTATCGGCTCGGTTCGTTCGGCTCTCTGGCGTCATGGCTACACGGTTCACGGACCCCAGCCGCGCAGCTACGAGTATGCTTTCCCACGCAAAAAGCTTCTGGGCGCGCTCCGCTCGGCGATAGCCGCAAAGCTGGCAGACGGCAAACTGACGGTGGTCGACACGCTCGAGATCAAGGAAGCCAAGACCAAGCTCTACCGCGCGGCCCTCACCAAGCTCGACGTTACGCGAACGGCTCTGCTGGTTGAGAATGGCAAGACGCTCACGCAGGCATTAGTGCTGGGCGCTCGCAACCTCAAGGGTGTTGAGTTGGTGCTCAACAATGAGGTGCATCCCTACGATCTGCTCCGCTATGAGCGGGCCATCTTCTCGGCGGCCGCCATGGAGCAGTTGACCGAGATGCTCGAAAAGAACGCGTCGAAACGCAAACACGCTGCCGAGACGGAGGCTGCCTGATGCCGACACTACACACTATTATTCGTCGCCCGCTGATTACCGAAAAGGGGCTCGCCGTGAAGGAGACCGAGGGGACGCTGGTCTTCGATGTCGCCCCAGGGGCCACAAAGACTGAGGTCAAGCAGGCCGTCGAGGCCCTCTTCAAGGTGAAGGTCTCCGCGGTGCGCACTGCCAACGTTCTGGGCAAGGAGCGCCGCCGCGGCAAATTCACCGGCTATCGCCCCGACTGGAAGAAGGCGTATGTGCGTCTAAAGGAAGGCCAGAAACTGCCCGAGTACGTTAGCAACCTGTAAGAGTAGTGAGCGAGTGAATGAGTGAAGCAGCGAATTGTTGAGCTGCTTGCTACAAGAAGAAATATCGGAACTCTAAGTTACGAAGAGCTCCGGAGAAGCCAAGAGGGCGGCGGGGCGTGAGTTCCGGCGCTTTAGGAAAAAGACGATGGCTATCAAGACATACAGACCGATCACGCCGACCTTGCGCTTCAAGACGACGCAGGTGAATGACGACCTCACGACGGCGAAGCCGCACAAGCCGCTTCTGGCCGTCAAGCAGCGCACCGGCGGACGCCGCAGCATAGGCGATCTGACCATCCGCCATCAGGGCGGCGGCCACAAGCAGATGCTGCGCCTGATCGACTTCAAGCGCGAGAAGTATGGGATACCGGGCAAGGTGGCGACGATTGAGTACGATCCAAACCGCTCGGCGCGCATCGCCCTGATTCATTATCTGGACGGCGAGAAGCGCTACATCCTGCAGCCGGTTGGCCTGAAGGTTGGGCAGACGATCAGTTCCGGACCCGACGCCGACATTCTGGTGGGGAACGCGCTGCCCTTGAAGAACATCCCCTCCGGCACCACGGTTCACGCGATCGAACTGAGGCCGGGTAAGGGCGCGCAGATGGCGCGTTCGGCGGGAACCCAGGCGCAGTTGGTGGCCAAGGAGGGCGAATACGCCCTGCTCAAACTGCCTTCGGGTGAAACTCGCAGAGTGCTGGTTGAGTGCATGGCGACGATCGGCCAGGTGGGTAACACAGACCATGAGAACATATCGATCGGCAAGGCCGGACGCAATCGCTGGAAGGGCATTCGCCCGGCCAATCGGGGCGTCGTGATGAATCCCGTGGATCACCCGCACGGCGGCGGCGAGGGCAAGACCT
>CAZGHZ010000195.1:0-2991 GCA_964525655.1 uncultured Occallatibacter sp.
CTGAGTTCAGCTTATGAAACGCCTCGTGCTCCTCCTTGACTAAGCATTTAAACATCTCGGACCTCTCACGATTCTTCGCCCTCGAAGGCAAGGCCGCCGGCAAGAAACGGGGTAGTGTCCGAAATGCCGGTCATACGAACGGTACCCAGAAATCCGCGAACCCGAGGCTCAACTTGAGCCTCGGCGACAGGGACTTGACTCCGCCATTCCCGAGTGCCATGCAGAATATCTGAAATAATTCCAGACATGTTGTCGATTTGCCGAGAGTCCAGCCGTCATGTGGATGAGGCGGTCAACGCCTGCAATCCATGACGGAGGACTTGATGCAATACCTACTGACTCTTTACGTCGATGAGTCCGGCTGGGGCCGGATGACAACTGAGCAGCAGCAGCAGGGCGGTGCAGCCTACACGGCTTATGTCGGCGCATGTGGAGGGCGCCCGCACTGGATCCGTGTCATGGGACGTCGTCGCTAGCCTGTACGACGCTCTGGTACGGTTGACGAGTTCGCCCGTTGCATTCATCAACCACGCGCTGGCCATAGCGGAGTCAGAAGGTCCACACGCTGGATTTGCGATATTGGAAGCTGCGGGCGCAGACCGGCGGATGGATTCGTATCAGCCGTACTGGGCCGCGCGCGCCAACTTGCTGGGTCGCATCGGATCGTATGACGCTGCGCGACACGCATATCAACTGGCGATCGGCCTAGAAAGCGACCCCGCCGTCCGAAATTACCTCCGCCGGTGTAGCGATGATCTTCCGAAGCCCGGTTGACGGCGGATCTTCACATGATTCCAGATCCAAGTCTGCCCCATTTTTTGGTTTCAATCGCAGAGGGCGTCGTCAGCAATCCGCTGAAGCTTCCCATCACTGTCATGGCCAGAGTGAAATCAAGCCGCTGGGGTAGAGCAAAATCAGGCCAGTCTAAGGTTCTTCGTCACATTTGGTGAAGTGGTTTCAGGATTTCGATATCTGCTTGAAGACGAGGACTTCATTCGGCATTCACGATGCGGAGGCGGAGCAGGTCGAATTTGGCGCGGCCGTACATGGAGCGCTTGATCAGCTTCAGGCGGTGAACATGTCGTTCAAGTGGTCCTTTGCTCCAGGGATGTTGAAGGGATCCGGCACCAAGGTTCGCTGATTGATCGGCTTCTGCCGGAGACCGCCAGAGCCTACCACTCTTCTAGCGCGCTTCCTCGGTCAGAAAAAGTAACAAACGTGGTTCACCAAATGTGACGAAGAACCCATTTGCTTTTGATAGCGCAGCAGGCGCTTATCATCCTTGGCTTCGATCAGCTCATGCACCATGGCAACTGCCGTAGTGAAGCGCACGCAACAACCCTTCTGGCAGGCGGCCAGGCCGAGGGCCAGCGCGATGTGGGTAGTTCTCCATGTCCAATCACTGTGCCGGTTTTGCACCCAATCGCGGTTCGAATAAGAGTTGGTGGGCCCGGAGGGATTCGAACCCCCAACCAAGGGATTATGAGTCCCCTGCTCTAACCGTTGAGCTACAGGCCCGAATTATATCATTAACTGATTACACATGAACAAGATAAGGAACTCGAACCATCTTCCTGTCTCTCGCCATTTTGCGGCAGGTCGCCATTCATTAACTTCCGTTTCCCTATGTGTAGTCCCGGAAATTCGAGCCTTGAACTTCATTTAGGGTGGGCAGGAATCGCTCTGCTGATCTGAACTTCCGGCCAGACCAGAACTACTCATCCATGGGCGTGCATACTCTCTCCATGTCTGGTCCTGGGGCACAGCCCGCCCCAATGTCAGGCTGCGCCGCGGATCCCTCTATGATTGCACATTACCTGTATTTTACCCTTTATCGCGTCCAAATAGGATTGCCCGATGTAACGATATCCTGGCACCCACTTTGTCATTGTTGATTCTTCTCAATTGCAGTTATTGGAAGGCGCCGGCACCGTTGATGCCTCTCCAGTTCTGTTTCGACATTTTTGTTTCTTGTCCGGCCCTGTCCTTCCAACAAGCGCAGAGTGAGTCTCTTGCCAATGAAAGATCTCAGATGGTTCAGTTCGGTTCATCATGCACGCGTTTGAAACTGAAAAGTGGGACTTTGTCTGGCCGGCTCCGCTTCCGGGCACCAGCAGTTTGAGAGCGACGCGCAGGCAAATCAGTGCTGATGCGAAGCGAAATCACCAGACATTGCCGAGGTTCCGTCGGACCAATGATCGACAGGAACCATAAAAATGGTCTCCGGCTCCGGCCCCTCGTGATGATCCGTATCGAGCACAACCGGGGACTCGGGCAGGTTCGCGCCCCAGCTCGCGGCGCCCATGTGGGGGAGATGAAACATTAGATGTGGATGCCAGTGCCCGCCACTGTCGCCTAGATATTGGCTCTTCGACATCATGTACGACATGGATCCCTGCTCGGGCATGGGCAGCAGGCTAGCGGCCAGGGACGATTGGATGTTCTCGACCATCTGCTCCTTGGAGAGCCCGCTCAGAATCAGCTTTGTTCTGAGAATGGTATAGGGCAGAATGCTGCGCGCCGCTGGCGGGTTGTAGCAGACGGGCCCGCGCAACTTAGGATTCCAGAAATCCGTGCTGTCTAAGGGAGAGATCCAGGACCGCTCGACGAGACAGGTAAAACCGTTCTTGCCTTCAATTGCCGTATGGTAGCCGTCCCTTGCGAGCACCAGGACACTGGCGTCGCTCGAAAGTGCCGGCGGGGCGGCGCTTTTTGCCAGAGCGATCTCGGCGTCGTGATCGGCGATAAGGTATTGGTCGACGGGAGCCATGGCCGGATAAAGAGACTTGGACTCCTGTGCTTGCGCAAGCTCGGGGCTGAATGACACAACGATAAGCATTGAAGTTGCAAGGGCCAATGCGCTGAAAATCTTTGTATTCATACTTTGCTCCTGAGTTTGAGTTATTTTGGGAGGGGGAAGTTGACTCCCAGGGCCAAATGATCCTGCGAACGGGGTTGATTGAACAGCAATTCCAGGTAACGCCGCAGATG
>CAZGHZ010000196.1:0-2950 GCA_964525655.1 uncultured Occallatibacter sp.
AGCAGATAGCTGGACAATGAGAGGCGATCGGAGTTGACTAACATGACGCGCATTGATTTCAATCCTTCACTTATTTAATACCATGCTTTTCTCGACAATGCAAGAGCCACTTACAAGTGAAATCAGCTTTCTATTTCGAAATCCCAGATTGAATTGTTCCACCAATAGATCGATGGTTCTGCAATGCAAGGCAGATTGTCTCGCGCCTGGCTAGCTTTGCCCATCTGCTAGCTTGCACCGAGAGCCTTCAGGCGCGCTTGAGCCAGCAGCCAGGTGCTCGTGGGGTAGATCCGGCCTTCGGGCTTTTCCACCTTGTGGTAGGCTTCGATGGCTGCGTCGGCGACACCGTATTGCTCATAAATGGAACCAAGAGCGTACCAAATCTCGGAGTTGGGTTCGGAGAGGTTTGCCACTGTCATTGCCTTCAGCAGCAGATCACGCGCTTCGGTGGTGCGGCCCTGGCTGGCATATAGACAGGCGAGAGTGTGCATGTCGCCGAAGTTCGCATTGTGACTGAGCATATTGGACTGTTGCGCTGCCTTAATGACATCGGCATCGATCTTGTTATCGAAGAGCGCCGTCCATGAATATCCGTTGTAGTCGTTGGAGGTGGCTTTGCCGTTGTCAAAGAGCTTTTGGCGGGTTGCCCGAGCTTGGACAAAATCGCCCTGCGCTTCTTCAGCACGAGCTTTCATACGCAGCAGGTTTTCGTCGTCGGGATGTCTGACGAGCTGAGCGGTGAAGATCGAGTTCGAACTGGTCCAATCTTTCAGCATCGCATCTGCATCGGCTACGAGTTCGATGGCTACATAGGAATCGGGATATTTCGCAATGACTTCAGAACTGACTGCTCTCAGAGCCGCGCCATCCTGCACGGTTTTGTAGCAGGAACCGAGAAGCAGCTCAAGGTTCAGGCGTTCTTGCTCGTCGGTTGCATTCTTCAAGTCTGCTTGCAACGCGGGTAGCAGTTCTCGAATGCCGACATTATCTGCCACAAGCGAAGCAGCGGCGCGTACCATGGTTTTGTGTTCGGCAGCATCGCCCACCGACCAGAAACGCGGCATCAGGGGGCCCGAGAGTGGGTCGTCGCCGCCGCCTTTGTGCATCCGGTCACGCATCCAGTCGAGCAAGGAACGTGCCTCCGAATCATGACCAATGCTCAGCAGATAGAGAGCTTCATTGCCAGCTTCAGAGGGAGTTGCACCCTCGGTGACGATCTTAAAGTGTCCGTCTTCCTTCACAACAAAAAAGCTCTGGCTTTTGGCCCCAAGACTGTGCGTAGTCACTTTGTGACCACTGGTGTCGTCACCTTCAACACTGAGTTTAAGATTGCCTGCGATCAGATCAAGCAGAGCATTTGCGGGCAGGCTGGAGTGCGTTGCCATGTCATGTAACATGCCGCGGCTTTGATCCACCTTTTCGAGATTGCGTTGCCACTCAAGTGTTGAACCATAGGCGTGGCGTGCGAGCAGTTCGTTGGCGAGCTTATCATCCAGTTGGCCAGTGATGACGGCCAGCATCATGCGCTGAACCACGCTGCGTGGATCGGATACAGGAAGAAAATCGCCATTCCAACGGGAGAGCTGACGGAAAACGCTAACACGCTGGGTCGTGGATGCAGAGTCACTTTGCCCTACAGCACTGGCGGCGAGCATCTCGGCCGCCTCGGGATACATGCGCAAGTAGAGGAGTTGATTACCGGCTGCGGCAAGGGCTGAGCTTCGGCCATCCGCACCGGCAGTCAGGTGGTCTGCGCGGGCAATGCCGGCGGCGATTCCCTTTTGTCCCCCTTCCATGGCAACAGTTGCTGAGATTCCAAGAGCATCGCGATTGACTGACGAAGGCAGCTTGTCCAGTTCCTGCAAGAGCGTCTTGTACTGATTACTGTAGAGCAGATCATAGAGCAGATTGTTCTGATACTGCTCGCCAACATCCTTATCTTTGTCGAGCAGAGAACGAAAGAGACGCACGGCATCTGCTAAGGCTGCATGCGGACTGTAGCGATCTCCGTTGTGATCGTATTCGTTGAGCACGCTAAGATTGATGAGACTATTTGTGTCGTCCGGATCGAGTTCCATTGCCTTCTTGTAGGCCGTCGAGGCGCAATCCCAATCGAAACCTTGGCTGTACTGAATGCCGATCGCATTAAACTGGCACATCCAGCCGAGCGTCTTGAAAGCGACGGCCGATTTCGGATCTAATTTCGTCGCCTGAAGTGCCTCGGCACGAGCCCGATCACCCATGCCAGCTTTGAGCAGCGCGTAAGCTATCTGTGCATGTTGCAGCGCCTTGGCGGGATGCTGATCGATCAGCGCGCGATCGGCGGCAAGAGCCTCGCGAATCTTGCCAGCGGCCATTAGTTTGGATCCCTGCTGATCGAAGAGGATCGTGATCATGTCCTGTTTGTAGGAGGAGAGCACAGCCTCGCGCAAAGCCAGCGCTTCATCTACCGAATAATGCGGTTTGCCGGTACTGAAGCGCAGGTCGGCGGTTATGATCCCTTTTGCATCCTGCTCGTAGTGCTGCGTCAGCAGAGCCGGACCCATTTCGATCTTCTTGTCCTCCGGCAAAGCACGCAATATAAAGCCTTCCGGTGGAGTGATGCGATAACGCCATTCTGTGAGGAAGGGATGCACGTCATAGGTCGTTGCGCGCGCGGCAATCGCACGCTTCTGATCGTCTTCCTGTTGCGGCGTGAGCTTTTCTCCCTTGAGTTTTGGGTCCGTTCTGAACCACTCGGGAAGCCGATAGAAGACACCGGAGAATGGGATTGCAAGTGCAGCATCGTCAATCAGTGTGTTGCCGCGCTTGGCTTCAGCCATGTCCAATTTGAGTACAAAGGGCTTCGTCAGGTCCTTTCCATCACCGCGGTCGACGCGGGTTAGCGCTTTGGCGAGATATTGATCGCGGGCGTAGTCTTCAAGACCCTTGCGCTTTTCACGAGTATCGG
>CAZGHZ010000197.1:0-2892 GCA_964525655.1 uncultured Occallatibacter sp.
GGCCGGCCATGCGGCCCGCGTCTTTGGTGGCTTGGCGCTGCGCGTCGTTGAAGTAAGCGGGCACGGTGATGACGGCCTGCGTGACGGGCGCGCCAAAGAAGCGCTCGGCGTTGCGTTTGAGTTGGCGAAGAATGTAGGCCGATATCTCGGGCGCGGTGAAGCGAAGCTCACCGAGCTGGATGCGCGGGACTTCTCCGTCTTGCACATCGCCGGCCAGGCGGAAGGGGAAGAGCTTCAGTTCGTCCTGAACCTCCGCAAGGCTGCGGCCCATCAGCCGTTTTACCGAATAGATCACCCGCTCGGGAGTCTCGATCAGTGACTTGCGCGCGCTGTTGCCCACGGTGACGGTGGGGCGAGAACCATTGGGTGGCATTGGATCGAGAGCGACTACCGAAGGCACAAGATTGGAGCCGTCAACGCCGGGAATCACAAACGGCGTATCGCCCTCCATGGTTGCGACCAGAGAGTTGGTGGTCCCTAAGTCGATTCCAACTACGCGGTCAATCAAGTTCAACTCCGCCATGCGTTCTCAGGCTCCCAAAACTTCGTTTACGTCGCGAACCAGATTGCTCAGGTAGCGCCTCCGATCGAGCAGGGCCACCATCTTCTTTTGCGCTGCGCCACGTGTAGCCACGCCACCCTTGTCCCACTCGTCCCACTCGGCGCTTAGATCTTCGTCGACTGCCGCGAGCAGGCCGTCGAACTTTTCCTTTGCCGCGACCAGGCTGGCTTCGAGGTCGGGGTCGTCCTCCTCCACTTTGCGATTCGCGCGCATCTCCTCGAGCTGCATGTTGAGCTCGAAGACCTCTTCGAGCAGATCGGCCGGAACGCGCGAAGGGTCTACACGGTCCTTTCCACTTTGCTCTTCGCCGATTTCCGCGCCTTGCAGCTTGAGCAGGTATTCGGTGCGGCGCAACGGGTCTTTGAGGGTGCGATAGGCGTCGTTGAGCAGTGCCGTATCGGCGAGGCTCCACTCTTTTTCATTCTCTAGTGCGCGGGCGAAGCGGTCGGGATGCAGCTTGCGGCTCAGGCGGTGAAACTCATGCTCCAGTTCTGCCAAGTCAAGATTGAGCTTGGGCTCGATACTGAAGACGGAAAAATAATCCCCGCCCGGCGGAGGCTGAATTTTGCTGCAATGCGGGCAAAAGAGCGTGGAGTCGTTGTGGCCGATGGAGCAGGACCAGCAAGCAACCGGAACAGCGGAATCGAGCGTCTTGAACATGATTGAACTCTCACAAATCTGAAGTCTGCTATGAGAACGACGAACCGCAGCCGCAGGAGTGCGTGGAGTTCGGATTGATGAAGTTGAAGCCCTGCCGCATCAGCGTCTCTTCATAGTCGAGAGTCATGCCGTTCAGATACAAAAACGACTTTGGATCGACGAAGACCCGCACGCCGTCGAACTCAAAGATGCGGTCGCGCTCGCGTGGCTGGGTGTCGAATTTAATCGAGTAGGAAAGCCCCGAGCATCCGCCGCCCATCACGCCGAGACGCAGTCCGCCTTCGGTCGCCGAGACGCCTTCTTTCGCCATTGCCGTACGGATTCGTTTGACGGCCCGCTCGGTCACATGAACGCCCTGAACCGGCGGCGCCTGCGGTGCGGCAGGCGGCGGTGCGGATGCTTCCCGCGACGGCTTCGATTCGATGCTTACCATGTTTTCCATACTTGCCTTCTTACTGTGCAGTCGCGACAGAGCTTTCTGCCGCTACCGTAGCGCCGTTCTTCTTCTTCCAGTCGCCGATGGCCGCGCGAATCGCATCCTCGGCCAGCACCGAACAGTGAATCTTCACTGGCGGCAGCGACAGCTCTTTCACGATGTCGGTGTTCTTGATGGCCAGGGCGTCGTCGACGGTGCGGCCCTTGATCCACTCGGTCGCAAGCGAAGAGCTTGCAATCGCCGAACCGCAGCCGAAGGTCTTGAACTTGGCCTCCTCGATCACCTGAGTTTCGGGGTTGACGCGAATCTGCAGCCGCATCACGTCGCCGCACTCCGGCGCGCCCACCAGCCCGGTGCCGACCTCGGTCGAAGCCTTGTCCAGTTGGCCCACGTTGCGGGGGTTGTTGTAGTGGTCGATTACCTTGTCGCTATATGCCATGTGTCACTCCTCTGCGGGGGAAGCCGCGAAAAACAGTTGTCAGTGAACAGCGATCAGTGAATAAGTGAAAGAGTGAATTGTGGTCCGTGGCCCTTTTCATCCGCGAGAAGCCGTTGCACCTCTAGAGCGCAACGCTGTAAGACTCCAAAACCGCCCACTTATTCACTTCCTCGCGCCTTCACTTCTTCACTGCCTTCTAATGTGCCGCCCATTGAATCTTCGTCAGGTCGATGCCCTCTTGCACCATCTCGTAGAGCGGCGAAAGCTTGCGAAGATGTTTCACCACATCGATCACCTTGGCTGCCACGTAATCCACCTCGGCCTGGGTGTTGAAACGGCCCAGCCCAAATCGAATGGAACTATGCGCTACATCGTCGCCCAGTCCCAGAGCCTTCAATACATAAGACGGCTCAAGTGTCGCGGAGGTACAAGCCGAACCGCTCGAGACGGCTACGTCATTGATACCCATCAGAAGCGACTCGCCCTCGACATAGACGAAGCTCATGTTGAGGTTGCCGGGAAGCCGATGCTCCATCGAGCCATTGACGTGGACGTAGTCGAGCTCCGATTCGAGCCGCGCCTTAAGACCGTCGCGGAGTCCGCGCAGATAGGCCGCTTCGTTCTCCATCTCTTCCTGGGCGATCTCGCAGGCCTTGCCGAGGCCGACGATGCCGGGGACGTTCAATGTGCCGGATCTCATGCCGCGCTCGTGGCCGCCGCCGTCGATCTGCGCTGCGATCTGCACGCGCGGATTGCGCCGGCGAACGTAGAGCGCGCCGACGCCCTTGGGGCCGT
>CAZGHZ010000198.1:0-2824 GCA_964525655.1 uncultured Occallatibacter sp.
CTCGAATACCTGCAACTGGTGGGCAGGCTTCGCGGACTCGGCGAATCGCTGATCGAAACCAAGGCAACTGGCCTGCTCAGGCTGCTCAATCTTGAATCTTGGCAGTTTTCGCCGATCTCTACTTACTCGAAGGGAATGAAGCAGCGTGTGCTGATCGCCGCAGCCCTGCTGCACGATCCCAAGCTGCTCATCTTCGATGAACCTCTTTCCGGCCTTGACGTCCTCTCGGCGCGGCTCTTCAAAGATCTGCTCGAGTTGCTTGCGGCGCAAGGCAAAGCAGTCATTTATATCTCGCACGTGCTCGAGGTCGTCGAACAGATCTGCAATCGCGTCATTGTCATTGCAAAAGGCAGGATTCTCGCCGATGCTCACCCGTCGGAACTGGCGAAACTGATGCATCTTCCCAATCTCGAGAGCGTCTTCACGCAACTTGTCGAGCAGCAGGAAACCAGGAGCATTGCGCAGAAAATGGTTGAGGTGATGCAGACTCATGTCTGACACCCTCGAGCGTCTTCTCACCATGTCGCCGCCCGATGTGCTTTCATTAAACGCGCAGGCCGCGCTGGGCCCTGTGCGGCAACCCGAGCGCAGCCAGTTCTCGCTGCTCGTGCGCCATTTTCTTGAGCGCTTCTTCAACCACGAAGCCGCCTCGCCCGACGGCGACGCCAAGACGCGCATGGTTCAAATCGCCTGTGCAGCCGGTCTTCCGGGGTTTATCTTCTCATTGTATCTCTGGCCGCTCTATCATCCCTTTTACGGATGGCCGCCGAGTCCGCCTTCCTACTGGGTGCAGGTCAATCATCATCTCTTCTTCATCGTTTATTCTTTCGTCGTAATGGGAATCGCCACGGTCTTTGAATGGGATCTTTTCTTTCCCGATCTTCTGGATATCTTCGTTCTGACAACGCTTCCGGTCCCGGATCGCAGGCTTTTCATGGCGCGCATCGCCGCCATTCTGGTTTTCATCTTCGGCTTGCTCTTCGACGCGAATCTTCTTGCTCTACTGTTCTTTCCCATCATCGTCGATCCGCCGAACATCGCGAGGGTCGTCGCTGGTCATCTGCTTGCTGTGGCAGGCAGCGGCTTCTTCGCAGCGGCCTTCGTACTCGCGTTGCAGGGCACACTTCTAACCTTGCTCGGCGAGCGCGTCTTCCGCAGAATCTCTCTCTTGTTGCAAGGGCTATTGATTACGGCATTGTTGATGATGCTCTTGCTGTTTCCAGTGATCTCCATCATGGTTGCACCCGGTCTAAGAACAGGCAGCGTTTTTGCCTTCTGCTTTCCTCCCTTCTGGTTTCTAGGCATTTATCAGCGTCTCATAGAAGGAGCATCCGCACTGCCGATCCTTGCCCGGCTCGCGAAACTTGGATGCGCGGCTTCATTGATTGTCTCCGGACTCGTTCTGCTTAGCTATCCGGTTGCATACCTGCGCAAAATGCGCCAACTGATGGAGGGCTCGGGTACGCGCAACACGCGCAACTGGATTGCGTTGCCGCTGAATAGGCTGCTTCATCTCACTTTGTTTCGGTCGCCGATTCGACGCGCCGTCTTTCACTTCATCAGTCAAACCCTGCTGCGCGTTCAGCGCTATCGCATTTATCTTGTGATCTGCGGCGGAGCGGGTCTCTCCTTCGTCATTGCTATCGTCCTGCGTGTTCATGTCGCCAAAAATGAATTAGGGATCGTATTCTCCGCCGACGGCCAGAGAGCGGCTATTGGAGTCATCGTCTTCTGGGTGATCACCGGACTGCGCATGGCTTTTGCGTCTCCCGGCAATCAGCAGGGTACCTGGGCCTTTCGCGCTGTGCACGGCAGGCCGCCGAGCTTCGACAGTGCAATCGAGCAGTTGCAGGCTGTTAAGACTTGGGTTTGTCTCTGGGGAGTAGCCATTGCATTCTGCTTCTGCTTTGCATTTCGCGCCATCGCCCCTCCGGAATTGCTCACATGGCCCGCTAGGGCAAGCCAGTTACTCACCGCTGCGGGGATGTCTCTGCTGCTGACTGACATTCTCTTCTTCAACGTGAAGACTGTTCCGTTCGCGAGTGTACCGGTCGTTGAGCAATCCAACCTCGCCGTTTCCGTCCTCAAATACTTCGTCTTCGTTCCTGCCGCGGCATGTATTCCACTGATCTTTGAACCATGGGTGGAGAATGGTTTCATCTACTTCATTCTTGCCGCAGCCTTCATTGCCGTTGCGCACCTGGCGATCCAAAACCGCCATCGCGCACTGATCAGGGAGTACTGCTCGATGCCCGAACTCGAAGACGGCGAAGAGGAATTCCCGATCAAACTTGGCCTCCGCTATTGAAGCTGTTCAGGCAAGAGATTCGCTTGAGGAATCAATCCGGTATGTGAAGTCAGTTGACGGCAATAACTGCCCGAAGTGGGTAAGCCAGCTTCACAACGCTCCGCCTGGATCACCGGTAAACGGAAGTTTCTTCAACCTGTCCGATACTGCGCCAGCCGTCTTCGGGCCCATTTCTTACGGCTTCGCAACCGGGCCGGCCCGCTCCAACAACCCTTGGGCTCGCAGCCAGGTCTCCAGCAGTCCGGGCCACTGGTCCAGCGCCGCGTCTCCTTTGCCCAGACCGAAACCGTGAGCCCCATCGGCGAAGATATGCGCCTCGGCCGGGACGCCCGCCTTGACCAGCGCCTCATAAAACCGCAACCCCTGCTCCACCGGCACTGTTTTGTCGTTGAAGGTATGAAACCAGAAGGTAGGCGGCGTCGCTTTGGTCACGAAGAGATCCGGCGAATAGGCCGTTCGCAGCGCCTCGCAGCGGTCCATCACGTTGAAGAGCTTGCAGTAGCTCAGGTGCGAGGT
>CAZGHZ010000199.1:0-2793 GCA_964525655.1 uncultured Occallatibacter sp.
ACTCCGAAGGATCTGACCAGTTGCGAGGTCTGCCACCGATGAGCGAGCGCGAAAACGTCGAAAAGATGGCGGCTTTGAAAGGGCACGACTTCAGTCGTGCCGAAACTGTGTGCTTGCAGGACTCGGCTTTAGCCGCTGAGGGATCGAATGCAGCGGAGAGATCTTTGCCTCAGGGGCTAAAGCCCGACAGCCCTTCTGTCATCCTGAACGGCACGTCTAAAGCCATGCCCTTTCAAGACAGCAGCAAGCCGATGACGCTGGCCGCGGTTCGCGAAAAGCTCCAGGGTGTTAAGGGCAAACGATATTGGCGCTCGATCGACGAGCTGGCTGGGACGCCGGAGTTCCAGGCTGCGGTTGAGAAGGAGTTCCCTTCGGCGGCATCGGAGTGGGTGGATCCGGTTTCGCGGCGCGGATTTCTGAAGCTCATGGGCGCGTCGATGGCGCTGGCCGGGCTTGCCGGATGCACGAAGCAGCCCGATGAACCAATCTATCCCTACGGCAAAGCGCCGGAGGATTTGATCCTGGGCAAGCCCATGTACTTTGCCACGGCGCATCCCTTCGTTACGGGCGCGGTGCCGCTGCTGGTCAAGACCGACCAGTTCCGCCCCATCAAGATCGACGGCAACCCCGAGCATCCTTATAACCAGGGCTCGTCGGACCCGTTTACCCAGGCGACGCTGCTCGACCTCTACGATCCTGACCGCTCGCAGCATGTGACCTATCGCGGCGAGAACCGCGAGTGGGCAGAGTTTGCGCAGGAGTTTCGGAAGGAGGTCGCGAGCACTGAGGATGGGACTGGGATCTACTTCCTGAGCGAGACGATCACGTCGCCTACGCTGGCGCGGCAGTGGAAGGAAGTACAGGCGAAATTTCCGAAGGCGACGCTGGTGCAGTATGACCCGGCGATCGCCGGGACGGCATTGGCGAGCGGGCTGAATGCTCAATATGATTTGGCCGAGGCTGATGTGATCGTTTCGCTCGATGCGGATTTTCTTTCGGGTGCGAGTTATCCCGGCTTCCATAAGTTGACCCGCCAATATGCGGAGCGTCGCAAAGACCCATCGAAGCTGAATCGGCTGTACGCGATTGAGTCCACGCCAACCACGACGGGAATGAAGGCCGAGCATCGGCTCGGGTTGAGGGCAAGCGAGATTCCGGCGTTTGCGGCGGAGCTGGCGAAAGCTGTTGGGGTTAACGGCATCGAGCCTCCGGCCTATGCTTGGACCAATGAACAAAGGAATTACTTGGCCGCGTTGGCGAAGGAGTTGAAAGCCCATGAGGGCAAGAGTGTGGTTATCCCTGGAATTCACCAGGATATGTATGTCCGGGCGATGGCGTCGGCGATAAATACAGCGGTCAGTGCCTACGGAAAGCAGGCGTTGCTCATCGGCGATCCGAATGCTGCTACGGTTTCGCAGTTGGACGGTATCAAATCACTTGTCTCCGACCTGAACTCTGGGAAAGTGGATTGTCTAGTGATCTTAAATGCCAACCCGATTTACAACGCTCCCGCCGATTTACATTTTTCGACCGCCTTTGAAAAGGCCAAGGTGACCGCGCATCTCGGATCGCATTATGACGAGACGGGTCACGAAGCACAATGGCACATTCCCGCAGCGCATTTTCTGGAGTCGTGGTCCGATGTTCGCGCTTATGATGGCACGGCTTCGATTGTTCAGCCGATGATTGATCCGCTCTATGGTGGCAAGACAGCGCACCACTTCTTGCAGGCGCTGCTCGATGAGCCGGGATTGAGTCCATACGAAGCAGTAAGGCTGACTTGGAAGCCAGTCATTAAGGGTGACTTTGAAAGCGGCTGGCGCAAGGCGCTGCATCAAGGTTGGATTGACGGAACTACAAATGTGAGTAGCCAACCGTACCTCAAGGGCGTGTCATTCGAAGCTAAAGTTCCCACGCCTTCGCCAAAGGAATCTTTCGAGATCATCTTCCGGCCGGACCCTAATGTTTATGACGGGCGGTGGTCGAATGTTGGTTGGCTGCAGGAACTACCCAAGCCGGTTACGAATCTTAGCTGGGACAATGCGGCGATTGTATCTGGCGCTACGCTGACCAAGTATGGCCTCGAAGAAGACGACATCGTCGAGTTGACTGTGAATGGCCGCTCGGTGAAGGCGCCGGTGATTGTTGCGCCGGGGCATCCTGATAACTCGGTTACGGTGCATCTGGGCTATGGGCGCCGGTTTGCGGGGCGCGTAGGTTCGGGCGCGGGCTTCAATGCCTATTTGATTCGTCCGTCGGATTCGCCGTTTTACGCGGTCGGTTCGATGAAGAAGGTTGAGGGCAAGTGGGGCGTGGCGATCACCAAGAGCCACTTCCAGGACCATCGCGGCACGAAGTTTGGCCAGCCCGAGGGCCGCAACAACAATTCGCTGGAAGCCGATGAGGCGATCAACGAGCGCGGCATCATTCGCTATGCGACGCTGGATGAGTACAAGGCCAATCCCGGCTTTGCCAACGAGGGGCCGGGACGCGAGAAGACCGACAGGAACAACACGCTCTTTCCCAACTGGGAGTACAACGAGGCCAACGCGTGGGGCATGTCGATCGACATGAATAGCTGCACGGGCTGCAATGCCTGCATCGTGAGCTGCTATGCGGAGAACAATATTCCCGTCGTCGGCAAGCAGCAGGTGAGGATCGGGCGCAATATGCAGTGGCTCCGGATCGACACCTACTTTGAAGGCGATCTGGCCGCGCCGCGAGCCCACTTCCAGCCGATGGCCTGCCAGCACTGCGAGAACGCACCCTGCGAGCAGGTTTGCCCGGTGGGCG
>CAZGHZ010000200.1:0-2756 GCA_964525655.1 uncultured Occallatibacter sp.
AACCTGGGGGGTGTCGGTAGTGGTTGCGCTCATAGCGTTGCCTCCAGTGTGGGAGCCTTTGCCTTCTTTGGATGGTGAATCGGGCAATCAGCGTTTGAGCAAATCCGCCTGATCTCCCCTTTGTCAGAGCCTTCTGTGACGATGGCCTCGGTGGTGAACTTGCAGGTTTTGTACTCCGGCCATTCGGCCTGTTTCGGGTTGGTTGGCTTCTCCGCGCGAATCTCGACATACTGGTTACGCGGAATTGCTGGACTGTTTTCTTGCGGTTTGCCGAATGCGCGTGTGATCTGTACCAGCTTTGGCTTTGCCACAATCGTTTTTGCAACGAATGCGTCAACCTTGCTCTGGTAGCAATCTGGCGAAGTGCAAGCATCTGCCTTGATCTCAGCGAAAAGCAGCGTATTGAAACCGGTGCGCCGTGGACAGGTGATGCATGCTCCGGCCTCGGGTACCAACTCCGAGTCGTCTTTCGGAAAGGGAGCGGAGTCCAGTTCCAAAAGGATGTGGCGCTCAATCCACTCCTGCAATTGGCGGACGGGAAGCAGAATGTGACGAGGTTTCCCCCCCTGACGTAGTCTTCACGAAAGCAGGCGGCGAGGGCTTCTTCTTGCTGCGCTGGCTGCAACTTTTTTCGCGCCTGGCTCTCCATGCGCGAACTGGTAGCCGCCAATGACGATGGCGATCAGACTGGCCACCTTGGCGACAGTGCCTGTAAAGAGAGATTGGAGCGAGGTAAGTCCGGTGTCGAAAGGCGAGTTGATGAACTGCGCTTCAGCGAGCGCCGGAAGGACAATGAGCAGGGTGACAAGACAAAGGATGGAGCGCGTCCAACGCAGGTGTTGCCCGTGAGCAATCCCGCGCCGAAGGACGGGTGTTAGCAGGACGTTCATCGGCACCTCCAGCGGCTCCCTAGAAGCCGCTATTTGCCGTGAGCGTATGACGATTTCTTCCCGCTGTCTATTCGTTTGTAGTTAACACCCATTCACTTTTAGTTAACGACATTCGCGAAAGGACCCGTCTTACTGGAGCATTCTCCGCTCATGCCTGCTCTCTCCAATCGAGCATATTCAATTGGGCGGAATCCGTCCCGTTGGAGCGTTTTGGTCTCTTGCGGCCGTCATTTTTTGAAATGGGTAAACCGAGCGTTTCAGTTGGATCCTTTCCTTTGAGCGAAATGGCAATGTGCCGCCGGAGGTGTCTCACAAGAATCGGAATTGTGGGGGGTATGCGTTCGCGATGGTAGATAAACGCAGTGTCCACGGTCCAGTCAACGCCGAAGATCGGCCGTGTGGTCAGAGCAGGATCAAGTTCGGTTCCCTCTCGAATCAATGTCAACCCGAAGCCCTCTTTTACGGGCTCTGCGCAAGAATCTGGGAAAAGCCTTGTTTTGCGGGGATTTTGAGATTGTGTGAATCGGGTTACACTCGTTTCCATGAGGGAGAGCGACTGGACGAGGGTACTGGGCTGGCCTGGGTACAAGGTATACCGGGCCGAGATCGATGAGCGGGCCAAGCGGCTGAAGCTGTGGGTGCGGCGCAAACGAGGAAACAAGCATCTGGTCTGTTCGGGATGCGGTCATTTGGCATGCATTATTGCGGAGACCTACGAGCGGGAAGTACGTGATCTTCCCTGGTCCGAGTACCTGACGACGGTGGTGGTGGAGTTGTACAGGCTGCGTTGCCCGGACTGTGGTGTAAGGGCAGAGAAGGTGCCTCTGTTGCCGGGCAAAGCTCCGTTCAGTAAGCGATTCGAGGATGCAGTGGGGCTGGCCTGCGAGAGCGCGGCGGCGCGGCGCGTTGCATTGCAGTTTGGTCTTTCGACCAACACCGTGCGGGCCATCGATCTGCGCTATCTTCAGCGCTGGTCGGCAAGCCGCAAGAAGCCTGCATTACGCGACATGGGAGTGGACGAGATCCATCTGGGCAAGAAGCAGAAGTTCATCACAGTGGTGAGCAATCTGGATGCCGCCGAACCCGTGTGGTTCGGCCAAGACCGGAAGAAAGACACTCTCGATGAATTCTTTGAAAAGCGGTTGAGCCCATTTCAGCGCGGCGCGGTTCAGGCTGCCTGTGTAGATATGTGGGATCCCTTCCGGCAGAGTATCGAGCAGTGGATGCCCAAGTGTCGCATCATCTATGACAAGTTTCACATCATGCAGCACGCCAACGCTGCTGTGGACGAGGTGCGGCGGGCTGAGTTCTTTCGCAAGGGAGGCGCCGCGCGTGCGGTGGTGAAGGGCAAACGCTGGTTGCTGCTATCGCGCTGGGTGAATCTGACGACGCAGAAGAAGCAGCAACTCAACGACCTGTTTGCCCTGAACCGGCGGGTTATGAAGGCGTATCTTCTGAAGGAGAGTTTGGACCGGCTGTGGAGCTACAGGTATGAAAAAGCGATGTTGCGCTACCTGAAGAGCTGGATCGATCAACTGCGCTGGCAGCGTCTAAAGCCAATGGAGAAACTGGCCGACATGCTGCTTCGCCACCTGGAAGGAATCTTGAACTACTGCCGGACCAAAGTGAAGCTGGGAGTAGTGGAAGCGGTCAACGGCAATATCAAAGCCTTGCTGCGACGCGGACGCGGCTATCGCAATCTCAACTACCTGCTACTGAAAGCGCAGCGGCTGGCGGCCACAAGAACCGAATTCGTCGCTTTTCAGAAAGCCGCGTAAATCCCACACTCTTCCACTTTCTTGCCAAGAGCCCTTTTACGAAATGTTGCATTTCGGTGGGATGGGAGGCGCTACTGAATTCTCCGAC
>CAZGHZ010000201.1:0-2744 GCA_964525655.1 uncultured Occallatibacter sp.
AACCTGCGGAGACGGGCAAGTCTCCGGCCGGTGAAAGCGATTTGCCGTAAGGACGGAAAAAAGGGCCCGACGGACAAGGGGCGAATCCAGTGCGTTTCTTCAACGTCTGCCTTGGGCCTGGACTGGTGGGATAATGGTGGCGGAAAGCAAGTTTTCTCGCGCGGCGATCCATAGGGTTGGGGCCCTGGAGGTGCGTTTGGATTCAGGAAGCTGCTTCATTCTGGCGCCCGTTCTGCCGGTGGCCGATGTTGAAGACCGTGAGAAGACCTCCGGCGGAGACGAAGGCCACATCCGCTGTCCAAAATGCGGCTGGACCCCGCACAGCAAAGACCGTTGGCAGTGTAGCTGTCGCTACGTGTGGAACACCTTCGATACCGGTGGAGTTTGCCCCGGCTGTCTCAAACAGTGGGAACTTACGAAATGCCTGTCCTGCCATCAGTGGTCGGCCCATTCTGACTGGTACCCGAAGACCGACAAGACGCTGTGACCACTATCAGAAAGTGAGTTTTGCCGCAGCCTGTTTTGGCATCGCCAACTCATTGTCTTTCTGCCGGGGGACAAATCCCCGGCATATCCCCCGATCGAGTCGTCCGCAATCTGCAAGGTCGTGCCCTGACACAGGGCGCGTTTCAAGCCACGCTAACACTACTTGGGATCGGCGCGCCGTGGATGTGCGGCCTGCCATTGAGCTACGCGCTCCTGGACCTCCTCAAGCTCATCGGTGGTGATGTGGGTACCGATTAGCTGACGGTTGTCGGCGTACCGCTCCTGCTTTGGCCCTTTCACCGACGCGGCCAGATCGAGCCAGAAATAAGCCTCGACGTCACTCTTTGGCAGGCCCTGGCCTAACGAGTAGAGAAGGCCCAGAGTGGCTTGCGCGCCTGCGTCGCCCTGTTCGGCGGCCTTGCGATACCAGACTGCGGCCAGCTCCATGTCGCGGGAAAGCCCCTTGCCGCCGTCGCGATAGAGCGCCGCCAGATGCAACTCACCGCCTACGTCGCCTTTGTCCGCGGCTTTGCGGTACCACTCCGCGGCCTGCTTCAGGTCTTGGGCCACATCCTTGCCCGCCGCATAGCTCTCACCCACGAGCACTTGCGCGCCCGGATCGCCGGCATTGGCCTTGGCCAACAGAGCAGCGTCGATGCCGGGGTTCTGCGGGCTTGCCGTCTGGGCAAAGACCGGCAGCGATGCCGTGGCAAAAGCCATCGCAAGAACGAGTTGTCGCCAGCAGGTTCGCATCAGCATTCCATTCAATTATCGATGAAAACAGCGGATTCTGTCTGGATGAGCCGCCGATTGAGTGGGGTTTGGAGCTGGAGGACATCTTGCCGGGGATAAACGCCCCTGCCGCCTTTGCGAGTGGGCGGCAGGGTGGAGTTCGATCTGGGAAATGACACGTGCTCCGGAGATAGTTTGCGCCTGCTGCGTCAGCTTCGCTGATCAGTATTGATCACACTGGATGGATTTTTCGAATCGATCGAGTAGACGGCGACGCTGCATCGATCGGGAGAAAGGCGCTAGAATTTCACTATGACTGACCGGATGTCTTTGACACTCGCCGAAGCGGACCCCATTGTGGCCGCCGCCCTGGACCAGGAAACCCTCCGTCAGCACGAGGGGCTGGAGATGATCGCCAGCGAAAACTTTGTCTCCGAGGCTGTACTGGAGGCAGCGGGATCGATCTTTACCAACAAGTACGCCGAGGGCTACCCCGGACGGCGCTACTACGGCGGCTGCGAGTATGCCGACGTGGTGGAGAACCTGGCACGCGAGCGGGCCAAGCAGATCTTCGGCGCCGAGTACGCGAACGTGCAGCCGCACTCCGGCTCGCAGGCCAACGCGTCGGCCTACGGCGCCGTTCTGAAGGCTGGCGACACGATCCTGGGCCTCGACCTGTCGCATGGCGGCCACCTGACCCACGGGCACAAGCTGAGTTTTAGCGGCAAGCTCTACCACACGACCTTCTACGGCGTGCGCAAAGATACAGAACTGATCGACTACGACCAGATGGAAGAGGTTGCCGAACGCGAGCGGCCCAAGGTGATCATCGGCGGCGGCAGCGCCTATCCGCGGCTGTGGGACTTCGAGCGGATGCGTGCGATCGCCGACAAGGTTGGCGCGGTTTATGTATTCGACATGGCGCACATCGCCGGGCTGGTGGCTGGCGGGGTTCACCCCTCGCCGGTGCCTCATGCGCACATCACGACCACGACGACGCACAAGACGCTGCGCGGACCGCGCGCGGGCCTAATCGTCTGCGGCAAGGATTATGTCGTCGGCCCCAAGCCGGAGCAGACCATCGGCAAGGAGATCGACAGGTCTGTCTTCCCCGGCCAGCAGGGCGGACCGCTGATGCACATTGTCGCCGCAAAGGCAGTGGCGCTTGGTGAGGCACTAAGGCCGGAGTTCAAGACCTATGCCGCGCAGATCGTGGCCAACGCGCAGGTGCTGGCCGCGGAGCTCAAGGAGGCGGGCTTCCGCATCGTCTCGGGAGGCACCGATAATCACCTGATGCTGGTGGACGTCTTCCAGAAGGGCATTCTTGGCTCCGAGGCAGAACTGGCGCTGGGTAAGGCCGGCATCACGGTCAACAAGAATACGATTCCCTACGATGTGAATCCGCCGCTCAAGGCTTCGGGCATCCGGCTGGGTACGCCAGCTATGACGACGCGCGGAATGAAAGAGCCGGAGATGCGACAGATCGCCACCTGGATTGAAAAGGCATTGGCGCGGCGCAACGACGA
>CAZGHZ010000202.1:0-2510 GCA_964525655.1 uncultured Occallatibacter sp.
TTTACTCTCCCGCTGCCGGCGTCATCCTTCCGGTTGGAACGCAGAACCTCAACGTGACCTTCACTCCCACCGACACAACGGACTACGGCACGGTCCAGGCTTCGACCACAATCGTCGTCAACCAAGCCGCGTCTCTTATCAACTGGCCGGCCCCCGCCGCGATCACCTACGGCACGGCGCTGAGCTCAACACAGCTCGACGCGACCTCCGCAGTTCCGGGCACCTTCGTTTATTCGCCCGCAGCCGGCACGGTGCTCACCGCAGGCGCGCACACCGTCAGCGTCACCTTTACGCCTTCCGACACAACCGACCTAACGCCCGCTACAGCCTCGGTTTCGATCACAATCAACCCCGCAACGCCCGTCATCGCCTGGAACGCATCGGCTCCGATCGCCTACGGTACGGCACTTAGCTCCTCGCAGCTGGATGCGACAGCCAGCAATGATGGAACCCCGGTTGCCGGCACATTTGTCTACTCGCCCGCAGCAGGAACCGTCCTGCCTTTGGGAACAACCACTTTGTCGGTAACCTTCACGCCCACAGACACAACCGATTACTTATCGCCGGTGACAGCCACCGTACAACTCACCGTGACGGGCAATGATTTCAGCATCACTGC
The DNA here is from genome assembly GCA_964525655.1 of uncultured Occallatibacter sp. Taxonomy (GTDB): domain Bacteria; phylum Acidobacteriota; class Terriglobia; order Terriglobales; family Acidobacteriaceae; genus Telmatobacter. The sequence continues at coordinate 620 of CAZGHZ010000202.1, forward strand.
CTCCCCGGCGCAGCAGGCTGTGATCTCGGGCTTACCGGCTGCTTACGTCATCACGGTGGCGCCGATCTTCGGAGCCTACGCCAACGCCGTCACCTTCTCGGCCAGCGGACTGCCCTCCGGTTACAGCGCTACCTTCTCTCCTAGCTCGGTAACACCAGGTACGGCGCCGGCAAATTCGATCATGACGGTGAGCACGAACTCCAGCGCGGCCGCGACTCGCTGGCCGCTGTTGCCAATCGGCGGCTCCGGCTTGGTAGCAGCGATACTGGCCGGCTTCGGCCTGAGACGCGTGCGCAAGGCGTCGCGGTGGCTGCTCGTAGTCTTGATTGCAGTCGTTACGCTCGCCTCGGCCGCTGCATTGACAGGTTGCGGTGGCACCGCCTCCCGTTCACTGGCAAACTACCCCATCACCGTGACGGGCACGGCAGGCGGCCTGACCCATACAACTGAGGTGATTCTCACTGTGCAGTAATCGACAGGACGCCTCAGGACTGCTGTAGAGGCGCAGGTAATGAAGATTGAAGAGCAGATCAGGCATCGCCTGATCTGCTCGAAACACGCGTCATAATTCGTCAGCGGCGATCGGCTCGGGTTTGCGACGTGGTAGTGAGCACCTGTTTCTATCTCTGCCCGACGCAATCCAACCTGAACTCGAACGCATTCAATGCCGGCAACCACGTGCCAATGCCATTTTCGGTCCCGCCGGCGGTCGCGGGCAGCCGCCAGGAAGAGTCGAGGAAGGTTGGCAAACCGGTAACTACAAATCAGAAAGTGTCTTCCTGGCCGATTTCTTTGCAGCACCGAATGCGGACTCTAGATAAGTGCATTGCATTATTGCCATAGTTGACAGCTCGCGCTCCAGGGCGCGAAACGAGCAGAGATCGACCTGTTCCATTTTGACTAACAGACTATCCGCAAATTGGTGGCGCCGACCTCCTGGTTGGCTGTCCTTTGGGTCTCCAGACCCGCAGCAGATCTCTGGCGCCGTGGACGCCGCCAGTACAGCCGGTCTGGGGATCGGCACGACATTCCTTTCTCAATGTACGGATAAGTTTTAATGGTATGCTTGCGCTACCTTGCCCATCGAAAGCTATGTCGGTCAGCTTGAGCCAGAAACCGAAAAAGCGGCGATCTGGCGCTTCCTCGACATGGACAAATGTCGTCATCTGATGGCGACCTCGGAACTTTATTTCTGCCGCGCCGATCTGTTATCCGATGAGCGAGCAGGTTTACCGCTCGAGGAATACCTGGCGACCTTCGGCCTTCACCCGCTCGACTTAAATGACAGGCGGGAACTGTTGAACCACATTGGCTCGAACGCACAGTTCCGCGAAGGATTCTACGTCAGTTGCTGGCACTTATTTCGGGCGGAGAACCGCGAGATGTGGAAGAAGTACGGCGATGAAGGCGTAGCGATCACTTCGCGATATCAGCTTCTCAATCGCAGCATCCACAGGCGTAACCCGCCCCCAAGGTAATACACTCTCCTCATGCGTCCCCGCACCACAGCCCGCATCAGTCTAACCGCGCTGCTCGGTACTCCGGTGACCGATGCACAGGGCCACCTGCGCGGGCGGCTCAAAGACGTCGCCGTGGCCACCGGCGAGGATGCGGGCAAGGTGGCTGGCCTGGTGCTCAAGACCCGCGACGGCCTGCGCATTGTTCCCTCTCAAGAAGTGATGGAGACGCCTGCCGGCACGCTTGAACTGCGCTCGGCCGGGGCCTTGACGCCGCTTGAGGATCAGAGTAACTACCTCTATCTGCAGCAGGACCTGATCGACCGCCAGATTATCGACATTCACGGCCGCAAGGTGGTGCGCGTCAATGACGTCGATCTGGAGTGGATGGGCCAGGGCGCGGCTCACCTCTTGCGCGTGGCCGAGGTCGAGGT